>CAYFUT010000008.1:43602-58298 GCA_964346395.1 uncultured Halobacteroidaceae bacterium
TTTAAGTTAAAGCCTTAGTTATCTGCTCTCCAGGCGCCAAACTGATAGTAGACTGATAATGTTCAAAACTTAATTCTGCTCCTGATAGTAATTTATAGGTTACAGCATCTGGCTGAACCGTTACCTGCAGCTTACGCCCCTGAAAGTTAACTTTAAATTCATATTCATCCCACTTTTCCGGCAAATAAGGTTCAAAACTCAATTCTCCATCATAAACCCTCATGCCGCCAAAACCATTGACCAGACACATCCAGGCCCCAGCCATCGCAGCAGTATGTACTCCGTGTTGAGTATTATTATGATAATTATCCAAGTCCATCCGAGCGGTTTCCATAAAGTATTCATAGGCCTTATCTCGATAGCCAAGCTCCGCTGCTAAAATACTGTAAATGCAAGAGGATAAGGAAGAATCATGAGTAGTAATCCGCTCGTAATAATCAAAGTCCCGCCTTTTTTCTTCCCGACTAAACCTATCTCCTAATAAAAATAACGCCAGCACTGTATCAGCCTGCTTGCAGACCTGATATCTATAGATTACTAGCGGATGATAATTTAACAATAGCGGATAATCTTCTTCCGGGGTATTCTCAAAGTCCCACACTTCCTTTTCTAAAAAACTGTCATCCTGCGGGTGAATTCCCAATTCTTCATCATACGGCAGGTACATATTCTCAGCTGCCCTGCACCAGGCTTCAATTTCTTCCCGCTGTAAACCTATTTTTTCTGCTAATTCCTGATAAGTAGCATTATATTCCGTCCTTAACTTTTCACCCATCTCAGCTGCATACTCCAAATGCATCTGCGCCATATAATTAGTATAGCAGTTATTATTCACTAGGGCTGTATATTCATCCGGGCCGGTAACTTCATTAATACAGAATTGATTATCCTTTTTAGGAATATAGTCTCCTAGATCTACCCACAAGCGGGCTGTTTCAAATAGCATTTCCGCCCCATAATTTAGGAAAAAGTCCATATCTTCTGTTGCTTCCAGATACTCCCTTAAAGCATAAATAATATCGGCATTGATATGATATTGGGCAGTACTCGCCGGATAATAAGCAGAACATTCTTCGCCCCCGATAGTCCGCCAGGGATAGAGGGCTCCTTTCTCATGCGCCATTGTCCGTGCTCTACTTCGCGCCTGATCCAAAGTATTATATCTATACTTTAATAACTTGCGGCTGATTTCTGGTTTATTATATAAAAAGAAAGGTAAAATATAAGTCTCCGTATCCCAAAAATAATGTCCTTCATACCCTTCGCCCGTCAAACCTTTAGCCGCTATATTGGTCTGCCCATCTTTTCCTACTGACTGCAGCAAATGAAAGGCATTAAACCTAACCCCCTGCTGTAAAGCCCGATCGCCTTTAATTTTTATATCTGCCTGCTGCCAAAATTGATTTAAGTATTCTTCTTGCTGCGCTAAATAATAGTCAAATCCCTGCTGCTGAGCTTCCGTTAAATTCTCTTCGGCTCTACTTAACAATTCATCCTGTGAACAGTCCAGCGAAGTATAATAAGTTATGTATTTAGTCAAACAAAGTTCATGATTCCGTTCCGCTTCTATTAGATACTTAGTCTGCACCCGCTGCTCAGATTGATCAGCCGCTAATTTAAATTTATTTTCCGTCTGCAGCTTATTTTTCATTCCGCAGACTAAAGCCAATTCTGTATTAGTTGTCTGCTGTAATAAAGCACTAAACCCAGCTTCCTGCTTCTTTTCTAACAGCTGCAAAGTCTGACCCTGTAAAGGAGAACCAACCCGCGGGTCTCCTTCCTGCTCCTGGTTAATAACTGCTCCTTCTAAAGCAGACACTAAAGTAATCTCTCCACTAAAATTAAGCGGAGTTACTTGATAATTAATGGCTGCTAAATGTTGATTAGTAAAGGAAATCAGTCGCTCAATCTCTACTTTAACCCGTTTTCCCGCCGGAGACTCCCAGGTTACTTCCCGGATCAGCAGCCCCTTGTTCATATCTAAAGTCCGCTGATAATCAATTAAATTCCCCTCACGCATATTAAATTCTTCTGCCCCTAAATACAGTTTAACAATCTTACTATCAGTTACATTCAGCATCACCTGAGTATGTTCCGGATAGCCGTAGGCCTTTTCCCCATAATGAATCGGTTCCTCTTCAAAAAAACCGTTGATATAAACTCCCCGCAGCGAATTATTCGCCGGCCAATCATAATTTTCCTCAAAATTTCCCCGCATTCCCAAATAACCATTACCTAACGTAAAAATAGTCTCATCCCGATAGTTAGTCTCCGGGTTGAACTCGTTCTCTTCAATCTTCCACTCGTGATAAGGATATATAACTTCTCCATTATTAGCAGACATTTTTTCTGCCTCCTTTGCCCCATCCAATAATAAATTGAATATATTAAGTAGATTCTCTGATTAGTTTTTCTATCGGTAGCACCTTTTGCTTTTCTACTACTTGGTCTCCAGTAATTAATTTAATTATAGTTTCACAGGCCTCCACTCCCAATTGATAAATGGGCTGGCGCATAGTACTTAATTGAGGATCTATATAAGCTCCCAGATCAATTCCATCAAACCCCATTACTGCACATTCTTCGGGCACCTTAATTCCAGCTTCTTTTAAAGCCTTTATTGCCCCCATAGCCATGGCATCATTGATTACAAACACTGCCGTAAAAGAAACCGATCTCCCCAGTAAAACTTTCATTGCTTGATAACCGCTATCTCTAGTAAAATCTCCGCGAGCAATCAAATTTTGTTTGAAATTAAGGTTGTTATCAGCCAAAGCCTGTCTATATCCTTCCTGCCGCAGATGACTAGCCACAAAATCTACATCCCCAGATATGCAGGCGATTTCAGTATGGCCCTGATTGATCAGATACTCAGCAGCTTCATAGGCTCCACCTACATTATCGCCATCTACCCAAGCTACCTGTTCATCGGAAAAGGTCCGCCCTAAAAAAACAAAGGGAATATTTTTATTTCGTAAATATTCAATCCGAAAATCATCAATTTTAGGATTGACTACAATCATGCCGTCAATTCGGTTGAAATTAATTGCTTCTTCATATAGTTTACGAACACTATCATCCTTAATCGTAGGTAAAGAAACACTAAAATCATAGGTAGCTGCTTTATTACCTACCCCGTGTAAAAATTCCAGGAAAAAAGGATCTGTTATATTTCGGGGCGGCCCGGGAATCGCTAACCCAATAGTATGCGACAGATCGCGTGCTAATCCGCGGGCTACGGTATGCGGCTGATAATTATATTTACGGACTACCTCCATTACCTGCTCCCTAGTTTCTTCACTCACATAGGAATCTTCATTTATCACCCGCGAAACAGTAGCTTTTGACACCCCAGCTTCCTCCGCTATATCCTCCATGGTGACTTCTTCCTCCATTATTCCACCTCCTCCACCACTAGAGATAGCAACTTATAATTCTTTAATTATAAATATTAATTTAAACTTATAATTGAAAACTTTCTTTTTCTCCCGGAGCAGCTGTTTTTGTTTCTTCTTTCACTTTAATAGACACTGCTGCTTGATTCGTTTCTCCGGCTTCTACTACCAAGCTATCCTCACGTAGAGTAATAGTCAAGTCTTGTGAGTGATAGCAGAAATTAAAGCTGACTTCTTCCCAGGCAGTAGGCAATTGAGGATTAAATTCTACTACTTCTTCGTTCAGTTCTAACCCGGCAAATCCCTGGACAATCATCTTCCAGGCACCTCCGCACGCTGCTGTATGAAGTCCGCCGATAAAAGTTCCGCCGTGAATTGCTTTATTGGTATTATATAGATCCACCGTACAGGACTCCATAAAGTAGTCATAGGCTTCTTCCCTATAACCCACTTTACTGGCTACAATAGAATGGGCAGACGGACTCAGCGAAGAACCATGTTCACAGCGCGGTTCATAATAATTATAGTTGGCCCGCATTACTTCTTGATCAAATCTATCCTGCATGCAGAAAAGCTGCAACACATCCGCCTGCTTTGCAACTTGAGTTCGGGTAGCAACTCCTACCGGCCACCCTAAATACTCCTCCGGATCCTGCAAGCGGGCTTCTACCTCTTCCGGCGTTGCATCTTCTAACTCAAAAAACCCGTCAAACTGTTCAATCAACAGGCTTTCTTCATCAGGCTGAGGTAAATACATCAGTTCGGCCATCTCTTCCCAATTGTTGATCTCTTCTGTTCCCAGCTCTAATCGGTCGCATAATGCAGCTAGCTGTTCCGGATCTTCTTCCTGCAGCTGCTCGTATATGGTAACTGCTTTGTCCAATACATACTGGGCTTGATAATTGGTAAATGCATTATTATCTACATTTTCGTGGTACTCATCAGGACCTAGAACTCTAATTATTTCATACCGGTTCTTATCTTTTTTAAAGTAAGCATGAGAAACTAAAAATTGAGCAATTTCAAAGACCATTTCGGCTCCATAATCAACAATAAACTCCCAATCACCAGTAGCTTGATAATAATGCCAGACGGCATAAGCAATATCAGGCGAAATGTGAATTTGCCAATCATTAAAGTGATTTCTGATTTTCCGCCCGGTCAATACATTTTTAAAAAAGAAGTCAGGACATAATTCTTGCCCCGTTTTCCCGCTAATCCAGGGATAATAAGCCCCATAATAGCCTAAATCTGCTGCCTTTTCGCGCGCTCCATCTAACGTATGATATCTATACTTCAATATGTTTTTAGCAATTTCCGGCTGAGTATATAAAAACATCGGCATATTAAAGATTTCTTGGTCCCAGAAAGCTGCTCCCTGATAAGCCTGACAGGATAAACCGCGGGCTCCAATCGGCAGCCGTTCACTATGGGCCGGCGTACAAATTATATTATGATATAGATTAAACCTAAGTACTGTCTGGGCTTCCAGATCTCCTTCAATCTGAATATCCGATACTCCCCATAATTCTTCCCACTGCTGCTGGTGATCTTCCTTTAACTGCTGATAACCCAGTTTTAAGCCATTATCCACATCATTTTGCGCTTGCACCAGCGGATTATCTACATCATTACTGCTGTAAATACTGACCACCTTGCGCAGCACAACTTCTTCTCCTGCTTCTAAATCAAAGGTTAACCGGCGGTAAATTTCCTCTTCTCTTTCTTCTATTTCTTCAGCTGTCGGTTCTCCTTCTAAAATATCAATTCCCTCTGCCACATCTACGTTAATTTCAGCTTCCACCGTGGTTGTTTCAACTGCTAATAACCCGTCTTTTTCCGCTAAATCATACTCTTGAAAGTGTTTCCCATTCAAATCCCAAACTTGACCGTCAATTCCAGTTACTACTTCTACCTGTCCGGCTTCATCCAGACTAAATTTATACTCCATAGCTAACAGGTGCCGGTTATCGTAGCTAGCAAACTTTTCTACCTCTAAATCAACCTCTGCTCCTGACTCTGCCTGCCAGGTGGTATGCCGCTTATACAGAGCTGATTTTAAATCCAGTTCTTGTTTATAATCTTTAACTTGACTAGCAAAAACAGATAATTCCTCGCCCTCAAATATTAGCTTAGTAAATAATCCATTAGGAGCATTACATAATTCTTTCCACTTTCCATCAGCTTTATCATACGTATCAGTAACAATACAGCCTACATATTCGTCGGCTCCCCATTCAGCCAGAGTACCGCGATACCCCAGGTACCCGTTCCCAATCATTAAATTACTGCCTGCTGTTACTAATTGGTCTTCACTGAAATTGGTTTTGATTATTTCCCATCCTGTTTCAGTCGCTAAATCATTTTTTAACTTCACCATTGACCCCCCTAAACCTTTCTATTATAAGCTTTTACTAATAATTTATCTTTTATAATTCTGATACCGGTTACAGAAACTCAAAAAAATTAATCAGTTACAATCTGCTCTAAATCCACATCAGCTGTACTAGCAAATCGATAATCTCCATGGCCTACTCTATCTTTTGGTCCAATACCTACTGCCGTCATTTCCGCTGCCAGAGCCGCATCAATTCCAGCCTCAGCATCTTCCAGCACTACGCATTCTTCCGGCTTTAAATCTAATTTATCAGCCGTATGTAAGAATATATCAGGAGCTGGTTTGGGATTATCTACACTGTAACCGTCAGAAATAGTAGCAAACTCATCAGTAATAGCCAAACTCTTAAGCACTCGCATTGTATTCCGGCTGGCAGAAGCAACAGCAATTTTAAAGCCCCGTTCCTTAATTTCATCCATTAGTTCTCGTGCCCCCGGCAGTAGGTCATCTTCCGTCATCTGCTCCAGCAATTCCTGGTAATAGCCATTCTTGCGATCCATCATTTCCTGAAACTCTTCTTCTGTATAATCATCTATCTTATCTCCTAACAATAATTCCAAAGAACGACTCCGGGAAACTCCGCGCAGCTGCTCATTATCTTCCCGAGTAAATTCAATCCCCTCTTCTTCTGCTAACCGCTTCCAACCTTGAAAGTGGTATTCAGCAGTATCGGTAATAACCCCATCTAAATCAAGAATAAAACCTTTTAGTTCTCCCATCAGTAATACCTCCCGTGGCATTGTTTGCTTTTTAAAAGATTACCATCCAGCAGCCCGATAAATCCAGGCTGCTGGATGATAACTGCTTATAAAGTTATAAATTTATTGTTTATTGTGGGCTGCCAGTTTCATAGCCAGTAGCATTCTTAACTTCTCGCTCAATATACTGTACAGCTTCTTTGGCACTCTTGTCACCGGTTAATACCGCATGAACTTGAGTGTAGAATGATTTAGAAACTTTACTGTAGTCAGCGCCTGTTGGTGCCGAAGGACGCGGTACAGCATTAACAAAGACATCATATAATTTACCGAAGAATGGTACTTCTTCTAAAATCTCTTCATCTTCATAAAGAGACGGCATAGTCGGATTCATTGTAATTTCAATTGCCCGTTTCTTCTGCTGCTCTGGTGAAGCTAAGAACTGAGCTACATCAGCAGCAACTTCCGGATTTTCACTATATTTACTTACTGCTAAGTTCCAGCCGCCTAAAGTATGGGCTGGTTCGCCGTTAGGACCTGCGGGCAACGGAGCAACATCAAACTTACCCTTGATAGCACTATCCTCATTATTTCCTAAAGCATAAGCGTAAGGCCAATTACGCATGAAGGCAGCATTTCCAGACTGCCAAACTCCTCGCGCATCTTCTTCAGCCATACCGGTTACTCCTCCAGGAGAAATCTCTCCTACCCAGCCAGCGGCCTTATCAATAGCTTCTACTGCATTTTCATTGTTAATTGTCACTTTCTTATCCTGACTTACAATTGTGCCGCCGCCGTGAGACTTGATCCATTCTAAAGCATCACAAGTTAGGCCTTCATAAGAATCACCCTGCCAGACAAAACCCCAGAAGTCCTGCTTACCTGCTTCTCGTTCGCCTTCTTGAATCTTCTTGGCCATTTTTTCTAGCTCAGACCAAGTTTCAGGCGGTTCTTCATAACCGTACTTTTCCAGCAAATCAGTTCGGTAATAAAGCAGACCAGCATCAGTAAACCACGGTAAAGCCACTAAGCTTCCATTTACCGTATTATTTTCAACAATTGAGTCAAAGTGCTTATCAATCACATCTTGCGAGATGTGCTTATTCAGATCAATAAAGTGTTCTTCCAGTTCAGCCGGCCAGATAACATCTACCTGGTAAACATCCACCTTAGAACTCTGCGCCTCTAAAAACTGTAAGTATAATCCCTTGCGGTTATCAGCCAAGTCAGGTGTTTCTAATATCTCTACATCAACATTTGGATGTTCTTCTTCATACATTCTAGCCTGCTTTTTGGCCATTTCTTTTTCCTGTCCTACTGCTCCCGCAGCTACTGTAACCTTGACCTTATCCTCTGATTTGTCTTCTTCTTTGTCAGCTGTTTCTTCGGTAGTTTCCTGTTCAGCCTGCTGCTCTTGCTGAGTATCCTCCTCAGTTGCCTGCTGTCCTCCACAACCTGCTAAGGCAAGAGAAAAAGCTACTGCCAACACTAAAAATAATGCTACTGTTTTCTTATTAAACATTTAATCAGCCCCCTTTTAATAATTAGTAAAGTTTTAATTTTAATTATTAGCCTATTTTAAGGCTATTTATTTTATAGGATGTCAAAAAGCATCCTTGCTTATCCTTTGACTGCTCCCGCAGTTAATCCTTTAACAATTCGTTTCTGGAAGATAAAGACTAATACTACTAACGGCACAGTTACTGTCACCGCCGCTGCCATCTTTTCTCCTAAAGGAATCTGGCGAGCTGCTTCTCCACTAAATAAAGCAATTGCTACCGGTACTGTCCGCGCTTCTGGCTGAATCGAAGTAAAGGTTAAGGCAAATAAATATTCATTCCAGGCGCGAATAAAAGCCAATAGCCCAGTGGTTACCATCGCTGGAGCAGTCAGCGGTAGTAAAATCATCCGGAACGTCTGAAACGGAGTAGCTCCGTCCACCTGAGCCGACTGCATAATCTCATCCGGCAAGTCTTTAAAGAAAGATGCCAGTACCCAGGTAGTAAACGGCAGCGTAAACAGCATATAAGAGAGAACCATACTAAACCGGGCTCCCAAATTTAAAGTAGTAATTACTGCATATAAACCAGCCAAAACTGTAACCTGAGGAAACATGGTCATCGATAATATCACATACATAGTCGGTTTTTTACCTCTAAACCGCAGCTTCCCTAAAGCAAAGGCGGAAAAAGAACCTGCTACTAAAGCTAAAATAGTAGTTGATAAGGAAACTACTACACTATTCATTAACCCCCCGAGAAAAGTCTTACTCGAAAAGATAGTGAAGTAATTCTGGATGTTAATATCTATTTCTCCTGTCTGCGGATCCCGGGGAATAAAAGTAGCCGGCATCATCTGCAGCTGAGCTTCTGACTTCAAAGAAGAGTTAACTGCCCAGTAAAAAGGAAACAGCAGGTAAAATACTATAATAGCCAACATCACCCAGAAACCAACTTTCTTCAGCTGCCCTCTAGTTGCTTTACTCATCCATATCAACTCCCAGCATTCTAATATACATCGCTGCAAAAGCGGCAATTAAAATGAAAATTAAAACTCCAATTGAAGAGGCTAGCCCCATATTCCGATTTTGAATTAACTGATAATAGTTGTAACTGGCCATTGAATAGCGCTTAGTCTCCAATAATACCTGAAAGATATCAAACACACGTAAGGAATTCAAAGTTCGAAAGACTAAAGCTATTGCCAGAGAAGGTTTGATCAGCGGCAGTGTGATATTGAAAAACTGATTTACTTTACTGGCGCCGTCCACCTCTGCTGCCTCATATAATTCATTAGGTATTAGCTGTAAGCCAGCCAGAATCAGTAAAGCCATAAACGGCGTTGTCTTCCAGACATCAATAGCAATTAAAGACGGCAGCTGCAATTCCTCCATAGTTAAAAAAGCAATATTGCCGTCACCAATCCCTAATTTCTCAAAAACGGTGTTGAATAAGCCAATTCGGTTAGACTGCAGCATAGCTTCCCACATGGTAGCCGAAACTACTGTAATTACCGACCAGGGAATCAACATCACCGCTCTCATTCCTCCCCGGCCTTTGAAGTCACTGTTTACCACCAGGGCAATTATCATCCCCAATAAGGTTTCGAAAAATACTGAACAGACCGTAAAAATCAAAGTGTTGATAATAGCATTTATAAAATTAGGGTCTGTCGCTCCTATTACAAATTGGTTGCCAAACAAATTAACTTTAGCCAGTTCTTTATACCACCTAGGATCTTCAGGTAGTACCTCCATAGCCGTCTTTCCTTCCGGCAGTTTTCTCACAGTAACACTAAGTAAAGTTTTATAGTTCTGCAGCCCCACAAATTCAGTTGGTTGGCTGCTGGCGAACCTATCATTAGTAAAACTTTTGACAAATACCTGTCCTAAAGGATAAAAAGCAATAGATAATAAAATTAAAGCTGTGGGTAGTAATAAAAGATAGGCTAACTTCTTTTCTTGTTTAGCTAATTCTGAAATGCCACCCTTTTTGCTCATTAGCTTACCTCCTTTTGAAGTTTAGTATTCAATTTACATCTTCAGGGATCCTAAAAATTAATTCCCTCCTTTTTTATCCCTAACTCCGCTAATTTGGCCAAATTATATAGCTAAATATAAAAATAGCTTCCCCCTTTTAATCCTCAACTAATGAAACGACATTAAAAAATATTTCCGCCGTTCCTGGTAAAATAAACAGATTAAGGGCAAGCTTAATTATAAACTTATTATTTTAAAATTTAGTTATTAAAACATAGTTTTGACCGCCAACTGTCTCTGTAACCGGTTTCCAAACTGTTAAAAAATATATACTTATTTTTACTTTGCTGCCTTTATTATATAAATTACAGACACCAATGTCAAGGATAATCAGCAAAATAATCTTATAGGCTGCAGATAAAATAAATTATAAATTGGTTATAGACTTAAGCAGATTATAAATTATTAATTTATTGTTTTGTAAACGATTCCAAATCTTAATACCATTTCAAGTTTACCTTCTATTAATAATTATAATAAAGATTATAAGGTGTGTAAAGTAATTTTTTTAATTTCCTGTCACAGATAGTTTAAATATCAAATTCATCTATTAATATTTTTAATTCTTGAGCCATTTCATCTAACTCATTAGCAGATTTTGCAATTTCTTCGGACATTTCATTGATTTCCCCAGAAGTTTCTTCTACCTGATTGCCTGTTTCAGTTATTTTTTCAGTTGCCGTTGCCGTTTCTTCAATTTTTGTCGAAGTATGCTGGATGGAATCAGCTATAGTGGCAAATAACTCCCCTGTCTCTTCCGCTATTTCCCGGCTTGTTTCCGCTTTCTCTTCTACTTCCTGGACTGCTTCTAAACCAGTTTCTGATTTAGATTGAATCTCTGTAATCAACCCCGAAATTTCACTAGTTGCCTCTGCTGTTTCTTCTGCTAATTCCCTTATTTTGTTAGCTACTACCGCAAAACCGCGTCCAGCTTCTCCAGCTCGACTGGCTTCTATGGAAGCATTTAAAGCCAATAAATTAGTTTCTTCAGCGATATTATCAATTAAATCTACAATTTTATTGATCTCCTGAGTAGTACCGTCTAAATCTTCAATAACTTCTACAGTAGTAGCTACTTTATGATCAATCTCCTGAATGCTAGTTACTGTCTGTTGGATATTTACTTCTCCAGCATCTGCTTCTTGATTAGTCTCCTGAGTAGATTTAATTGCCTCTTGATGAGCAGCCGATACCCGGTCAAGAGCAGAAAACATCGTGTCAAAATCTTGAATAGTCTGCTCCACCCTGCTGCTTTCTTGATCGGCAGTAGCAGAAAGCTGCTGGCTGTAAGAAGATAAATCCTGAATAGAACTATTCAGTTTAGCAACTATTTCTTTTAATTGGGCCAACATTTTATTTAAAGACTGGGTTAAAGAACCTATTTCATCATCCGTTTCTATCGTCAGCGGCTCTACATCTAAATTTCCCTGAGCAATTTGTTCTGCAAAATCAACAGCCTTACTAATCGGCTTACTAATTCGGCGGTATAAAATTATAAAGGTTACTGCCAGCGCAACAAGCACCAGCCCCAATAAAATATTAGTCAAAAGTAAGAAAAAATCAGCCCTCCGCTGAGTCGCCGCTGTCTGCTGTGCTGTTTTTTGTCTGATATCGGCTTGAAATTCTTCAATCGGATCCATAACCTTCTGTTTCTGTTTAGTATAAAAGTCTCCAAATATTATTCGTCGCGCCCGCTGAAAATCCCCTTCTTCTGCATAAGACAGTGCATTTTGTTCACTATTTTTTAACATCATCGATTCCTCAATTGCCTGCTGAATTAATTCTAAATCTTCTTCCGGTGCATCTAATTTTCTTAACTTATCCATTACTTTTTCGCGCGTTTTCTTCTCTTCTACTTCCTCAAAATAATTATTATAGTATTCTTCATTTCCATGTTGAGCATATTTGCGCACCTGCACTGTTAAATAATCCAGAGTCTCAGCTAAATCTCTACTGAGTTCCTCAAGCTGTTGTTTTCTTTCCACTGCTCGTCTTTCCTGGCGGAAACTAATATTCAGACCAAAAACACTAACCCCCACACAAATAAGTAAAACCAAAATTATTCCGCCGCTCAACCGCAGTAATTTAGTAATTTTCAATAATATCCCCCCAAAAAATAAAAACCCCCACCGTTTTAATAGGTCTGCCCTTGACCTATTAAATGTTTAGGAGTCTTATATAAGTAATAAGATTATAAAATATTTTCTTGTAACCGCTTTCAGGTGCTTTAAAAAAACACTGCTTATTTGTTGTTATGGGTTATAGGTCAATTATTTTAAAGATTATAATTTTATTACATCTAACATCTTAGTTTAAATTATAATATAAATAAAGTAACTTGTAAAGAAAAATTTAGTTTTTATCCTAACAACTGCCTAACTTTCTGCAAACTGCTTTGCAGCATATACTTTTTAAATGATCTGCTTTCGGCTAATAAACTAGTTAACCGCGGCTGTAAATCATTAGTTTCCTTCTGATTAATCTCTTTCGTCCCTCGGTTGACTAAAATACTGCCTTTAGGAAGTAATTCAATCTGAATTAACCCCTTCGCCTGCAGACATTTGAGTCCTACAAGTACTGTCACCTCTTGTTCAGCAGTTAATGCCGCTAACTGATAAATATCTGTTTCTCCCTGCTGCTGATTAATTATATGTTTGGTCAAACCGGCTAATTGGTTGAGGAAATGCTGCGGAGACCTCAATTCAGCTTGTGAATAAGCTAATATTATCCGGTCAGGCATTACTTTATTAATTATTTCTCGGGCAATATTTAATTCCGGGGGGCAAGATAAGAAAACTAAGTTATCAGCTTGTTGGCTCTGATAGCGATTAATTAGATTATTAGTTGTTGGTTCCTCTAAACCTTCATAATAATACACAGCTCGAAAAAATTCGGACAGTACTTCTCCTCTTGACTGCCAATTGCGCCAATCTTCAAGCACAAAATTTATTTCTGGTCTAGTAACTGCTCCCCGCCCCGTTAACACTCTTTCAATTACCAGTTGCAATTCCCGACGACCCCGCCAGTGATTAATCGTGAGTGTATACACTAAGTCTACCTCTTTACCTAACTTTTCCTCTGTCCCCCGCCACCAAACAGCAGTATATTCTTCGCCTCCTGAACTAACCACTAAATTAATATGTTTCCCTTCGCTAAATGAACGATAGGAAACAACCTCTACTCCCGAAGAATAGAATACAGGTTCGGGATTTTGTTCCCCAAAAGGGGCCAACTTCCGAGTCTGCTCGTAAAAGTCAAAGCTTAACTGGTCAAATCCAATCCGATCATCAACTATTAATTCCCGAGTTCCACTTAAATCCGTCATCTGCTGGGCTAAAACCTGTTTAACTTCTGTTATAAATTCCTCTACATCTTCTGCCCGCAGGGAAAAACCGGCTGCCCCGGCATGACCGCCGAAGGTCAGCAGTAAGTCTGAACATTCAGTTAACCCTTGATACATATGTACTCCCTCAATGGATCGGGCAGAACCCGTCACCACTCCTGGTTCCTCTGCTGCCGACAGAAGCAAAGCCGGTACTTGAAACTGTTCAGTCAGCCGGCCAGCTACAATTCCTACCACCCCTTGATGCCAGTCTGGATTATAAAGTACTATTGGTTCTTCTAAATCCTCCTCTGCTAACTGCTCCCAAGCTTCTTCTTCCATTTGACTGCTGATTTCCTTCCGCCGGTTATTAATTTCATCCAGTTCCCGGGCCAACTCTTCAGCCCGATCCTCTTCTGCAGCTAATAATAGTTCCACTCCCTTCCGAGCCGTAGAAATCCGCCCGGCTGCATTCAACCGGGGAGCTAGCTGGAAACCAATTTCTTCCGCCCCCACATTGAACGGTTCTAAATCACAGACTGCACATAAAGCTGCTACTCCTGGCCAGCTAGGAGTTGCCAACAAATCTAATCCCTCTCTTAACAAATAGCGGTTTTCCTGTTGTAAAGGCACTACATCCGCCACTATAGCCAGGGCCAATAGTTCTAAAAATTTGTCCGCCTGAGCTGGTTGCCCGTCCTGTTCCAACAAGGCTCGGGCCAACATATAGGCCATACCAGCCCCCGGCAGATCATAAGCCCGATGCTCTTCCGGCAGCAGCTTGGGGGATAAGATATAATCAGCCGGCGGCAGTTCAGGCGGCAGCTGATGATGATCAGTGACTACTATTTCTAATCCCAAATCTTTTGCCTGAGCAACTTCCTCAAAATTAGAGATACCGCAGTCACAGGTTACAATTAATTCTACACCTGCTTCCGCCAGTTCAGCAATTACCTCTTCATCAAGCCCATAGCCTTCAGTAAACCGATCGGGAATATGATAAACCACATCTGCTCCCAATTGCCGCAAAACAGCTGCCAAAATAGCTGTCGAAATGATCCCATCGGCATCATAATCGCCGTAAACACAGATTTTAGCCCCACTGTTAATTCGATTGCGGATAAAATTTCTCGTCTGCTGCAGATTCTTAAATTCCAGCGGCTTAGTCGGCTGATAGCTATCTAAATCCAAAAATTCTTCCCACTCTGCAGGCGTAGTAATCCCCCGTCGGTAAAATAATTTAGCCAGAGTAGTATTGCCCTCTGTCTTTTCTAACAGCCAGTCCGGCAGCTCTCTCTGATGGGGATAAGTAACTTTATAGTCCATACTTACACCTCACTTACCA
>CAYFUT010000008.1:58398-68181 GCA_964346395.1 uncultured Halobacteroidaceae bacterium
CCTTTTAAAATTCAATCGCCTCTACATCTTCCCACTCTAAATCCAGGTCTATGTCTTCCTCTTCCCGCTCAATTTCTAACGGATCCTGTCCATGACAGAGAGGGCGGTACTCGCAATAAAGACAGCTGTCATTATCTACCCCATAGAATTCATCATAATCGCGATCTTTAATTTCCATAATTAATTTTTCCAGCCGCTGCTGGTCGCGGTTAAACTGCTCCCGGCTGTAGTAAAATTCAAGCTCCTGCTCCGGATAGCGGGGATTCCAGTAAATTAAAGAAATCTGTTCTGGCTGCCACCTACCTTTGGGAGCAAAACTATCCCCAGCCTGCTGTAATACAGACCGATAAACTAGCGTCTGATAACTATGTTCCCAATATTCGCGTTTTAATTGATGGTTGTTAGTTTTCCAATCATAAATCACTGCCTGCCCGTTCGGGCTGATATACAGTAGATCAAACTTCGCCACCAACTGTACCTCTTTATTTAACCGCAGCGACTGTTCAGGATAAAATTCTCCCGTTTCTTGGTACGGACAGTAAGCAATTAAATTTTCTAACCACTTCGTTATCTGTTCGCTCATCAGCTGTTTGGGGGCTTCCATTTCTCCCCGCGCATAATACCTTTCCGCCAGAGTATGAAACAACTGCCCGGTCTCGTAGATTTTCTGTTCCTGTTCATCGGTCACCCAATCACTGGGCCAAAACAGCCCATCTATATACCGCCGGCGAAACTTTAACTTACAGGTATCATAACACTTGAGAGCGGAAGCACTAAAATATAAATCAGCTAGCGAATTAGTCAGCATCTTTTTCACGCTCCTCTGCTATATAATTTGTTAGTGCTTGAAATACTAAATTAACTCCTACTTGATCTAAACCGCCACCTTTTCTTTTTACTTGCTGATAAGCACTCAAAAATAAACCCTGTTTGGCCCGGGTAACTGCCACGTATATTAACCTTATTTTTTCTTTAATTACTTCTACTTTAGCCTGCCAGACCGGATTAAATTCTCGGTCATGAGTTAATTCCTGCTTGAGTTCCTGCTTAGCCACCGCCACCGGATTGCACTCTTCATCCGCTAAATACCAGTTTTCCCCGCGGAATTTATCCCCCGGCAGCACCGGATAATCAGCTGTAACCAAAGAAGTAATAAAGACTATATCCCACTCCAAACCTTTAGCCTTATGGGCATTAAGCACGCTAATCACTCCCGGCTGCGGCTCAAACCCCTGCCTGCTGTCTAACTTACGGGCAAATCGGGCAAAGGAACGTTCTAACTCCGGTAAATTAGCCACTACGTCCGTTAACCGCCAGGTGGGGTGGTCCTTTAATTCATCCTTGATCTGCAGGGCAATTCCCTGGGCCAACGCCAGCGTTTCTTCCTTCAGCCCCAGCTCTTCGGCCAGATACAGAACTAATTCATCAGCTGGCAGCTGCATACTAGCTGTCAGCCAGTTTCTAATTTCACTTAATGCGTCTTTAAAAGCTGTTAACAATTCCGGATTACCCACCAGATCATCGGGTAGGTCTACCAGGGCCAACTCGCCCCCCACCGGATAGAGCACCTGTTCGACTTCCTGCTCGGCTAAATATTCCTCTATAATCTGGTGCTCAGCACCTCCAAATTGGCTTAAGAGACTCTTCTGCAGCAGGTCTAACAATCGGTTTTTACGGTGCGGTCGGGCTAGATATTTGATTGCCTGCTTAAGAGCAGTAATCGTCTCCTGGTGCTGCTGGCTAATATCCCCTGCTTTCTCATAAGGTGCTCCTCGTTCAGCAAGTTCCTCGACCACTTCCTGCTGACGGTAGCTATGGGGCACAATAATCGCAATTGTTTTCTCCGGATTATCTGCTGCATAGTTAGCGGCCACCTCAGCTATCTTTTCTACTTCCTGCTGTTGAGTAGCAAACTGTTTATAAGTGATTGGATACTGCTCCGGCTGCGGGTTAGGATTGGGGTCGTCCTTAGGTGCCGAATGAATCATCTGCTCCGCCAGTGCTTCTTGACATTCTTCAATCGGGTGTTCTTCCCGCGACCAGGTAACCAAATAATTAGCCAGATCTATAATTTGCGGAGCACTCCGGCTGGAATATAGAATCGACCGGCTAGTTACTCCGTCCCGCCGGCAGAAGCGGCGGAAGTTAGCGGGATCCGCAGCGGTAAAGGTCCCAGTAATTGCCTGGTTGGAATCTCCGACCCGCACTAAATTCCCATTTTCACCGGCCAACAGTTCCAAAATCTTTTCCTGCAGCCGATTAGAATCTTGGGCTTCATCTTCAAATACATAAGTCCATTTCTTCTGAAGCCTAGTTCGTAGTTCCTGATCTTCCTGCAGCAGCTTCCAGGCATTCATAATCAGATCATTAAAGTCCAGCCAGCCGTTCCGAGCTAACTCCCGACTGTATTCGGCATAGATTTCACAGACCCACTGTAGATAAGAGTTAGTAACTAAATTATCATTCAACTCCAAAATTTCTTCTCTCGTTAGGCCTTCCATCTTTAGATGACTGATTATCTGTTGAATCAGCTTAATAAAGTCCTTCGTCCGCCAGCTGTCTACTGCCCGGGCGTACCAGTCCGACTGGCGCGGCACATCAACGATCTGCTCCCAGCGGCGGCGGTTATCTTTTAGCCACTGCTCGGTCAGCGAAGTTAGCAAATCCCACTGGTGATGTTGATCAATAATCCGAAAATCTTCATTGATTAATAGATAATCAGGCCGCTCCCGTAGAATATTCATCGCTAGAGAATGTAAAGTCCGCACCTCATAACTGCGGCTGGAACAGATTCCCCGCTGCTCAAGAAACTGATCTATCCGTCGGCGGAAATTAGCAACAGCTGAATTCATAAAGGTAACAATCAATAATTTCCCCGGCTGAACCTGCTCCTGGGCAATCAGTTTAGAAGCTAAATAAGCCAGGGTAAAGGTCTTTCCCGCCCCCGGTACCGCCGGCACTGCTAATTTCCCCCGGCGGTATTCGGCTACTTGCTCCTGCCCCGGCCGCAGATTTATTTCTTCCAAATCAATCATTAGCGCTCACTCCCATCACATCTTCCCGCAGCCAATCCGCTAGCTGACCTTCCTGCTGCCAGCCTCTACTGTTAAGAGTACTATCCGCTAAGTAAACTCCGCTAGTCACTTTACTGAGCAAACTCTGGAGATAATCAACTAACTGTTCCCGCTGCAGCGACTGGTTAAGTTGATCCGTCCATTCTATTTCCGCTTGACTGCGGGACAGAATAAATGGATTACTCAATTCTTTGCCGCCGCCCAAAAACCAGAGTTCACTGGAGATATCGACTAAAAACAAGTACTTGACTTGCTCCACATAAGGAACCGAAAGAAAGGTATAAGGGGTAGCCAAAATTACTTTTTCTTCTATATCTTCCTCGCTGAGCAGTACCTCAGCTGCTAACGTCCCCTTATTCACCATCTCTATAAACCGAGCTCCGACTTCCTGCTCCGAATAATCCCTAAATTCAGCCGCCACTTCTTTAAAGTCAACAATTGATTTAATTAACTGGCGGCAAGCCAAGATATCCTCTTCTGCCGGCGACAGTGAAGATAAAAAACTGCCAAAGGCTGACCGAAAAAAATACTCCAACTTAAAATCAGTTCCCTGCCAGTCTTCCAGCCAGGCTTTGAATTCATCATATCTTTCTGCTTTGCTAAAGCCTAATTTAGCCCGGAGACCGACTTCTTCCATGGCCGGCAGTTCTAAGCCATTATTTTTTATTTCTTCCGCCAGCGAAGAACTGCGCACCGGATCAAAATCTAAAATTAAATTGAAGGTCTGCACCAGAGCCGAAAAACTAACTTCCAGTTCCCAGTCTGGTCTAGCCAGTACCGTCAAGACAATCAAAGTCTGGGCAAACTGGTTTTCCAGCAGCAGGCGGCTGCGGGTTAAATTAACCAGCGAATAATCAGCCTCTGCCGACTCCTGCTCTAAGGTAAACTCCAGCACTTTATCCAAATAAGGAGCTACCAGCGCAATCTCCTCAGGCTTTACCCCCTGGTTGGCAATCAAATCCTCTACTTTAGCACTAACTTCCGCTAACATTGCCCCGCGCAGTTCGGTGCGTATCGTCTCCTGAATAAAGTTGCTATAAGGCAATTCACTACCCTCTAAAATCTTGTCCGCTAAATTAGCAGCCAACTCCCGAGCCTCAGGAGCAGCAGTATGGGGCGCCCCTAAGTCAACAACCTCACCAGAAGCAAGAAAATTTTCGGCTGATTGGGGGGCGGCCCCAAAAAACCGGCCGAAACCTCCTTCCGGATTATAAGTCAAATAACCTACTTCCATTTCCGGCAGCAGTCGAGCCACTAAGTCCTGAGCAGTTGCTCCCAACCGCTCCAGATTATCAACAAATAAATATTGATAGCGATCCGTTAATTCCCCCCAATATTCTTCTGCTGATAGAACGTATTGATTATACAGCCTGATAGTCTGCGAATAATCAAGGCAGCGGTCAACTCGGCAGAGCTGGACAAAATCCTTCATTACTTCCCAGCTAGCTCGATAAACTGCCTCCTTAGTTTCATCCCCGCCAGCCCAGGCCAGCAATCTCTCCTTCACTTCAGACAGCGACAGATCATTCATGGCCCCATAATTCAAATTATCAATTAACTGGACCGCAATCTGCTGGGCCGTAGCATTCACTTCCGTAAATTTTTCTTCCTGACGGTGCTGTTCCACTAATTTACTCATTATGTAGTGCGCCGGTTCCACTGTCATCAGCACCGGGGCCAACTTTTTTCGGCCTCCCGGCAGTTGACTATCAATCAAGTGCCAATAAGTTCTAACTTCTTGCTGCACAAACCCGAAATAACTATAAATCTCCAATCCACCCATGGCTTCCAGTTCAATCTGACGCCGCCACTCGCGGACGTGATTGCCATCGGTAGTCAACACCAAACAGTCATCAGTCTTATTTTTCTCCGCCAACTGGTGATAGGATTCCTGCAGCTGCGTCGTCTTTCCCGCCCCAGTTGGCCCGGTATAAATTGTCACCATTCTCATCCCACCCTACTAGCAGAGTAATAGCCGCGAAATTATTCTTGTTTTGCTTTATCTTTCTATTGTTTTTCCCGAAAAGTTAGGTTATCATGTAATTAAACTTTTTATTATTCCTTAAAATCATAAACTTTACTTTAAATTAGATAAGGAGAATCCATCATGAACAATCGAGTACAAGTTGCTCCTGTTAAACTAATAATTATCTTCTTAACTATTAGTTTACTGCTGTTAACTACTGCCTGTCAAGGTAATCAACCACAAACATATGATAGTCAGAAACAGCAAGTCCGACCGGAAGTAGCCGGCAAAGGCGGTTCGGAGGGCACGCCGCCCGGCAATTCCAGACCCATAGAACAAGAAAATACAGACCGCAAAATTATTAAAGAAGCAAATTTGAATCTCGTCAATGATAATTTGGAACCTATTTCCGACAAGATAGAACAGTTAACCGCCGACTATGAAGGATATATTGCCCACGTTCACCAGTGGGAAGATAATCAGCAGCGCACTTCATACAGCTATACTATTCGCGTTCCTGACCAGCATTTTCACTCATTAATGGCCAACTTGAAATCATTAGGCCAGCTAACTCAAGAACGCATCAGTAGAGAAGATGTTACAGAACAGTACATTGACCTGCAGGCGCGAATTAAAAATCTCAAGCACCAGGAAACCAGTTATTTAAATCTACTGGAAAAAGCAGACCAAGTAGAGTCTATTCTTAAAATTGAAAAAGAGCTAAATCGAGTGCGAACTGATATTGAACGCTTACAGGGACGGCTTGATTATTACCAGAG
The DNA here is from genome assembly GCA_964346395.1 of uncultured Halobacteroidaceae bacterium. Lineage (GTDB taxonomy): Bacteria > Bacillota > Halanaerobiia > Halobacteroidales > Halobacteroidaceae > CAYFUT01. Next base: position 64,218 of record CAYFUT010000008.1, read on the forward strand.
CAAAGTGATGTTAGCTACTATCAATCTGCATATTTCAGAACCTAAGCCAATCTTTGCTTCCGGCTGGAATCTGCTGACTAGCTGCCGGGAAGCAGTTAGAGGATTTATAAGCAGTATTAATCTAATCATTATCTTAACCGGTAGGCTGCTGCCCTGGAGTTTACTCTTACTAACTCTCGGCTGGCTTATCTATCATCTGATTAAAAAAATCAAATCATGAGCATTACCGACATTAGGGAAAAAAGACCTCTCCTTTGCAGAAAGGAGGGGCTTAATTTCCTAGGGCTTGATTTTTTCTTTTTCTAAAATTGGCCGCTAAAAAATTCCTAAGTAGCATTCTCAATCGACAGCATTTTCCCCTGTTCAGAGGATCTACGAGCCAACTCTACCAGGTGCTGAGTTTTTAAATAATCACTGGCTTTCGTCCCGAAGTTTTTTCCTTCCGTTAAGGAAAAGAGGAAATTATCTAAACAGCTAGTTAAATTAAGCCCCGCTTTAAATTCGCTTATCTCCCGGACTTCTCCACCTTTAATTAAACATAACTTATGATCGCGCAGAATAATCATTCCTTCAGTTCCCTCTAGCTTCCAATCGCCTAACCAACTAGTCTCCGACTCCTGGCCTACTAAAGTTCCTGTATAATTAACTGCAATATCAGTTTCTAACTGCAGAAAAGTAAATAGATTAACTTTTCCCGCCAGCCAATTATCCTTAGGACTGAAACTTTGAGCAAAAATTTCCTCTCCTTCACAGCCGCTTAAATATCTAAGCAAATCAAAATGGTGAATGCTGACATCTAATAGTAGGGGGTGCTCTAGCTGCTTAAAATAAGTTTTCTCCGTCTGAAACTTTTTTCTAAATTCTACCTTAATAGTCTTTAACTCCCCAATTTTCCCCTGATGAATATGCTTTTTGGTAGCTCTGACAATAGGAAATTGGCGGTAATTTTCAGCAATCTGAAACGGTATTTCCTCCACTTGCGCTTCCCTAACTATTTTTCGAGCCTCTCCATACTTATCAGCAATTGGTTTTTCCGATAAAACAGGCAGCTGATGGTCAAAAGCTACCCGATTAATTTGATTATGTACCTGCGGCGGCGTAGCATTGACTAGAAAATCAGACTCTTCTTCCCCCAGAGCCTCCACCAGCGAACTGTAAAATGGCACCTCAGCAGATAATCCCTCCGCTTTTTCTCTCTTTTTATCGACTACTACTAATTCTATATCTTCATCTTCTAGTAAAACAGGACACCATTTTCCTCCCCGATCCCCCACCCCTACCAAGACTGCCCGCATAACATCACCCTTTTTCGTTATAATCTGCTCTATATCCCTAATTATAAATTAAACAATTCTTTCATTTATTGCTTAATTACATAAGAAAACTAAATATCCTGCTAATTTCAAATATTAAATAGGATTTATTCTGCCTGCTTTTTCTAAAAACAACCAGGATTTTTAGATAATAACAAGAATATAATTATATAAATCACTTTAGGAGGTGCCAAATCAAATGAAAAATATAGCTAAAATTATAGCCGGGCTGGCCTCTAGTCTGCTGGGATTTGTGTTATTTCTGCCGATTATTAATTTTTTAATGTTAGGCATCCGGGTATTACAATCAATTAACCGGGCAGAAGCCCAACTAGGGTTTTTTAAATTAGCTTTCGGCTTTCCTTCTTTTGCTTTGTTGGCTCTATCCTGGCCGCTGTTTATAATCTACTGCTATCATTATTATAAAGACAGCACTAATATCAAATCTAACTTCCTGAAATTAACCAGTATTCAACTTTATCTGTTTCCCCTCTTAGCTGTCATCTACCGCTTAACTTTTCCCCATCAGCTAACTTCTTCCGCCTGGGCAGTAGCAGCAGTCGGACTAATTCTAGGCACTATCACCTGGAGCGGATATAGGTATACAGTTAATTAAGGTTAAGGTTGAGGTTGGGTTTTAGATCAAGTCAACCATTAAAATCACCTTACTCAAAAGTTTATTAACATCTCAAACTAAAAAAACAGCCTCTCAACTGCTCAGCTTGAACTTTATAGAAATTATAAGTTAGTACCCGATAAAAAACCGCCTAATACAATTGTCTGCCCATCTTGCACGCGGACAGTAGTACTTACCTGGCGGCAGATAATATCGGGGAAGGCCCATTATTTCCTCCTGCCCCTGCTTTAGTACTAGAACGCTGCTGACTTTAGGTTTTAATTCCAAAGTAATAGCTCCCGAATTACTGACCCAGGGGATTACCTTAATCATAGAGACCGGAATACTACTGGGCAGCATCTTAAGCACTTTTTCGGCCTGTAAATACTCAAGAGGAATTAGTTTACTGGTGTTTAATAAAAGAAGAAGATGAACTATTAACATCCTTCTCTCCTATCAAATAGACATCTTCTTTTCTTTTTTAGCTTTGCACCAAACTTTAAACCTGCTCCTAATTTAGCATCATCTTCTGCTTTCGGTTTGTAAACTAGCTGCTTCTCTTTTTACTACCACGTGCTGTTCTTCGCCCATAATAATTGCCTGCGACCTTATTTTTTCTAGATTATTAATCAGCTGCCTGCTGGTGGTTTTAGGCGTTATTGAATCTAACAGACCGGAAAAACCAGGCAGCGTAACCCCCAACAAAATTTGCATTAATACCACTTCTTATCAGTACTGCCAACAGAGTAAATACGTTGTTACCAATTAGTAACATCAGCTGCTTCACCGAATCCTCTCAGATTAAAAAATAATTCTTTTCTTAAAATAAAAAATCCCCCGACTGTAAAATCGGAGGGTAGACTCATAACGAGTCTCAAATATATATCCTTAGGGGGGATCCAAAATTTGAACTTTGAACCCAACCATCACCACTTAATTTAATGAGCAATGACTTTTTTAGAAAACGTTTGCACTATAACATACAATTTTTTCTTCAGCAAACGCTTGCATGCTCCTTAAAAACAAATTATACGGTTCCCTTTAATTGTACACTATAAATAGGAAAATGTCAAATTTAAGTTTTATCTCCAGCCGGACTACTATTTCTACTCTGGACTCCTGGGAGCAGATCAGCAGCTGGTACCAGAACCTAATGGAAGATAAATATTCGCTATCGGACGCAGCAAAAGAAAAAGTAAAAACAGTTTATAATTATGTAGCTCTGCATATAAACCACGTCCCCCAGCATAAATGGAGCAGCGGAAACTATGAACCCCACTCAGCCGCAAAAATATTTAAGACCAAAGCAGGCGACGCGCACGACCAGTCAACTCTACTAATTGCCTTACTGAAAGAGATAGGAATTGCAGCCCAGCCCGGCTTAATCAATACTTCCTATCAGCCAACTACGAAGTAGTGACTCCAGAACCATTTGATTATGTGGGGGTTTATTTGCCGGAACAGAATTTATATTTAACCCCTACTTTGTCAGCTGTTCGCTACAATCAAATTCCGTTTATGGCGCAGGGAAAGCAGATCTTTTTACCCCAAGCTAATCAATTCCACCAGCTGCCCCAGTCACAACCAGCAGACAATCAACCTAACCAAAACCGGCCCCGGGCAGACATCAATCTGGAGCTAACTACTAGCGGCTATTACAGCACCGCCAACAAGATCAACTACCGGCAGGAAAATCCCCACCGGCAGATAGAAATTTTACTGGATAAACATATTCAGAATATCTTCGGCAAACACAAAATGAAGCAGACAGATATGTCAGGCGTCGACGAGCTGAAAAAGCCATTTCAATACACAATCAAACAGCTGACTGTCCCTGACTACGCTCAGACAGCGGAAGGTAAACTAACCTTCCGACCGTTTAAATTTCCCCTTGCTTTAATTAAAGTATTTATCTAAATCTGATAAGTCTTCAATATCAAATATATTTTCTAAAACTAATTCCAACTCTTCTTCGTCTCCAGAATTTAATTTTTCTTCATATTCTGCCGGTAAACTACCAAACTTTTTATTTAAC
>CAYFUT010000009.1:0-62937 GCA_964346395.1 uncultured Halobacteroidaceae bacterium
GTTGGCTCAAATTGCGGGCGGCGGTACTATTGTTCCCATTACGGGGTTTGCAAATGCGATTGTATCCCCTGCTTTAGAATATCAGCAGGAAGGATATGTGTTAGGAATAGGAGCTAATATTTATTCTATTGCGGGGCCAGTATTGACTTACGGGATAGTAACTTCTTTTTTAGTGGGAGTTATTCAATTGATGGTGAAGTAAGGGGGATAATTAGTGAAAAAACTCGGCAAGCAGACAACAGAGTTTTTGGATCCGCCGCAGGTTAATGCTGCCGCTTCAATTGTGGGTTCTAAAGAACAGCAGGGGCCGCTGGGGGGGTATTTTGAAGAAGTAATTTCTGACCCTTATAACAATCAAGCTACCTGGGACCAAGCGCAGATAAAATTAAGCAAAAATGCAGTGGAGAAAGTACTGCAAAAAGACAATAGAAGCAGAGAGGAAATAGATCTTTTATTGGGCGGAGACTTATTAAATCAGACAGTTGCGTCTAATTTTGCTGCCCGTCAATTTCCGATTTCCTTTTTGGGGTTGTTTGGGGCTTGTTCAACGATTGTGCAGGGTTTAGCTGTAGGAAGTATGTTAGTAGAAGGGGGAGCAGCTCAGAGGGTGATTCCTTTTACCTCTAGCCACTATCAAGCTACGGAAAGACAATTTAGGACACCCAATGAATATGGCGACAAGTACCCACCTTATAAACAGAGGACAGTTACAGGAGCAGGAGCTTTTATTGTTAGTACGCAGCAGGGAGGAGCTCAAATTACAGAAGCAACTTTAGGGCAGGTGGTTGATTTAGGAGTCAAAGATCCGAAAAATTTAGGGGCTGCTATGGCTCCGGCAGCAGCGGATACTATTGTACAGCACTTAACGGATACCGGCCGAGCTCCTGCGGATTATGACTTGATTGCGACGGGTGATTTAGGAGAAATTGGGAAAGGCTTAACGCAGGATCTACTGGCGGAAGAGGGATGTAAAGTAGAAGAAAACTATGATGACTGTGGGGTAATGATTTATAATTCTGATCAGAAGGTAGGAGCTGGCGGCAGCGGATGTGCCTGTTCAGCAGTAGTCTTAGCTTCTTATTTACTGCCGCAGGTAATGTACGGGCAGCTTGAGCGAGTGTTGATTGTAGGGACGGGAGCTCTGCTGAATTCTACTATTCCGCTGCAGGGAGAGTCGATTCCCTGTATTGCTCATGCCGTGGTGCTGGAGACTACGGGACAGATTACCACAGGAATTGGTCGGCAGAGTGTACGCGATAAGTTGGCGGCTAAGATTGAACCAATAAATGAAGATAATAGTGCTGGAGACGAGGGATAGCAATGGGTTCTTATGTGATGGCATTTTTGGTGGGCGGTTTGATTTGTGGAGCGGGGCAGTTATTTCTTGATTTTACTAAGTATACTCCTGGACATTTGTTGGTAATTTTAGTGGTCAGTGGTTCGATACTAACTGGGATTGGAGTGTATCCTAAGTTAATTGAAATAGCGGGGGCGGGAGTATCAGTTTTAGTAATGAATTTCGGTTACATTTTAACGAAAGGAGTTTTACTGGAAGTTAATCAAGACGGACTGATGGGACTATTGTCTGGAATTTTAGAAAAGGCCAGTGTAGGAGTTAGTGCCGCCATAATTATTGGCTTTTTAATGGCGGTGATCTTTAAACCTAAAGAATAAATTAGAGAGAAGGGGAATAAATGGAGTCTAAAAAAGTAATACTAGTTACTGATGGAGATAAAACTGCCGGCCAAGCTGTGGCCAAGGCAGGAGAAGAGTTGGGATTAAAAGTTATCTTTAAATCGCAGGGTACGCCTACGCCTTATTCAGGAGACGAGCTGGTAGAGTTAATTACAGCGGTAGATGAGGAACCGGTGGTTGTGATGGTCGATGACAACGGCGAGCGGGAAGTTGGCCCGGGGGAAGAAGCTTTAAAAACTATTTTAGAAGCGGAAGAGACCGAAATTTTAGGTGTGCTTGCCGTGGCTTCTAATACTAAAGAAGCAGCAGGTACTGTTCCTGATATATCAATTACTAACGAGGGAGAAGTGGTAGATAATCCGCCTGTAAATAAAAAGGGGACTTTGGAACCAGCAACTCACTTTGTTTTAGAAGGAGATACGGTGGATGTATTAAATGGATTTCCTGACTTGCTGATAGTTGGGGTAGGCGATTTAGGGAAGATGGAGGGAAAAGATAATTTAGCAGCCGGAGCTCCGATTACTAGCAAGGGGCTTCAAGAAATATTAGCCAGAAGTGGGGAATAAAAATGAAAGTTAAAAAGAAATTAGGCGATAATTTAAAAGAAATTAAAGACCGCATTGACGGGCCGAAAACTTTTGATCTTGTTAATCGAGATTTTGAAATCGGCGGTAAAGATGCCAGTTTAGTCTTTCTTGACGGAATGGCGAAGGGCGATCTGTTAAATCGAATTATGGAACACTTAATGGAAACAAAACGGAAAGAAATAAATATAGATACTATCCAAAAAATCTTAAATAATAAGCTGGCTGTAATTGAAGTTTCTACTGTGGACAATATAGATGATTTGATGAATGAAGTGTTAGCTGGCCCGCAGGCTTTATTAATAGATGGCGAAGAAAAAGCAATTATAATTGACGGACGAACTTGGTTATCGCGGACTCCTGAAGAACCGGAGTTAGAAAAGTCAACTCGCGGTTCAGAAGATGGATTTGTAGAAACAATGCTGTTTAATGTGCAGATGATCCGGCGGAGAATAAGAGATCCGCAATTAAGGTCAGAAGTTGTGCAGGTGGGAGAAAGGGCTAAAAGTGATGTGGCAGTAGTTTATATTAAAGATATTGCTAATCCAGGATTAGTAGAAGAAGTAAAGCAGAGAATGCAGGAAATTAAAACTGATGCTATTCCGCTGGCAGATAGAACAATAGAAGATTTTTTAACCCGCGACACACTCAATCCTTTCCCCAAGGTAAGGTATACTAATCGTCCGGATATAGTAACGGCTCATATTTTAGAAGGTAAAATCTGCGTAATTGTGGATAATTCACCGACAGTATTATTGCTGCCGGCTACTTTATTTGATCATACCCAGAGTTTAGAAGATTATCGCCAGTCGTCGGTGCCCGGAACTTATTTTAATTTACTTAGATTAGCTTCTATTATTATTTCCTTGGTTTTGCCGCCCTTGTGGCTGCTTGCAGCTTATCAACCAGAATGGCTGCCGGAAGCAATAGATTTTATTGGGGTAGAAGAACTGGGTAAAGTTCCGCTTGGTCTGCAGTTTGTGTTAGCAAATTTTGGTATTGACTTAGTGACTATTGCTTCTATTCAGATACCTAGTTCTTTAGCTACTTCTTTAGGTTTGATCGGTGCTTTAATGCTCGGTGAATTTTCTGTAGAAGTAGGGCTGTTTAATTCAGAAACTATTCTTTATATGGCTATTGCCGGGATTAGTAACTTTACCATCCCTGGTTTTGAAATGGCGGTGACAGTTAAACTGCTTAGGTTAGGGTTAATTTTAGCCGTAATTTATTTTCGCTCAGCGGGATTAATTATTGGTTTGTTTTTAATCTTAGGTTTACTTGTATTTAGTAAATCTTTTGGGGTTCCTTATTTGTGGCCGTTAATTCCGTTTGACTGGAGTGCATTAAAGACTTATTTATTCCGTCAATCAATTTTGAAATTAAATGAACGGCGGCCGAGTTTTCATGAAGGTAAAGATGATACCAGAATAAAGAATAAAGGAGGAAATGAGTAATGGGAGCTAAGGTAGGTTTGCCGCAGGCTTTACTGTACTATAGATATCATTCAGCCTGGCAAACTTTTTTTACTGCTTTAGATTGTGAAGTAGTGGAAGCTAGCGGGCCAACTGATCAAGTCGTAAACGATGCTGTTAAACTTGCTAATGATGAAGCTTGTTTTCCGGTTAAATTGTTTTTAGGACACGTAGAGAATCTAAAAGATAAAGTGGATTATCTATTTGTTCCCCGGATGGTAAGTGTTAATTCTGATGAGTATTTGTGTCCTAAGTTTATGGGCTTGCCGGACGTAGTGAGGTATAATATTTCTGATTTGCCGCCGTTAATTGATGTGACTGTTAATTTAAGAGATAATAAATTGAATTTAATTAAGACAGCAGTAGAAATAGGAAAAAAGTTGGATAAAGGATATTGGCAGGTAATGAAAGCAGCCTGGAAGGCCTGGCAAGCCCATAAAGCACATTACAAAAAAATGCGCGAAAAAACGACTGAAACCGATTATAAAGTTGGTTTATTGGGCCATGAGTATATCATCCATGATGACCAACTGAGCATGGATTTGATTGATAATCTGCAGGACCGGGGATTAGGAGTTATTACGGCTAATATGTTGACCGATAATCAGATACAAGCAGGCCTTGCGGAAGAAACTAAAGATATGTTTTGGACCTTTAATAAGCAGATGTTGGGGGCAGCCTATCATTTTTTCCATCGGACTGATATTGACGGAATTATTCAGTTAACTGCTTTCGGCTGTGGTCCGGATTCGTTAGTAGGGGAAATGATAGAAAGAGAAGCCAAACATCAAGAGCAGCAGCCATTTATGTTATTAAATTTAGATGAACATACAGGAGAGGCAGGGTTAATAACTAGAGTAGAAGCCTTTGCTGATATGATTCAGTGGGAAGGAGTGTAAAGCAGGATGAAAGTAACGTTTCCTCAGATGGGAACGATGGGAATTGCAGCTAAAACACTATTGTCAGAACTAGGGCTGGAAGTGGTACCTCCTCCGCCGACTACTCAGCGGACGCTTGATTTAGGGGTTAAACATGCTCCTGAGTATGCTTGTTTACCTCTTAAGTATAATTTGGGGAACTATATTGAAGCATTAGAAAAGGGAGCAGATACAATTATTATGGGTGGGGGCGAAGGTCCCTGCCGATTTGGTTATTACGGAGAAGTACAGAAGAAAATTTTGAATGATTTAGGCTATGACTTTGAAATGATAATTATTGAACCACCCCGGGGGAATTGGCAGCAATTTTATCGCAGTTTGAAGTTGTTATTAGGGAATATTTCCTGGCCTAACCTTGTTCGAGCTTGGAAGCAAGGTTGGGCAAAAGCTCAAGCTGTAGATAAATTAAGTAGGTTAGCTAACAGTATTCGCCCTTATTTAGTAGATCCGGAGCAAGCGACGCAAGTTCAGGAAGCAGGTTTGGAGCTAATAGATAATGCTGATTCTATAGAGAAAACAGAGAAAGTAGTTAAAGAGACAGAACAGAAATTTACTCAATTAGAACGCAAACCAAATTTTACTCCTCTACGGGTAGGGATAGTAGGTGAAATTTACATAGTTTTAGAACCGGTTACTAATTTTCAAGTGGAAAAAAAGCTGGGAGAGCAGGGAATACTGGTTAATAGATCTATTTATTTGACGGATTGGATTAAAGAAAACTTATATTTTGGTCCGTTTCGAGATAAAGAGAAAGAAGAAAAAATTGAACGAGCTGCCGAACCATATTTGAATCATCCTGTGGGGGGGCATGGAATAGAATCGGTGGGAGAGACAGTTTTGTATGCTGAAGATGGTTATGATGGAGTGGTTCATCTAGCTCCTTTTACCTGTATGCCGGAGATTGTAGCGGATAGTATTCTACCTACAGTTAGTGATGAATTAGATATTCCTGTTTTATCGTTAAGTATTGATGAACATACGGGCGAAGCAGGAGTGATAACTAGATTAGAAGCTTTTGTTGATTTGTTAAGTAGAAGAAGAAACAAAGAGGTGGTTAATCAATGACAGGTTATTTGGGAATTGATGTCGGGTCAGTGAGTACTAATTTAGCGGTGATAGATGAAAATTCAAAAGTAAAAGAAAAAATCTACTTAAGAACTAATGGGCAGCCGATTGATGCGGTTCAGAAGGGATTGAATAAGTTAAAGGAAGCACGAGATTTAGAAATTAAAGGGGTAGGAACTACGGGAAGTGCCCGCAAATTGGCAGGGGTAATTGTCGGAGCTGATATAGTAAAGAATGAAATTACTGCTCATGCAGTGGCAGCTTCTAATGTAGTTTCCGATGTACAGACAATCCTGGAAATTGGAGGTCAGGATTCAAAGTTAACTATTTTACGGGATGGAGTGGTAGTTGATTTTGCGATGAATACTGTTTGTGCTGCTGGAACTGGTTCCTTTCTTGACCAGCAGGCAAGTCGGTTAAATATTCCTATTGAGGAATTCGGGGAGTTGGCCCTGGAAGCAGAGAATCCTGTTCGAATAGCTGGCCGCTGTTCTGTATTTGCCGAATCCGATATGATTCATAAACAGCAGTTAGGACATAATTTAGAGGATATAATAGCCGGCCTCTGTCAAGCAATGGTCAGAAACTACTTAAATAATGTAGGTCAGGGAAAAGAAATTTTACCTTCTGTTGTATTTCAGGGAGGGGTAGCAGCTAACAAGGGAATTAAGTGGGCGTTTGAAGAGGAGTTAGGAATGGAAGTTAATGTACCGAAATATCATGATGTGATGGGGGCAATTGGAGCCGGTATTTTAGCCAAAGAAGCCGTCGATAATAAACAACAGACAGCTTTTAAAGGATTTGATACTTCTGACTTTGAGTATCAGGCTTCCAGTTTTGAGTGTCAAGATTGTCCTAATCACTGTGAAATTATTAATATTTATCAGGATGGGGAGCTTATTGCGCGCTGGGGTTCCAAATGTCCTAAATGGGAAGCAGTGTAAAAATATGGATTCGATCAATTTAATTTGGCTCCCCCCTTGACATTTCCTGGCGAGTATGTATATAATATAAACGAATAGAACTGACCGGTCAGTTCTAATATAAGGAGGGAATCCAATGAAATTTATAGATAAATTTGTGCAGAAAGCACCGCGCTTAATTATAGCAGTTATTATCCTAGTTACACTATTTTTCGGTTATCATGCAGCGCAGATAGAAATCAATACGGATATAAAAGATATGTTTCCCGAAGGACATCCAGCGTTAGAAACTTTCGACCACGTTAGTGATAAATATGGTGGTTCGGAATATGTAATTGTTTTATTTGAAGACCAAAATGTTATTGATGCTCAAACTTTAAATAGTATTGCTAGTTTGACGGAAAGTTTAGATGAGTTAGATGAGGTAAATAAAGTTAGAAGTATTACCAATATTGAAGAAATCAAAGGTAAAGGTATGACAGTTGAGGTAAAGGAATATTTGCAGGAGCTTCCGCAGTCGGAAGAAGAAGTAAATAAATTACAGGCAGATTTGAAGACTAGAGACCGTTATTTAGGCGGCCTCGTATCAGAAGATTTCCAGGTAGCGCCCGTGATTGCTCAGTTAAATTCGGACGTAGATCAGGCAGAGATAGTAAAGAAGGTAGACCAAATAGTAGAGGAAGCTAATTTTGAAGAAGAAACCTATTTAGCGGGTAGTCCGGTTTTGAGTAAACGAATGACTGATAAAATGAAGTCTGATATCTTACGTTTGTTTCCTTTAGTTTCGATAATTGTTCTTCTGATTCTTTTTGCCAGTTTTCGGAGCCTGCGCGGCGTTCTGCTGCCGATCATGATTGTTTTGTTTAGTGTAGTGTGGACTATAGGACTGATTTCACTGACAGGAAATACATTGTCGATGGTCAGTACTGCTTTACCTGTCTTACTAGTCAGTGTGGGAAGTGCTTATGCAATTCACTTTTTGGCCCGCTACTACGAGGATTTAAGTGAAGGTGCAACTGAGGTAAAAGCTATTTCCTTAAGCATTCTCAAAGTAGGAGCGGCAATTGCAATGGCCGGCATTACTACTATGATTGGATTTTCTTCGCTTGCGTTATCAGATTTAAGCATCATCCAGGAATTTGGTTTGTTTACTGCTTTTGGTGTCTTTTCAGCTTTATTAATTTCAATTACTTTTTTGCCGGCTGTTTTGTTACTGATGGAAAAGCCGAGTCATTATAAAGCGGCCGAGGAAAGACCGGTATTAGATAAGTTCTTTACCAAAGTCAATAAGGTTGTTCAGCACCGTTATACCTGGGTATTAGGAATTGTAATCATCCTTACTATTCTTAGTTTGATAATTGTTCCTAAGTTGGAGCCGGAAACTAATTATATAGCCTTTTTTGAAGAGGGAAGTAGAACCCGACAAGCAGATAATTTAATTAACAATAAAATTGGCGGCGGGACTACTTTTGAGATAATTGTGAATACAGGACAGAAAAATGGAATGGAAAATCCGCAGTTTTTACAGAAGGTTAAGGAACTGCAGAAGCAGTTAGAAGAACATGAACTGCTTAATAATGCTATGTCAGTGGTTGATTTGCTGGAAGAAGAGAATAAAGCTCTGCACGGAGGACAGGAAAAATTTGAGAAGCTGCCCGAACAGGGGATTGCTCAGTACTTAATGTTGTTGTCTTCTGGAAGTAACATTTTAGAAGATTTTACTGACTTTAATCACCAAGAAGTAAGAATTAGGGTTATGGTAGCAGAAGCAGATAACAGCCAGCGAGTGGCTAAGCTGGTTGATTATACTGAAAACTTGATTAAGGATAAATTTCCTGAATATGAAATTGTCAGTCGGGAAACGATGCCGGAAGAAATAGACCAATCAGCCAAAACTGTTACCTTTACTGGAGTGCCGGTATTGACTGATGTATTGACTGGTTTGGTGATTTCCAGCCAGGTAAAAAGTTTAGTTTCAGCAGTTTTGTTTGCTTTTCTGGTAACTAGTCTTCTATTGAAATCTCCACTTAAGGGATTGGCTTGTAGTCTGCCGGTAGCTTTTACAGTAGTCTTAAACTTCGGAATTATGGGTTGGACAGCAATTACTTTAAACGTGGCTACTATTATGATTGCTAGTGTAGCAGTAGGTATTGGAGTTGACTACAGCATTCACTTTTACACTCGTTATTTAGAAGAGTTAGAGGCAGATGCAGGAATGAAAGAAGCACTGAAGACGGCTATCTTTACCATTGGTCGGGCCAACTTCTTTAATGCGACGGCAGTTGTAGCCGGCTTTCTAGTACTGCTGTTGTCTTCGATTCCTCCGCTGCGGAAGTTTGGGTTGCTAACTGCAATTACCATGGTAGTTTCCTTCTTCGGCGCTATGGCCTTTTTACCGTCGATGATTTTATTCCGAGACCGAGTATTATTACCGCTGTTTGGTAAAGAAGAAGAATCGGTAACAAAATAATTTTCAGGAGGGGTTAAGATGAGACGAAGATTGTTAATCTGCGGATTGATTTTGGTGTTAGTTCTGGGAACAGCAGGATTGGCAGGAGCTCAAGATATGACCGGGGATGATGTACTGGATAAAGTAGAAGCGGCAATAGATGCTGATTCAGCTAAAATCAGCTTTGATATGGAACTGCACAGTTCGTCGGGAGACGTTAGAAACCGGGAATTGAAGGCCCGCACCCAAGATGGGGAAGTAGATAAATCCTTTATCAGATTTCTGGCACCTGCTTCCGTAGAAGGTACTGGCTTCTTATCTCAGGATAAGGGCGATAGCGAAGATATGTATCTATATATGCCGGCGCTGGGGAGTATCAGAAAAATTTCTTCCAGTCAAAAGAACGGCAGCTTTGTTGGCACTGACTTCAGTTATAATGATCTGTCAATTTTAGGCGGCGGCAATTATCAAGACGATTACGAAGCGACTGTGCAGTCGGAAGATGACTCTCAGTACGTACTTAAGATAGTACCTACTGATGACGATATTGACTATAAATACGGCAAGATGTGGGTGCAGAAAAGTAATTGGTTCCCAGTCAAGTTGGAGTTTTACGACAGCGACGGTGAACTGCATAAAGTGTTGACTACCAAGGATGTTAAACAGATTGACGGCTACTGGACTGCCGGCCAGATGACGATGAAGAATGTGCAGAAAGGCAGTAAAACAGTACTGCAGTTAGCAGAAATTGCTTATGATAAAGAAATTGATGACCGACTGTTTACTACTCGAAATTTAAAGCGGTATTAAGGTCAGTTTGAGGTTAAGGTTGAGGCTGAGTAAAAATAAAAATATTCAACTCAGCCTCAGATTTTAGCTTGTAACTCAGATAAATTTGGCCGTGATGCGAGCAAAGTGAAGCTAATATCTACGATGTGATGTGAAGCTATTATTTTGGATGAGAATCCTAAAATATAAATCACAAGGAGGGGTCATAAATGAAGCGTTTTACTGCCGTAGTGCTGACTTTGGTACTGGTATTCTCCTTTGCCGGAGCAGTTTCGGCGGCTGATGATGTAGATATGTCTGGGGAGTTAAAGAGTGATTTAGTTGTAAATTCTGAGGAGGAAACTTGGTACGATACGGAAACTTTCAATCTAATGCTGGAAAAGAAGTTCGGTTTTGATGCTGACATGTATCTAGATTTGGAGTTTAAGTCTACTACTCAAGATGTATTTGCTGCACCTGAAAGTGAAGAAAGTAATAATTTAGTTCTTCATTCAGCTACTACTCATCAGCGAAAAACTAATGTCAATATTGATGAGGCCTATGTAAATTACTATACAGAAAATATGGACTGGCGATTAGGTAAGCAGGAGATTAACTGGGGCAGCGCCTATAAGCTGAATCCAACTAGCTACTTCAATCCCCGCGATTTAACAGTCTTGAAGCCGATGGATGAAAAGAAAGCAGTTAAGGCGGCAAAAGGAGTTTACTATGCCCCGGCTAATATAGAGGTCAGCAGTGTGGTAACTCCTTTCTTTACGACGCATAAGGCAGGTCAAGAGAGAAAGTTAGAGATGATGAATCAGTTTAAGACTAAGGTAGCAGAGAATATTGCAGAGAAAGATAAGCTAAGTGAGTTGAATGATTCAATTAAAAAATTGAATGCAGGGATAAAGGAGACAAATAAGTCTCCTGGCTATGAATTTAGCACACTAGATAAATTAAATTTTTCTCAAGAAAATGTAGAATCAAATTGGCTTACTGGAGAAGTAGGAGTCAATACGGTTGAAGATAATATTGATAATACCCAGGGAGGAATTAAAGTTACTAAGCGTTCTTTGATGGGTTTTGATGTTTCCGCTAGCTTTTATCACGGACGAGATAAACTGCCGGTAATCAACAAACAATTTATAGAAGATCAAACTAGTTCTGAATTAGACAAAGATGTTAAAGATGCGCTGGCTAAGATAGAGAAAGGACTAACCGAAATTGAGAATACGGGAACTACTGATATTGAAATGGAAACTCAAATAGAAAAAATAAATAATGCAGATAATAACATCGAAATTCCTACTGAAGCCCTTTACCCCGACACCAATCGAGTCGGCGTGGACGTTATTGGCGATATCGGTGATATGGGCGTCTGGACGGAAGTAGCTTACAGTATGTATCCTGAAGATACTGACTGGTCAACTGAAGATAACCCCGGCCGAATAGAAGCAGCTGCCGGTGTTGATTACAAGTTTGAAAACGATCTTTATCTTGTTGGTCAAACTTATTATCAAGAAGGACGGTTAGACAGCGAACCGGATATTAAAGCAGTTAACCTTCACTTTGAACAGCCGGTATTTGACTTCCACGAAATTAAGATGAATGCAATTTATGAGGTAGAAAGTGAGACTTACATGGTAGAACCTCAGTTTGACTATTCACTGGCTGATGCAACTGTTCTGCAGCTGGGTGGTACTTACTTAGAGAGTGAGGAAGAAAACAGTTCTGATTTGATTTCTTCGCTCGGAAATGATAGAGTGTATGCACGGTTGAAAGTTGAATTTTAAAGAAGGAGTGGAAGAATATGCGGCCAGCGCAGGTAGAGCGGAGAGATCAAATTTTTACAGCAGCAGTTGAAAAATTTGCGGAAAACGGATCAGAACAGACAACTATGCAGGAGATTGCAGAAGCAGCCGGCGTCGGTAAAGGCACTCTCTACCGCTACTTTGATGATAAAGAGGATTTGACTTCTTCTCTGATTGAAATGGGATTTGAACAGTTAATAGACCAGATCAAAGAAGGAATCAAGCAGGTAGAGGATCCAGTGGCTAAGTTAGAGGAGACTGTTAGGATTCAGCTTGACTTTTATAATCAGCGCCGGGATTTCTGTAAATTTTTGACTCGAGAAAGCCTCGGCTATAAGAATAAGTTTGAACACCATATTAAGCAGATTAGAAGCAACTATACAGTCTTAATTGAGGATATTATTCGTAATGGAATAGAAGCCGGAGCTTTTAAAGATATTGAAGTAGAAACAGTTGCTACTTCTCTTCTAGGAGCAGTTAATATTACTGCTCTCCACTGGTTTATGTTTGAGGATGAATTTCCGGTAGACAAGATAAAAGATCAGTTATTAGAGCTTTATTTCGATGGGTTAAAAAATTAGCTAAGCAACTAGCAGAGAAGGCGGGCCAACTTCCGCCTTCTTTTTTTTGGTTTTCTGGCTTGACTCAATCTCCAACTCAGCCTCAGGCTATGGTTTTGTTTCTTGCCCCAGGTGTTGCAAAACTTGATAATAAATTGTAAAATGAATATAAGTAGTGGAGAACTGAAGGAGGCCAATTATGAGAATAGATGATTATGCTTTTGGGGAACTGGAGATTAACGGCCGGCGGTATACTTCCGATTTATTAATCTGTGCCGGCGAGATTAAAGCTAACTGGTGGCGGGAAGAAGGCCATAGTCTAGCTATGGAAGATTTAGACTGGGTTTTTGCTCATGACCCTGATCTGCTGATTATCGGTACTGGAAAATCAGGAGTAATGCGGGTTCCGATTGTGGTGAAACAAAAGCTAGAAGAGAAAGGAATTGAATTGATTGACCAGCCTACTGAGCAGGCAGTTCAGAAGTTTAATCAAGTGCAGGATAGTGAGCAGGTAGTGGCTGCTGGGTTTCATCTTACTTGTTAGTTGGTTGATGCTAGGTGATTAATAATGAGTAATTAGTAATAGTCAACTGATGGTTAATGATTGGGGGTGGGATGGTGGATAAAGTAAAGCTAGCGAAAACTTTATCTTATATTTTACGTCATAATCCGGGGGACTTTAATTTAGAGCTTAATCCGGACGGTACAGTTGCTACTGATCGGTTATTGGCGGCTTTAAGGAAGCAGCAGTTTCCTGATTTAACTTATCAAGATTTAGAGCAGGTAGTTGCAGAAGATAAAAAGGGGCGGTTTTCTCTTCTGCAGGATGGGAAACAGATCCGGGCCAACTACGGCCACAGTATAGAGGGAGTTCATCCTGATTATGAACCGGTAGCACCGCCGGAATTCTTATATCATGGTGCCCCGCGGCGGGTCAAAGCTTCTATTTTGGCAGAGGGTTTGAAACCGATGAATCGGAATTTCGTGCATTTAAGCAGTACCAAACAAGAAGCTGAGCAAGTAGGTAAGCGCCGGGATCAGCAGCCGGTAATTTTGACCGTGGAAGCCGAAAAAATCCATGCTCAAGGGCAGGAGTTTTATCGGACAGGAAAGGGAATTTATCTGACCAGGGAGATTGCTCCGCAGTACATTAGAGGTTGAGTCTGAGCTTGAGGTTGAGTAAAATATGGGTGAATTTAAGGTTAGTTTTTCAGTTTACATTTTTGATTGTAGCCCACAGCCCATAGCTGTACTTATTAATGCCCTACATTAAATGTTATTTTAATATTCATCTTATATGTAGATATAGGAGTGATAGGGAATGAAGGATGTAAAGCCGGTTTTAGCCGGGTTATACGTAGCAGTTGTATTTGGTTTTTCTTTTTTATTTACTAAAGAGGTACTAGAAATATTAACTCCTTTTCATCTGCTAGGATTTAGATTTGCTGCCGCTGCGCTGGCGCTGACTGGTTTGAGGATATTAGGAATTATTAATTTAAACTTCCGCGGCAAACGAATAGGAATTTTGCTGTTGTTAGCGTTTTTTCAGCCGGTAGCTTATTTTATTTTTGAAACCATCGGGATTAAATTGACTACGGCTTCCGAGGCTGGAGTGACTATTAGAAATGAGCCTTTTTATTGGTTTCACCTATTAGGAGGTCTGCTGATTATTATCGGCGTGTGGGGGACGAACTATTATGAAAATTATTCTTCCAAGGAGGGAGTAGATGATGAATCTAGCTAGCGAAATAGATAAGGTGTTGGATCATCTGCGCGGGTCGGAAAAGGTATTTGTGGTTATTTATAATAAATATAAGCAGGAAGACGAGGAAGTAGTTACCTTTACTGATCTGGAAGAAGAAGGTTTTACTAAAATGGAAATTTTCTCTGCTATTGAAGATGGACTCGGCCGCGGCTTTATTAGTGGGGATAATGAAATTTATTCTTCCGAACAGATTTTATTGACTGCTAAAGGTTATTATTTTGTAGAAGCATTGCTGGAAAAACAAGATGGGATTGAAGTTTAGTTATCAAGGTTATCGGCAGGAAAATTATACCTTTAAAGCTGATGATGAACTAAGTGATTCGGAAAAATTCACTACTGACTATCAGTTACTCTATCTAGGCACTGATATTAAGTGGTAAAGGTGATTATGGGGGGTTGATTATAAGTGAATGTTAAATCAGATATCGAGATAGCTCAAGAAGCAGATCTGCAGCCGATTACAGAGATTGCTGCTAAGTTAGGTTTAAGCGAAGCTGAAATTGAAATGTATGGTAGGAATAAGGCTAAAGTTAAGTATGATGCCTATGCAAAAAGAAAAGAAGCAGAAGCAGGTAAGTTGGTACTAACTACCGGAATGACTCCTACTCCGGCGGGAGAAGGGAAGACAACGACTAGTGTTGGTTTAGCCCAGGCGTTAAACCAATTAGGCCATCAGACTACAGTAGCTTTACGGGAGCCTTCTTTGGGTCCCTGCATGGGGATTAAAGGGGGAGCTGCCGGCGGTGGTTATTCGCAGGTAGTGCCGATGGAGGATATTAATTTACACTTTACCGGCGATATTCATGCTATTGGTGCTGCCCATAATTTATTGGCGGCAGCTATTGACAATCATATCAAGCAGGGCAATGAGTTGGACATTGATCCTACAGCAGTGATGGTTAAACGGGTTGTAGATATGAATGACCGAGCTTTGCGGAAGACCGTAGTAGCTCTTGATGGAAATGGGCAGCCGCGGGAAGATGGCTTTATGATTACGGTGGCTTCCGAAGTAATGGCGATTTTATGTTTGGCGGAAGGAATTGCTGACTTAAAGAAAAGGCTAGGAAAAATTGTGGTAGCCAATACCTTTGCTGGAGAACCTATTCAGGCAAAAGATTTAGAAGTAGCGGGAGCAATGGCGGCGCTATTAAAAGATGCGATTAAGCCTAATTTGGTGCAGACTTTAGAAAACACTCCGGCCTTTATTCACGGCGGACCTTTTGCCAATATTGCCCACGGCTGTAATAGTGTAGCGGCGACTAAACTGGCACTGAAGACTTCTGAAATTACAGTTACAGAAGCGGGATTTGGAGCTGATTTAGGAGCGGAGAAGTTTGTGGATATTAAATGCCGCTTGGCTGACCTTAAACCGGATGCGGTGGTGATTGTAGCTACTGTGCGAGCACTTAAGATGCATGGCGGAGTGGATAAAGATAAATTAAAAACCGAGAACGTAGCAGCAGTGGAGCGGGGCTTTGCCAATTTAGCTAAGCATATTGAGAATATTACGGAAGTATTTAATCTTCCGGCAGTAGTAGCTATTAATCGGTTTCCTACTGATACGGAAGCAGAATTGGAAACGGTAAAAAAATTATGTCTTGACCAGGGGGTTTCGGCTGCTTTATCTGAAATTTGGGCGCAGGGAGGAGCCGGCGGAGAAGAGCTGGCTAATGAAGTATTAACTGCCCTGGAAGCAGGAACCGAAGATTTTGATTACCTTTATCCGCTTGATCTGCCGATTGAAGATAAGATAGAAACAATTGCTACCGAAGTATATGGAGCAAAAGGAGTCAACTTTACGTCCGCAGCTAAGGAGGATATCAGCCGACTGACTAATCAGGGGTTTGATAAGCTGCCGATCTGCATGGCTAAAACACCGGCTTCTCTTTCCGATGATCCGGCGAAGAAAGGCCGACCGACAGAGTTTGAAGTAACAGTCAGGGGGGTTAATGTTTCCGCCGGCGCCGAATTTTTAGTTGCTTTAACTGGTGATGTGCTGACAATGCCGGGGTTACCGAAGAATCCTTCGGCGGAAGAAATTGATGTTGATGCTGAGGGGAATATTACCGGTCTGTTTTAAGTTAAGAGCAGCTTTTATGTGCAAGATAATTTGACAATAAATTATAATTGTGTTATTCTACTTTAAGCTAGAAAATATAAACTAAAATACAAAGTGTTTAGAGTAGGGAGAAAGGAGTAATTAATATGCAATTACAGGGAACAATGGAAGTTAATGAGCAGGGAGTAGTAGAGATTGCAGGACATGATTTAGAAGAGATTGCTGCTGAATACGGAACGCCGCTGTATATTATGGATGAAGCAGAAATCAGAGCTAATTGTCAGGCTTATCGAGAAGCCTTTGAGAAATGGTATCCTCAATCGACTACCGCTTATGCCAGCAAAGCCTTTATGTCGGTGGCTATGGCTCGGATTATTGATCAGGAAGGATTAGGTCTCGATGTAGTTTCGGGCGGCGAGTTATACATAGCACAGCAGGCTGATTTTCCGGCGGAAAAGATCTATTTCCACGGGAACAATAAAACACCGGATGAGATTGAACAGGCGCTAGATGCGGGAGTAGGTTATTTTGTAGTAGATAATGAGTATGAATTAAACCTGTTGAATAAGTTAGCTGAACAGCATGAGGTAGAACAGGAGATACTACTGCGGGTCACTCCGGGCATCGAAGCCCATACGCACAGCTATATTCAGACAGGACAGGAAGATTCTAAATTTGGAGTAGGAATTCAGAGTGGATTGGCTTTAGAGGTTATTAAACAGGCGCAAGAATTAACTAATTTAAAGCTAGTAGGCTTGCACTGTCATATTGGGTCGCAGATTTTTAAATTGGAGTCTTTTGGTAAAACAATCGATATTATGCTGGAATTTGTAGAGGAAATTAAAGAAGAAACCGGCCTGGTTATGGAACAGTTAAATTTAGGGGGCGGTAT
The DNA here is from genome assembly GCA_964346395.1 of uncultured Halobacteroidaceae bacterium. GTDB lineage: Bacteria > Bacillota > Halanaerobiia > Halobacteroidales > Halobacteroidaceae > CAYFUT01. Next base: position 16,985 of record CAYFUT010000009.1, read on the forward strand.
TGGAATTCCTTATACAGAAGAAGAGGAAAAGCCAGATATTGAGGAATATGCTCGGATTGTAACCGAAGCGGTTAAGGAGAAATGCCAAGAATTAGATATCCCGCTGCCGAAGATAATTAATGAGCCGGGGAGGTCAATTGTAGGGACGGCTGGTTCTACTCTCTATCGAGTTGGTTCGATTAAGGAGATTCCCGAGATAAGAAAATATGTAGCAGTAGACGGCGGGATGACGGATAATATCCGTCCTGCTTTATATGATGCAGAATACGAAGCAGTTGCTGTTAATAAAGCCGATCGCAAGCCGGAAGAAGAGGTGACAGTTACCGGTAAATGCTGTGAATCAGGAGATGTTTTAATTGAAGGAATTCAATTACCGGTTTTAGAATCGGGAGATTTGCTGCTGACCACTTGTACGGGGGCTTATGGTTATGCTATGAGTAATAATTATAACGGTATTCCGCGGCCGGGGGTATTGTTGGTCAGTGAAGACAGTAAAGACTGGATTATAAAACCGGAGAGCTATCAGGATTTAGTAAAGAATGATCTGCTGCCGGATAAATTAAAATGAGGTACTAAAGTTTAGTTTAAGTTAATGCCAATGTGTTAAAATGAAAATGAGGAGGCTAACTTCCGTGTTAGCAGGTTTAATTTTCATTTTGGGATTAATGGTGGGGAGCTTCTTAAATGTAGTTATTTACCGGCTGCCAGCGGGGGAATCAATCGTTACCCCCCGTTCGCACTGTCCGGAGTGTGGAACTGAATTGCAGGCTAGAGACTTGATTCCAGTGGTTAGTTTTCTCCTTACTAGAGGTAAGTGCCGCTACTGCGGAGCAGAAATTTCTTATCAGTATCCGCTGGTGGAGCTAATCACTGGCTTTATATTTTTTACCCTGCACTGGAAATATAATCTAAATTTTAATTTTATAATTTATACTGGATTAGTTTCTACATTATTAGTAATTAGTGTAATTGATATTAGACAGTTGATTATTCCTAACAAGCTGACTTATCCGGGAATTGTAGTGGGGCTGTTAGTTAGTTTTTTTAGTGGACATCTCAGTTTTTTATCTTCGTTAGCGGGAGTAGTGTTTCCAGGTCTATTTCTGTTAATAATAGTAATTGTCAGCGGCGGTGGGATGGGCGTCGGTGATGTTAAATTAGCCGCTATGGTAGGCAGTTTTCTCGGCGTTAAGCATGCGTTCTTTGCTATTTTTCTGGGAGCAATTGTGGGGTCGATTTTGAGCATCGGTCTGCTTATATCGGGCACTAAAGGCTGGAAAAGCAAGCTGCCCTTTGGGGTATTTATTTCGCTGGGAGCAGTATTGATGGTTTTCTGGGGACTGGAGATAATAGAATTTTATTGGCAGTTGGTTGGTATGAGTTAATATAAAAACAAACCAATTGGAAAAATATATATTAAGAAAATTGATAATTTGGATTGTGTAAGAAAGAAAGTAGGAATTAAAATAGTTCTTCCGGTAAAGATAGAAGCAGAAGAAAAGCACCGGTTTTTACCGGTGCTTTTTTGGAACCCAAATTTTATTTAGGTAATTTGAGTTGTTTTCCAGAAATAATTATATTGGGGTCATCTATTTGTTCATTGAGTGATAAAATTTTCTGAATGGTAGTATTGAATTTTTTAGAAATTTTATATAGGGTGTCGCCGTCTTGAATAGTATAATAGGTGTAGTCTGTTTGGTCTGTTTGTTTAGTTTTTTTAGTATCTTGGGGAGCTTGTAGTCCCATATTTATATATTTGTCTTCGAGATATTTGACTATATCTTCTGCCTTTTCCCGCTCGGTTAAAACATTATAGACTTCAGTGTAAAATGCCCGGGAAACTTTTTTGTAGTGGGGAGCAGTAACTGTTGAAGGTCTGGGAACAGCATTGACGAAAACATCGTAGATATTGTTGAAAAATGGTATAGGCAACGCCTCGATTACTTCCTTGTCCTGGTAGAGGTCTTTAATAGTGGGGTTGAAGCCTCCTTTAATGGCTCTTTTCTTTTGTTCCTGGTAAGAAGTAAGAAAAGAAACAATGTCGATAGCTGTTTCTATATGTTTACTGTATTTGCTGACGCCTAACTGCCAGCCGCCTAAAGTACCAACTGACTCTCCCTTCAAGCTTGAGGGTAAAGAAGTAACTCCCACCTTACCTTGAACAGGACTATTGTCTTTTTGTAACAAGGGATAAGCATAGGGCCAGTTGCGCATAAATATAGCTGCCCCTGACTGAAACTTTTTCCGGGCTTTTTCTTCGGTCATATTAAGTACACTTTCTGGGGAAATATCTCCAACCCAGCTTGCTGCCTGGTTAATAGCTTTAGCTGCCTGTGGATTATTGATTGTAACTTTGCCGTTTGGTTCTATGACTTGACCTCCGCCTTGAGAAGCAATCCATTCTAAAGCATTACAGGTAAGGCCTTCATAAACATTACCCTGCCAGAGAAACCCGGCTAAATTAGAGTTGCCATTAGCATGTTCTTTCTGTTTGATAGTGCGGGTGATTGTTTCTAACTGGCGCCAGGTGGTAGGAGGATTGAAGCCGTATTTATTAAGTAAATCTTTACGGTAATAGAGAAGACCGACGTCAGCAAACCAGGGCATAGCAACTAATTTGTTATTTACAGTATTGTTTTCAATGATAGTGGCAAAATGTTTATCTATTGTCTCGGCTGATACATATTCCCGTAAATCTACAAAGTGTTCTGCCAAATCTCCCGGCCAAATGACATCAATTTGGTAGATGTCAATCTTGGGGTCTTTAGACCATAACCGTTGTTTATAGAGGCTAAAGCGGTCATCATTTAATTTAGGAGAAGTGAAGAAATTGATTTTAACGTCAGGATGCTTGTCCATATATCTTTCAGCACCTTCTTTAGCAATTTCTAATTCTTGCCCTACTGTGCCGGCAGCTATTGTGATTTCTATTTTGTCTTTTCCGCAGACCTGATTATTTATAAGTCCTCCCCAATTGCTGCTGATCAAGATGACAATTAAACCTAACAATAGAGATAAGTATTTAAATTTGGACATTAATCGTTCCCCCTTAAAAAGATTATTAATTTATTATTATTATACTAATTTATACCATTAAGTCAAATCATGGGAATTAATAAAAATAATAACCAGTTATTTAATAATAGGTTGATAGCTCTATTTAACTTGAGTTTTTCCCTCTTTTTGACTTTTTTGTTTTCGTGCGATATGATATAATGAAAAGCAGTTTAGGAGCTGAAGCCTGCCGCAGGAGTGATAGAATGGAATTAATTATTAGTCATCAGCGGGCTGACTTTGACGGGTTAGCCGCTATGGTAGCAGTACAAAAACTACATCCCGAGGCTGTGATGGCATTTTCCGGTAAAACAGCAAATAATGTAGATAGATTTATGTCGCTGTATAAAGACCGGATTACAGTTAAAACTCCCCGGGAGATTGATCAGAGTCGGGTTCAGAAACTTATTTTAGTGGATACTCACCATCCGGCTCGCCTGGGACCATTTGCTGAGTTAGCTGAAAAAGAAGAGGTAGAAGTTGTAGTTTATGATCACCATCAAGATAAGGAAGAAACTCCGCTGTTTACTACTCGCGAAGTGATTCAGGAAGTAGGAGCTACGACTACTATTTTAGTGGACAAATTACAGCAGTCTGGAGGGAAGATTACTTCCTTTGAAGCTACTTTATTTGTCCTCGGAATTTATGAAGATACAGGGGGATTAATTTACAAAAGCACTACTGCTCAAGATCTTCAGATGGCAGCTTATCTACTGGAACAGGGAGCCAATCTGGAGATTGTTGATGAATATATGGATTATTCTTTAACGAGAAAGCAGCAGCGGCTGTTTAATAAACTCCGCGATTCGCTGCACCAAATTTCAGTTAAAGGATTAAAGATTGATACTTTCCAGGCCGAGGCAGAAGAATATATTCCGGATGTGTCTTTATTGGCTCATAAATTAAATGATTTACATAATTGTGATGCTTTATTTGTAATTGTCCGCTTTGGACAAGATAAGGTCCTGTTAATCGGCCGCAGTAATTCCGATAATATTAATGTAGCAGAAATATTAAATTATTTTGGCGGTGGGGGCCACAGTCGAGCTGCCTCGGCTACGTGTTCCTGTGATGAAGAAGCCTGCGCTCTGCTTCAGTGGGAACAGGAAGTATTAAAAGTAGCCCGCGAAAAAGTAACAGCCTCAGTATTGGTTAAAGATGTAATGTCCAGCCCGGTAAAGACAGTAACTCCCGATACTACTATGCGGGAAGCTGATGAGATTATGCTCCGGAACGGCTGGTCAGGACTAGTAGTAATGGAAGAAGGTGAGATTAAGGGGGTTATTTCTAAGAAGGATATTGATAAAGTCAGAAATTATGATTTGATGCATGCTCCCGTGAAGGGCTATATGAGTACTGATGTAATCACTATTTCTCCGGAAGCGTCGCTAAAAGAAGTGCAGGATGAAATTGTAGAACACGATATCGGGCGGCTGCCTGTTTTGGATCGAGAGGGGAATTTGGTAGGAATCATTACTCGTGGAGATTTGTTAAAGCTTTTTTACGGAACAGATGATTATTTAAAGAACCGCCAGAATTTATACGGTAGGAGTTTGGTGCAGGTACAGGAAAAAAGGTATGATATTACGGATAAGTTAGAACTAGTGGATGACTGGATAGTGAATCTACTAACCGAAGCGGGAAAGTTAGCAGCAGAATTAGAATTTGATTTATACATAGTCGGCGGGTTTGTCCGCGATTTGCTGCTGGATAAGGTTAATTTAGATCTTGATCTGGTAGTAGAGGGCGATGGAATTGAGTTTGCCCGGAAGTTGGCCCAGGAATTTAATGGGGCCTCAGATATTTATCATGAGTTTGGAACTGCTGTAGTTTATTTGGATGATATTAAACTTGATGTAGCTACTACCCGCGTTGAATATTACCCGCATACAGCTAGTTTGCCGGAAGTAGAAGCCGGCTCTATTCAGCAGGATCTTTTTCGCCGCGACTTTACTATTAATGCGCTGGCAATTCAGCTGAATGGGGATTATTTTGGTCAGTTAGTAGATTATTTTCAGGGGAAAGAAGATCTAGAAGCAGGAATCATCCGGTTATTACATAATTTTAGCCTTTATGATGACCCCACTCGGATCTTTAGAGGTTTTAGATTTGCCAGCCGCTATGGTTATCGGTTTGATGAACGAACTAAAGAATTAGTTCAGCAGGCTGTTGATCTGGATATTATAGAAAAATTAAGTGATGACCGCTTATTTAACAAACTGAAGTATGGACTGCAGGATGAATATCCGGAGTTATTTTTGCAGTTGTTGGCTGAATATAATATTCTATCTTATTTTTCCGAGCAGATAGTCTGGGATCAGCTTACTGAAGAGTTAGTAAACCAGGTGCAAAAGGTCTTAAAGTGGGTAACTGATTTGGAAATCACCGTTGATTTTACCGAGTGGATACTTTATTTGATGGCTTTAGTTTTTAATCTTTCCCCTACTGAAATAGAGGGATTTGCTGATAGATTTAGCTTAAGTAAAGGTTTAACCAGTCATTTATTGCAAACAGAAGAAATAGACAGAATAATAAATAAGCTAAAAGAAACCGAGCAGAACAGTGAAATTTATTTCTTAGTTGATGATTTAGCGCTGGAAGAACTATTATTTATCTTAGTCAAGGATTTTTCGCTGCAGACAAAAATTAAAGTCTACTTAGAAGAATTACAGTGGATCAATCTAGAAATTACAGGAAATGATTTAATTGAATTGGGTTATGAACCGGGACCGTACTTTAAAGAAACCTTAAAAGCAGTTAAAAAAGCCCGGCTAGATGGAAGAGTTGTTTCTTATCAGGAAGAGCTGGAATTTGCCAAAAATTATTTAGATTAACGTGAAGGAGGGACGGACAATAAATTGGGTGGAAATGATATTTTAGTCAAATTTGTTATTTTAACTCCGCTGTTGTTACTTTCTTTATCTCTACATGAATTTGCGCACGGGAAGATGGCTGATGTACTGGGCGATCCTACGCCGGGGAAAACAGGACGTTTGACTTTAAATCCGCTGGCTCATTTGAGTTTTTTAGGGACTCTAGTTTTGTTTATTACCATGTTGAGCGGGTGGATTATTTTTGGCTGGGCTAAACCAGTTCAGATTAATCCCCGTTACTTTAAAGATGAGAAGCGGGGGATGATGCTGGTAGGATTGGCTGGACCCTTAACTAATATTACTTTTGCGGTTGTGCTTGGTTTGATTTATAATTATTTTAGTTCTGGATTAGAACAGTTTGTCCATCCGCAGGTGTTGGTTCTCTTTTTTGGGTTAGGGGTGGCTTTAAATATTGGATTAGCTATTTTTAATTTGCTGCCGGTACCGCCGCTGGATGGTTCTAAAGTATTAAATGGGCTGCTGCCGGATAGATTAGATTATGTAATGCGTAATTTGGAGGCTTACGGGCCATTTTTTCTATTATTGTTAGTGTTTACAGGAGGAATAGATATAATTTTCCGTCCGATTTTTATGTTTGTGTTAAGATTACCTGTATTTAGGGTATTATTATTATATTTACAACATTCTGCTTAAGTAAGGGGTGGCAATAAAAATGACAAAACAAGGTACTATTTTAAGCGGTATGAGACCGACAGGGAAGCTGCATTTAGGGCATCTGATTGGGGTGCTAGATAATTGGAACGATTTACAGACAGAATACCACTGTATTTTTGAAATAGCTGATTGGCATGCTTTAACTACTAAATATGATCAATCGGAGGAAATAAAACAAAATATTCGCGAGTTAGCGGTTGATTGGATAAGTGCCGGTATTGATCCAGAAGAGAGTATTATTTTTGTGCAGTCTGATGTACCGGAGATTGCTGAGCTTCACTTATTATTGTCGATGATTGTTTCCGTTGGCAGGTTAGAGCGAAATCCAACCTACAAAGAACAGATAGAAGAATTGGGAAAGGAAGATTCAGTTCCCTTTGGCCTGTTGGAATATCCTATTTTGCAGGCAGCTGATATTTTAGCGTTTAAAGGTGAAGTAGTTCCGGTCGGTGAAGACCAACTGCCGCACTTAGAAATTAGTCGAGAAATTGCTCGCCGGTTTAATCACCTGTATGAAGAAGTATTTCCGGAACCAGAGCCTAAATTAGCAGAAGTGCCGCGGTTACCTGGATTAGACGGCCGAAAAATGAGTAAAAGCTATGGCAATGCTATCTTTTTGGCTGATGGAGAAGCGGAAATTAAAGATAAAGTGAATCAACTGGTAACTGATCCAGAACGGGTAAGATTAGATGACCCTGGTCATCCTGAGGTTTGTTCAGTCTATGATTTTCACGAGATTTTCAACCCGGAAGCAACAGAAGAAATTGCCCACCAGTGTCGGCAAGCAGATTTAGGATGTGTTGATTGTAAACAGAAGTTAGCTGGTAAAGTGGTGGCTAAAACTGAAGATATTCGGCAGAGACGTCAAGAATTACTGGCTAATCCTGAAGAGATAGATGAAATTTTAGCACAGGGGGCTGAAAAAGCTAGATCTATTGTCCAGGATACGTTAGCTGAGGTTAAGCAAGCAATGAAATTGAGGGAGTGAAGCAATGAGTTACGAAGTCAAAATTGATGCCTTTGAGGGGCCGATTGATCTTCTGCTGCATTTAGTAGAGAAGGAAGAGATGGAAATTAAGGAAGTTAAGTTGGCAGAGATTACAGAGCAATATCTTGATTATTTATCTACTATGCAGGAGCTTGATCTGGATGTTGCCAGTGAATTTTTGGTGATGGCAACTCAACTTATGGAAATGAAAGTGCAGGTTTTATTACCGGGCGGAGAAAAAACAGATACTAAGAGTGAAGATACTAATCCGCGGGAAAAATTAATCCATCAGCTGCTGGAATATAAAAAGTATAAAAGTTTAGCTTCTAAACTACAGCAGTTTGAACAGCAGCAGAAACAATCTTATACTCGGAATGTGGCTCCTTTGTTGTCTGAGTTAGAGTTTCCTGACCATAATCCACTAGAAAATGTAGAAGTAGATGATTTTGTAGAAGCTTTCCAGACTGCTTTTGCTGATTACCAGCAAAGGAAGCAGGAAGAAGAAACAGCTGCTGAATCTGAACCGCAGTTAACCCATCTGCGGCCGGAAGATGTAACGGTAGAAGAACAGCAAGCTTATCTTCGGCAGCGGGTAAATAAGCAGCAAACAATTACCTTCAATAATATATTTTCTGATTTACAGACTAAAATAGAAATAATTGTAACCTTCATGGCTTTACTGGAATTGATTAAACAGCAGGAAGTTAGGGTAGAACAGGAAGCTAACTTTGCCCAGATTAAGCTTTATCAGATAAGGAGTGGTAATTGTTATGAACAAGCAGGAAGTTAAAGCAGAAATTGAAGCATTGTTATTTATGGCTACTGAACCATTAGCAGTTCAGGAGATCAAAGAAGTGCTAACTGCTTCCAAGGCGCAAATAAAAGATGTTTTGGAACAGATTCAGCAGGAGTATTCAGCCGTTGATAAAGGAATTGAATTGGCCAAAGTAGGTTCTGGTTATCAACTACAGACGAAGGCAGACTACCGCTCCTTAGTTAAAGAATTTCATCAACCGGAAGAAAATACTAGTTTAACCCAGGCAGCTTTAGAAACATTAGCTATTATTGCCTATAAACAGCCGGTGACTCGGCCGGAAGTGGAGGCAATTAGAGGGGTCAATGTAGAAAAAGCTTTAAAAACACTGCAAAAACGAGGGTTAGTGGAAAAAAAAGGACAAAAAGAAACGATCGGCTGCCCTAAATTATACGGAACTACTGACCAATTTCTAGATTATATGGGGCTGAGCAGTTTAGAGGAACTGCCCACCCCACAGGAATTTGCAGCAGAAGATATTAGTCAGTTAGAAGAAGAGGTAGCTGCCCGGGAAGTGGCTAGTTAAAAGGGACTCATCAGCAGTTCTTCTAGCCAGCGGAAGAAAAGAGTAAAGATGCTGGCTTGTTTCACTTCTCGTGTCGTTACTAACGGAACTTCGCCGATTTCATATTCAGGATGCGTTAAAATTAATTCACCTACCTGCTCTCCTTTTTTTAGGGGAGCAGTTATTTTTTTATTAAGCTGGATTTTTCTTTTTATTTGGTCGGTAGTGCCCCGTTTAACGAGAGCTGATAAATCAGAAGCAGCTTCCACTGTTACTTTAGTTTCTTGGCCTTCTTTGATAGTAACTTCTTTGATTTTATCGCCGGCCTTAATTAATTTAGTTTTGTGAAATACTTTGAATCCCTGATTGAACAGTTCAATTGTCTTATTGCGCCGGGCTTGTTTACTTTCAGTGCCCATTATAACTGATATTAGTCTTCTATCCTTTTTCTTAGCTGTTCCTACTAGGCAATAGCCGGCTTCTTTTGTCCAGCCGGTTTGTAAACCATCTGCGGGAGGATATTTACCTAGCAGCTTATTAGTAGTAAAGATTAATTTACTGCCGTTAGCAATGCGGTCGACTTGAATTTTAGACCATTTTAAGGCTAACGGATGATTGATAATCAGTTCTCTCGCTATCACGGCAATATCGTGAGCACTAGAGTAATGTTCTTTGTGGGACAGACCGGTAGAGTTAACAAAGTGAGTCCGGCTTAAATTCAAATCTTCTGCTTTATGATTCATCAGCGAAATAAAGTTTTCTTTTGTGCCTCCAACATATTCAGCTACTGCTACACAGGCATCATTAGCTGAGGGAATGAGAGTAGCTTTTAAGAGGTCTCTGAGGCTTATTTGATCACCTTCAGCTAACCAAATTTGGGAGCCGCCCATTTTTTCTGCTTGCTGACTAATTTCCACTATATCGTCAAGGTTAACTTCTCCTGCTTCTGTTTTTTCCAGAGCAACTAACAGAGTCATTATTTTAGTTAAACTAGCGGGGGGGTGGTTTGTTTTTTCATTTTTAGTTAGTAAAATTTGGCCTGTTTTAGCATCCATTAAGACTACTGAACTGGTATTGTTAGTGAAACTCTGCCCGTAAGTGGTAGTTGTCAGTAGGCAGACCAACAAGCAAAAAGAGCCAATTAAAATACTAATATTAGTTATAAATTTTGTCATAAGCTCCCTGATTAATAAGCATTCCGGTTAACTATTCGTTTTATTTTAAGCTTACAATCAGGTTTTTACACCTCCTAAAAGTTATATTATTTTTTATTAAGTCAATTAATCGGCTAAATCATTGAAAAAGTTAATTATTTTTTCTTTGATTTTTTCAGAAGTATCTTCCGGGGTATGCTGTTTACATTTTTGAGTGGGAACTTTTTCATATATATAATCCCCTTGCTTATTTCGTACGGGAAGTTCAATTTTTTTATCGTCCTCGATTTTATATTCCTCTGTTTTTTTAATCGGAACCCCTTGCTTGTTGACAAGATAATCAGTGTCTACTTGATAATGTTTAGTTGCTACTTTATCATCGGGGCAGTAGTCGGTAGCTAATTTATCAGTAGAAGTATCAATTTTTACAGTATCAGTTTTCTTGTGCACTGAACATTTAGTAGTAGGTTTGTTTTCTTGTCTGAATATCTCTTGACGTGTCGTGTTATTTTGCCGGCAGTATTGATTAGGCAGTTTACCGCTTTCTATACATATTTTTTCTTTAATTATATTATCTGGCCGGGGAAACTCTTTAATTGGCTGCTGTTTAGTAGCTTTTTCCATGTAGTCGCCCCATAGTTTAGCAGCTTCTTCACTGGAGATAGTCTGTGTTTTTTCTTGCTCAGAGTTATTGTTTTGTTTATATTCCATGCGGGCAGGTTGGTCTTCACCAATCCAGATACTGGTTACTAATTGTTTGGTATAACCTACAAACCAGGCATCCGTATAATCAGAGGTAGTTCCTGTTTTACCTGCTGTGGGGCGGTTTAATTTGGCCCGCCAGCCGGTACCCCAGACAATTGGTCCGCGGGCGACTACTGATTGTAATAAATCAGTGATCAAGTAGGAAACTTCTTGACTTAGTGCTAATTCTTGGCGAGATTTATTTTCAGTCTTATTATTCCAGAGCAGGTTCCCTTTTCTGTCGTAGACTTTACTAATTGCGATTGGTTGATTTCTGACGCCCTGGTTGGCAAATGTTCCGTAAGCTTGAGCCATTTCTAGGGGAGTAACCCCTTTTGTCAGTCCGCCCAGGGCAGTAGCTAGATTCCGATCCTGCTTAACTAAATTAGAAATCCCTAGTTTTTGGGCCACCTGTAGGGTATTGTTGATTCCTATTTTGTTCATTAACTTCACTGCCATCACATTAATTGATTTGGCTAGACCAATTCGCAGTGTGGTAGGGCCGAGGTATTTGTCGTTATAATTAGTTGGGATCCAGTTTTTTTCTTGTTTAGAATCTGACTGTTGTTTAGTAGAGTATTTTTGGGGCATATCTTCAATTGTACTAGCTGGACTCATGCCTTGTTTGAGAGCAGTAGCATAAATAAATGGTTTAAAAGCGGAACCAGGTTGGCGGTGAGCTTGGGTAACTCGGTTAAATTTGTCATTGCCCCGGCCGCCGATCATTGCTTTAATGGTTCCCTGGCTGGGATTAAGAGTCACTAGAGCTAACTGCGGCTGCTTGTTACCGTGGCCGACCTGTCTATTGACGGTTGGTAGATAGCCGCTGCTAATAGCTTGATCCACTGTCTGTTTAGCTTTCTTTTGCAGGTTAGGGTCGAGCGTAGTATGAACCTTGAGTCCCTGCGAAAAAACCCTGTTGGCCCCAAATTTATTAATTAATTTTTTACGGACATGGCGAATAAAATAAGGAGCCAATTGGTGTTTATCTTCTTCGGGCTGTTCTAAACTAATGGGCTGTTGTTTAGCTTTTTTAGCTTGCTGTTGGCTAATGTACTGTTGTTCGGACATTTTTTCCAGAACTAAATTTCTTCGTTCTTTAGCTAATTTTTTATTATTGTAAGGTGAATAAGTATTAGGGGCTTTGATTAAAGCAGCTAGCAGAGCAGATTCACTTAAACTTAAATTTTGCACGTCTTTATTAAAGTAAAAATGAGCTGCGCTTTGTACTCCGTAAGCACTGTGGCCGAGAAAAATTTCATTAAGGTAAAATTCTAAAATTTCATCTTTGGTATACATCCGTTCAAATTGAAGTGCAATATACATTTCTTTTAATTTCCTAATAAACAGTTTTTTATGAGATAATAAAGTATTTTTAGCTAGTTGTTGGGTAATTGTACTGGCTCCTTGGACTTTGGCCATATGTTTTAGATCTACCCAAATTGCTCTTAAAATTCCTATCAGATCAATTCCAAAGTGGCGTCGAAAGCGGGCATCTTCAATTGCAATTACTGCGTTCTGTAACTTGAGCGGGATTTTAGAAATGGGCACATAGACTCTATTTTCGCGGTATAATTTAGTTAATACTTCTCCGTTAGCAGCGTAGACAAAGGTAGTTTTACTTGGCTTCCACTTTTTGTAGTTAGAAATATCAGGACTTTCATTGATTATCCAGATTATTCCCCGAAGAGCTGCTCCTAGAGAAAAAAGAATTAATAACACTAATAAGAAAAGGGAAATTTTTTTGATCATCTGCTTCATTACCGCTAACCTCCCTAATAAATACTGACAAATAAATTTAATTTTATCTATAGCTGAGAAAAAGAATTATTTTTTCAGTATTGCTCACTATAATTATATATATATTTTCTAATAATTTCCAGCAAAAAATTGAATTATTTTTGTGTTTTAAATATTTATAAAGAAATGGAAAAAAATAAAATATATTAAACTATAGTAGAGGGGTAAACGCTATGTTTATGGTCAACTAGTATAAAAAAACTGATTTGTGGGAAAGTTATTTTTAACTGCGGTAGGGAGTGATATCCATTTGTTTTATTTTTTAAAATATAGAAATTAATCTAATCAGGGGGTTAAAATGTTAGTTATTTTAGCAGGGTTACTATTTTTTCTTTACATATTACCAGTTAAAGTGACGGTAAGTTTTACTCGTCAAGAAGAGAAAGATTATTTGCTTGTGGAGTTAGAGACCTTGTTTATTAACCGGAAATTAAAAATTTCCTATCTTGATTTTAGACATTATTTTGGCTCTCATTTACAGCTAAAAGCTAATTTAAAGCGGGAGTTAGGTTCAGATATAGAATTGAAACAAGATTTGACCAAGCAAGAAATAAAAAAAGTGGTTAATTGGCTTCGGGAATTCACTAAATTATTTGATATTTTACAGGTGATTTCTTTATTTACTAATAACTGTGTTTATTTTTATTGCCGAACGAGCTTTGGGCTCAGCAATCCAGCTTATACCGGATTTATGGCTGGCGGTTTATGGGCAGTAAAAGGAGTTTTAAATGGGGTATTAAATAATTTATTTGACTTTAAATCACATCCATTGATTGAAGTAGAACCCAAATTTAACATCGTTCAACCAGTAGAAATTGAAGTAAATAGTATATTTGAATTTCAATTGGGCAATATTATTAATACAGGATTTAAGCTTTTGTTTTTAGGACTACAAAGGAGGCTTCAGTATGTCTGAACACCCAATTGAAGGACTAATGACTACTGCAATGGAGAATATTCAGCAGATGGTGAAGGTAAATACAATTGTAGGAGACCCAGTAGAAACTCAAGAAGGTACGGTGATTATTCCTATTTCTAAAGTTAATTTTGGTTTTGGAGCTGGCGGGACTGATTATCAGCCACAGTCTAATGTTGAGCCGTCTAAAGATAAACAGCAAGACCAGCAGCAATCAGACCAGAACAGTTATAATTTTGGGGGAGGAAGTGGAGCGGGAGTAATGATGGATCCGATGGGGTTTTTGATAGTCAATAATACTGATGTTCGTTTATTGCGAATTAGTGAGCGGGAAGGATTAGATCGATTATTAAATTTAGCCCCTGATTTAATCGAACAACTACAGGGAGGAACTGCTCAGACTGAGCAGCCTAGTCAGCAGATGAATAGACAGTAGTGGAGTTTAAGACTGAGCTTGAGATTACAGAGCTACTAGCTAAGTTCAGATTTAATACTCAATTCAAACTCAACTAAGCAGCGGCATGAATATTCTGCCGCTGCTTAATCAAGTTTGCAGTTGATATTAAGCTGATGACAATTATAAAAGTTAGGGAGGGATAGCAGCTGATGGAGAAAAGAAAAATAGCTATTATTGTGTTAGTAGTAGTATTTTTCTTGTTCAGCACAACAGCTAACGGATTAACTGCTTTTCAGGTAGGAGGAAAAGCAGCTATTTTGATTGATGCTGAAACGGGGCAGGTGTTGTATCAAAAAAATATTCACCAGCGGCGGCCGCCGGCGAGTACTACCAAAATTATGACAGGAATTTTGGCTATTGAGGAAGGGGATTTAGCGTCGGAAGTTACTGTCAGTCAGCGGGCGGCAGCTGAGGGAGGATCTTCTATTTATTTAACTTCCGAAGAAAGTTTGCCGCTTAAAGAAATGATTTATGGGCTATTAGTTAAATCAGGTAATGATGCTGCGGTAGCAATTGCTGAACATATTGGTGGTTCGGTAAACAACTTTGCTCAGTTAATGAATCAGAAGGCGCGGGAAGTAGGAGCTCGCCATACTACTTTTCAAAACCCCAATGGTCTACCCGAAAATGGGCATTTGACTACTGCTTATGATCTGGCTCAGATTACCCGCTATGCTTTACAGAATGATTTTTTTTCCCAGGTAGTGGGTACCCCGAAGAAAAGAATTTCCTGGCCTCAGCATAAATGGGATCGAATTTTAGAAAATACAAACCGATTATTAACTCGGTTTGAAATAGTGGATGGGGTTAAAACTGGCTATACTGATGCGGCTGGGAAATGTCTTGTTGCTTCTGCTACTAAACAGGGACAGCAGTTGATTAGTGTAGTCCTTAACAGCAGTAGTATTTGGCAGGATTCAATCAATTTACTGAATTATGGGTTTGATAATTACCGCCGATCTACTATAATTAATAAGGGAAAGACAGTTAAACAGGTAGAAATTGCCGGAGAACAGGTAAATTTACAGGCCGCAAAAGATTTTTCGCTGGTACTTCCTAAGCAGGAGTCAACAGATATCAAAAAGGTTATTGAAACGAGAGCAAAAATTGATCTTCCGGTGGAAAAAGGAGAAAAAGTAGGCACAATAGCAATTTGTGATAGTAAGAATCAGTTATTAGGGCGAGTAGAACTGCTAGCTGATAGAAGAGTAGCGGCTCCCCCGTTAAAATCCTTTTTTAAGCAGTTGACAAGCAGGATTCAAACTTGTTTTTAGCGAAGATAGTGATACAGAGGTGATAGTGATGGAGAGACTACAGAAGATAATGGCTAAAGCAGGAGTTGCCTCCCGGCGCAAGAGTGAAGAAATAATCAAAGCAGGCCGGGTGGAAGTAAATGGAGAAGTAATAACTGAATTGGGAAGCAAGGTTAATCCCGAAGCGGATATTATTAAGGTGAATGGAGAAGAGATTGAGCCGGAAGAAAAGATCTATATTCTGCTCAATAAACCTCCAGAAGTGATTACCACGGTAGATGACCCTCAGGGGAGACAAACAGTAATTGACTTAATAGATACGGAAAAGAGGATTTATCCGGTGGGCAGGTTAGATTATGATGTGAAGGGTCTATTATTATTAACTAATGATGGAGAAGTAACTTATGCCCTAACCCATCCTAGCCATCAGGTAGGTAAAAAATACATTGCTACTGTCGAAGGAGTTCCTAATAGTCAAGCTCTGGATAGATTAGCCGCCGGAGTTGAACTGAGCGATGGAAAAACAGCTCCCGCGGAAGTGGAATTGGTAGCAGGAATGAGCAGTCAAGCTATAATTTCACTTACTATCTATGAAGGCAGGAAAAATCAAGTAAAACGGATGTGTAAGCAGGTAGGCCATCCCATAAAGGAGCTAAAGCGGATTAAAGTAGGCCCGCTGGAATTGGATTCTTCTCTGAAACCGGGCCAATACCGCCGCTTAAAAGAAGCAGAAATAGCTGAATTGAAAGAGTTAGCAGCTAAGGTGGGAGCAGATGAGTAAAGAACACTATATTATTCCTATTTTTGTTCCCCATTGGGGCTGTCCTCACGACTGTGTTTTCTGCAACCAACAGGAAATTACTGGTCAAAAAAAGCGGATTACTTCCCGAAAAGTAAAAACTATAATAGATGAATACTTAGCTACTATTCCGGCTACAGCTCAAAAAATAGAAGTAGCTTTTTACGGGGGCAGTTTTACGGGGATTAAACCTGAATATCAGATTGATTTGTTAGCGGCAGCTAAGAGCTATTTGCAGCGGGGAGAGATAACAGGAATTAGGTTATCTACTCGACCGGATTACATAGATGAGCAAATTTTAGAACGGTTAAAAAAGTATGGAGTGCAGACGGTAGAATTAGGAGTCCAGTCTTTAGACAATGAAGTTTTGCGGGCTGCTGGGCGGGGGCATACCCGGGAACAAGTTATAGCTGCTAGTGAACAAGTTAAAGCAGCAGGATTTGATTTAGGCATTCAGATTATGCCTGGGCTGCCGAACAGTAGTAAAGAGTCTGATTTAGCTACGGGTGAACAGGTAGTTGATTTAGCTCCTGACTTTGTTCGTATTTATCCTACTTTAGTTCTGGAAGGAACGGAATTAGTGGACATGTATCGAGCTGGAGATTATCAACCGCTGGAATTAGAGGCAGCAGTAAAACTGAGTGTAGAACTGTTAAAGTTGTTTAGGGCGGTTGGGATTTCTGTGATTAGAATTGGCCTGCAGCCTTCGGCAGGAATTAATCAAGAACAGGTAGTGAGCGGCCCTTTTCATCCTGCCTTTCGGCAGTTGGTAGAAGCAAGGCTAATGCTGGAGAGAGTAGTAGCGGCAGCTGATCTGCCGGCTGACAAGTTACAAATAACTGTTAATCCTCGAGATGTATCAATCGTTCGGGGGCAGAAAAATAAAAATCTGCAGGTTTTGCAGACTAAATATGAAATCGAAGAGGTAGCAATTACAACCAATAGTCAGTTGGCCCGCGGACAAATAAAAGTAGACTAAAAAATAATTCTTTTGTGAATAATGTTAGTTCCTCCTGCATTATAAATATAAACAGATATTATAAAGAAAGTACTTAAAGGGAGGAAAAAATATTGGAATTATTAAAAGTATCTTCAGATTCAAACCCTAAGTCGGTAGCTGGGGCTTTAGCTGCTGTCCTGCGGGAGGAAGGTAGAGCAGAACTGCAGGGTATTGGTGCGGGAGCTATTAATCAAGCAGTAAAAGCAATTGCTATAGTTCGCGGGTTTGTAGCTCCTAATGGTATGGATTTGATAAGCATTCCTGCTTTTGCTGAGATTGAAGTGGATGGCGAAGAGCGGACAGCAATTAAATTTATTGTGGAGCCGCGTTAAATCGAGTAATCAGGCTGAGGTTGAGTTTAAGTTAGGTATTAATATAGATCTCCAACCATACGCATTAACTTAAACCAGATTTTAGCAATCTGGAGGTTTAAAGTAAAGCATTAACTTACGGGGCTATGAGCAAGTGTTTTTTACTATGGAGAGTCTTGAAAAAGACTCGTAGGGTGGGCTGTGAGCCAAGTCAAAACCATAAATCAATCCCCTAAAACAAAGGCTTTTAGGAGTAGCTTTTTATTTTATGTTTTTGCTTGTAGCTCATAGCCTACAGCCCACCACTCATAGCTGATAATACACTAATTTGATAAAACAAATTAATTGGGAGAATATACCTTAAGTTAACGCACATGAATTTCCAACTGTGAACTACTCGGCAATGAATTACCGATCTAAATTTATCTCCCATTTAAAAAAGGGAGGGTTCTTTGAACTTTATCCTAAACTAATATAAATAGACCAGGCAGATAGGTATTTTATTTGCCGGGATTTTTTGTTTATTCAAGATTAAAGGACAATACTTATATAGGCGCGTGGTTTTCGAGTGAGAATTTACTTCAACTCAAACTTAACCTCAAACTCAGTTGTTCCTATCTACACAAATTTGCTGTAGATAGGTTTTTATTTTGAAATTGTTTATGATAAAATATAATTTAGGGTAGCTTGAAAGTTTGAAGGAGGGATTAGGTGTTACTGAAAAATATAGAAATTAAAGGCTTTAAATCATTTGCTGATCCGGTAAAATTGGAATTCAAACCGGCTATTACGGCAGTAGTTGGCCCGAATGGAAGTGGAAAAAGTAATATAGCGGATGCTATCAGATGGGTGTTAGGAGAACAGAGTGCCAAGGCTCTGCGAGGCAGCAAGATGAAAGATGTTATTTTTGCTGGTAGTAACCAGCGCCGTGCTTTAAGTTCAGCTGAGGTTTCCTTGACTTTGGATAATACCAGCGGGGAGTTGCCTATAGATTATAAGGAAGTAACTATTACGCGGCGAGTAGATAAAAGCGGTAGTAGTGATTACTTAATTAATAATAATAAATGCCGCTTAAAAGATATTAATGAGTTGTTGATGGATACAGGAATCGGGAAAGAAGCTTACTCAATTATTGGTCAGGGAAAAGTAAAGGCTATTTTAAGTGGACAAGCTACTGATAGGCGGGAATTGTTTGAAGAAGCAGCCGGGATTAGCAAGCATAAACAGAGGAAAGAAAAAGCAGTAGATAAGTTGGAAACTACTCAACAGAAAATTCAGCGGGTAGAAGATATTTTAAGTGAATTAGAACGTCAGCTTTCTACCGTAAGTAAGGAAGCTGAAAAAGCCGAAGAGTACAAGGAGTATCAGGAGCAGTTAAAAGACATAGAAGTTAATCTATTACTTAATAAATATGAAGACTTAGAAAAAGAGCTTGATGATAAGATAGCTGCTAAACAAAAATTATCGTATCGGGTAACTCAGACGAAAGCAGAAGCGGAGGAATATCAATTACAGCTGGATAATAAACAGGAAGAGCTCGACGAAATTACTTCTCAGATTGAAGATGAACGCCATGAGTTATTTAAAGTAAAGAGCAATGTGGAAAGCTTAAAGAATAAGTTAGAATTAGCAAAGGAAAGAAAAGCTAATTTAGGTCAGCAGAAAGAAAAGTCGGCTGATGAGATAACGGCAGCTAAGGAAGAAATCCAAACGGTAAAGGAAAGAATAAAAGAAAAAAAGCAGGCTAAAGAAGAGTTGACTGTTACCTTAGAGAAAAAAAGAGAAGTATTAACTAATAAAGAGGAAAAAATAAAGAAATTAACGAAAAAAATAAAACAGAAAGCAGAGCGTCAGGATCAAATTCGCGATAATCACTTAGAGCAGACTAATCAAATTAATAATAGTCAATACCAACTGGAAACAATAAATGAAGAATTAAAGCGTTATCAAGCAGAGGTTAATAGTTTACAAGCGGAAAAAGAAGAGTTAGCAGAAGAAGTAGCCACTGCTCAGCGAAAGCAGGAACAAAAAGAACATAAATTAACGGATCTGGAAGAAAAATTAGCTGAGTGTGAAGGGCAGTATGAGGAAAAGAAGCAGCAGAAAGAGGAATTAGCTGGTGAGCTGCAGGACTTAGAGGAACAGTATAATAACTTAAAGCAGAAACTGGATAATAAACAATCCCGTTTAGATGCTTTGGAAGGATTAGCAGAGAATTATTCAGGCTATTACCGCGGGGTGAAAAATATATTAAAGCAGGCAGATCGGGGAAAGTTGGAAGGAATTTGTGGAGTAGTAGCTGAATTGTTGACGGTACCGGAAGAATACGAATTAGCGATTGAAGTTGCTCTCGGTAGTAGTCTCCAGAATGTAGTTGTTGAAAATAATAGCTTGGGGCAGCAGGCACTTGATTATTTGAAAAGAAATAATGCCGGCCGAGCTACTTTACTGCCTTTGAATTTAGTAGATCCGCGTGATTTAAGAGATCGGGAACAGCAAGCTTTGCAGGTGGAAGGAGCTATTGATCGGGCGACTGAATTAGTTGATTATAGTTCACAATATGCGCCAGCAATTAAAAATCTATTAGGTAGGGTAGTAGTGGCTTCGGAAATTGATCAGGCGGTAGAAGTTTCTAAAGCAGCTCACAAGCGGATTAAAGTGGTTACGTTGGATGGAGAAATTGTTAGGCCGGGGGGAGCAATGACCGGCGGCAGTTATAATCAAGATAATAATTTGTTAGGTCGAGATCGAGAAATTGAAGAGTTGAAGTCAGAAGTGGAAGAATTAAAATCAGAAGTAAAAGAAATCGGCCAGCGTGGGCATAAGAAAAAAGAACAGTTTGAAGAGCTCAAGGATGAATTGGCGGCTTTAGAGAATGAACAGCATAAATTGGAGTTACAGCAGGCTACTCAGCAAAAAGACTACCAACAGCTAACAGAAAAAGTAAACCGCCTACAGAAGCGGCATGCTGGTCAGAAGAGTGAACTTAAACAGGCGGAAGACCAGATTGCTGAGCTGAAAGAAAAAAGAAGAGAACTGACGGAAAATATAGATCAACTGCAGCAGGAAGATGACCTGCAGGGTACTATCAATAGTTTAGAAGCAGAGATAGATAATTTAGAAGAGCAAAAAGAAGAATATAATCAGCAGATTACTGATTTAAAAGTGGAAGTAGCCTCGCTGAACGAAAAGGAAAAGCAATTAACGGAAGAAATTGAGAATCAGCGGCAGTCTATAGCTGACTTGAAAGAAAAAATCACTGATAAACAGGCAGAAATCAAGCGGATAGAAACTAAAACAGAGGAGTTGGCCCAGAAAAAGGAACAATTAACTGCTCAGCGTCAGCAGAAATTAGATAAAAAAGTGACTATTGAAGATAAATTATCCCAATTAGAAGCGGATAAAAAGGAACTCCGAGTGGAAATAAAAAATTATCGGTCGCAGGTAGAATCAATTAAAGATAAGTTAGACGATATTCAGGCTGAATTTAACCAGCGGGAAGTAGAAGTTAGTCAGACGAAAGTTAAGTTAGAGAATATAGAAGAAAAGCTGGAAACTGAATATGAGATAGAGATTTATGATAAACTTGATGATAAGCGGGAACTGACTGATTATTCTTCTGCTGAAAAACAGATTAAACAACTAAAGAAAAACAGGAAGCAGTTAGAACCAGTGAATTTAGGAGCTATTGATGAATATAATAATTTACAAGATAGACATCAGCTTTTAAAGGAGCAGCATCAAGATTTACGAGAAGCAGAAGAATCATTAGAACAAGTTATTTCTAAAATAGAAGGAGAAATGAAAAATAAATTTGAAACTACCTTTCAGGAAATCAAAGAGGAATTTGAAGAGATCTTTACGGATCTTTTTGCCGGGGGAAAAGCCGAATTAAAATTAAGTGATAAAGATAATTTATTAGAAACAGGAATTGAAGTTAATGCTCAACCGCCGGGGAAGAAACTGCAGAAACTTTCTCTCATGTCAGGGGGAGAAAAAGCATTGACTGCTACTGCTTTAGTGTTTGCCTTGTTGAAAGTAAATCCGAGTCCTTTTTATGTCTTGGATGAACTGGATGCCCCGTTAGATGATGCTAATGTGACTCGATTTGCTAATTATTTAACCAAGCTGTCGAGCCGAGCTCAATTTATAGTAATTACTCATCGAAAGGGAACGATGGGGGTAGCAGATGCTTTATATGGAGTCAGTATGGGTACGGCTGGAGTGTCTGAATTAGTTTCACTAGATGCCGATAAACTAGCGATTTCATAGACCGATGGGTATGAACTATAGTCAGGGTAGCCACCAACCCTGGCTATGAAAACCGCATCAACTGTAATAAACTTAGAGGTTTCTCAGTTAAATGTTAGCCAACCATCCCCCACCTGTTCCTGCTAGGAAAAGGACTAATCGCTGGGGGTGAGAAAAGGTAGTAAGAGTAATCAGTCCTTCAATTTGAGAAACTAATTTAGCTGAAGAGCCTAACTTACAATAAGGAGGAGACTATGAAAATTAAAGGGATAGCTAGTTTTATAGTGGATAAGATGGTAGAGAAAAGTAACAATTTAAGTCAAGGGCGGTCGGTAGGAGCAATAGGATTTGTAAATGAAGACGGTTATATAGATGCAGTAAGTGAATTAGTAGACGGTGGGATTTCAGGAATCCCCCATCGCTTGATGCTGTCTAAAGTGGTTCAGACAGAAGGGGAGTCACTGTTGGAATGTTTAAATCAGTTACCTGATAATGCAGTAGTAATGACTACTAACCCAGGGAAAACAGGAATTATTGTAAAAACAAGTGGAATTAATGTGTTTGACTGTCCAATTGTTAATATTGGAGTTAAAATGGGGCAGGCAGCGGGAGTAGGTATTATTTCTCCTAAAGCTGACTATTTTGAGTTAACAACGGAATCAGAGAAGATTCAATTGGAACGATTGACGGCAGATACAATGGATGAAGAGCGGGAAGTACTCAGAAAGACAGCACATCAAAAGTTGAAGTATCTGGAAATTTGTGAAGAGTTAGAAACAGTAGAGTTAGAGCCAAGGCAGGAGCAGCCTGCTGTTTCGGAAGAAGCATGGCAGATTCCTTACATAGAAGTTGAATCGCTGGATTATGAATTTGCTGCTAAATTAGTGGATAAATCCCTAGAAGTAGAACGGGGTAGAGAAGTGGCAGCTTTAGGCAAGATTGAGGACGGCCATATTGTTCAGTGCAGTGACTTGGTAGTGGGCGGGATGGGGTATGTTCCCTCTCGATTATTAGCTTCGGGTTATACTGATATTTCTGGTAAATCACTACGCAAGGTATACAGCAGTATTATTCCTAATAACGTGGCGATTGTGCATACTCATCCTGGCGGTACGGGAGTGATGCACCGCGGCGATGCTATGGCTGGCCCAGGTACCTGGGGACGGCCGGTAGTGGCTATTGGGCATGATAAACACGGTACCATTCAGGGAGTTACTACAATTGAGTTGAGGCCGGAGGTAGCAGAACTAGCTGATGAAGGAGAAGAGTTAGGTCAAGAATTTTATGAAGCTACTACGCCAGAAGAAGAAGCAAAAATTAGAAAAAGGAGATTTGGAATTAATCAAGAGTATACTGATTTATGTAAATCAATTGCGATGGAATAAATTTACGGGGGGGATTAAAGAATGTTAAAGAAAATATTTAGTTGGGGTCAGGAAGAAGCACCAGAAGAGGCTGAAGAACAGGAGGCGGAGGAAGAAGAAGGATTATTTACGAGATTAAAAGATGGATTGAGTAAGACTAGGCAGGGATTTGTATCGGAAATTGAAGGTCTGTTTAAAGGATATGCCAGTATTAATGATGACTTATTTGAAGAATTAGAAGAAATTTTAATTCAGGCTGATGTGGGAGTGCACACAACTATGAAGCTGGTAGAGGATTTGAAGGAACAAGCGGAAGAAGAAAAAATCAAGGATCCTACTCGATTAACAGAAATTTTAAAGGAAGAAGTCTGGGAACTATTGGAGAGTGATTCAGTAGAGGAAACCAGGGAGGAACCTACTGTTTTGATGGTGGTAGGAGTTAATGGCGTAGGAAAAACCACTACTATCGGCAAGATAGCTCAACGAGCTAAAGCGGCTGGACAAGATGTATTGTTGGCAGCGGGAGATACTTTCCGAGCTGGAGCTATCCAACAGTTAGAGGCTTGGGGAGACGAAGTAGGGGTGGATGTAATTGCTCATCAAGAAGGAGCTGATTCGGCAGCAGTTGCTTATGATGCGGTAGAAGCAGCTAGATCGCGCGAGGTTGATCTGTTAATTGTTGATACTGCCGGGCGCTTACATACCCAAGATAATTTGATGGCGGAACTAAAAAAGGTAAGAGAAGTAATTGGGGATCAAGCTGGAGAGGAAATGAGAGTAGAGACTCTGCTGGTATTGGATGCTACTACTGGTCAGAATGCAGTTTCGCAGGCTCAACAGTTTAACCAGGCAGTTGATATAGATGGGATAGCACTTACTAAGTTAGATGGAACAGCTAAAGGCGGCGTAGTAATTGCTGTTAGGGAAGAAATTGAGGTACCGATTAAATTAATTGGGGTGGGAGAGGAAGTAGAAGATCTACAGGACTTTGAGGCGGAAACCTTTATTAAAGCTTTATTTGAAGAAGAGGAATTAACTGCTTGACAAAAGTTGGGCGGTGTGTTATATTATCAAGTGGTGTTAAGTTAATTCCCTTAACGGGAAAGAGCAGGTGATTGTTTTGTTAGATATAGATCGGGTAGTCAAAGTAGGTAAATTATTTAGTATGTATGGCCCGTTATTGACGGAAAAACAACAGGAATTTGTGAAACTTTATTATTTTGATGATTTATCGTTAGGGGAGATTGCAGAACAAAAGGAGATCAGCAGACAGGCAGTCTATGATAATTTACAGCGCAGTGAGGAAGCTTTAACCTCATATGAAGAAAAATTAGGTTTAATGGCTTATTATGACCGCTTACAAGGTGAAATAGATAAATTGACAGATTTAATAGAAAGAATTCGCCCCGCAATTGATCAGGATATAGCTGATGAGTTGGAGACAATTGTTGCCCGATTAGAAACTTATAATAAGGGGGAGTTAAAGTGATTTTTGAGGGACTATCGGAAAAACTGCAGGATGCGTTTGATAAATTAAAACAAAAAGGAAAACTGTCTGAAGAAGATGTAAAAACAGCACTAAAAGAAGTCAAATTAGCTTTATTAGAAGCAGATGTAAATTATAGAGTAGTAAAAGATTTTATAGACAGTATAGAAGAGAGAGCTGTCGGCGAAGCAGTAATGGATAGTTTAACGCCTGCTCAACAGGTGATTAAGATTGTAAATGAGGAATTAACTGACCTAATGGGGGGAGCGCAGAGTAAGTTAAATTTTGCCTCTTCACCTCCGACGGTAATTATGACTGTCGGACTTCAGGGTTCCGGTAAGACAACCACCATTGGGAAGTTAGCTAAGCGATTAGAGGAAGATGGGAATAATCCTCTATTAGTAGCAGCAGATGTTTACCGCCCGGCAGCTATTGACCAACTACAGCAGTTAGGGGATCAGTTAGACCAGCCGGTATTTAGCATGGGAGATAAAACTGATCCGGTGGATATTACTAAAGCAGCTATCAGTAATGCTGAGTCGAACGGTCGAGATGTTGTTTTATTAGACACGGCGGGACGCCTGCATATAGATGAAGAACTGATGGATGAGTTAGAGCGAATCAAAGCAGAAGTTGGCCCCACGGAAATATTAATGGTAGTGGATGCGATGACTGGTCAGGATGCCGTTAATGTAGCGGAAAAGTTTGACCAAGCGTTGGGAATTGATGGAGTAGTGCTCACTAAATTAGACGGCGATGCCCGCGGTGGAGCTGCTTTATCTATTAGTGCAGTTACTGGAAAGCCGATTAAATTTATCGGAACTGGAGAAAAATTAGATGATTTAGAACCTTTCCATCCTGACAGAATGGCTTCGCGAATTTTAGGTATGGGCGATATGTTGAGTCTGATTGAAAAGGCTGAAGAAGAAATTGATGAGAAAAAAGCAAAAGAATTAGAGCAGAAGTTGCGGAATGAACAGTTTACTCTACAGGATTTTTTAGATCAGATCAATCAAGTCCGGAACATGGGTTCGATGGAGGAAATTTTAAGTATGATTCCGGGGGTAGGAAATAAAATTAAAGATTTAAATATGGATGAAGCCCAACTTGATAAAATAGAAGCAATAATAAATTCGATGACGATTGAAGAACGGGTGGAACCGGACTGTATTAACGGCAGTAGGAGACGCCGTATAGCTAATGGGAGTGGAACTTCTGTGCAGGATGTAAATAAATTATTAAAGCAGTTTAAGCAGACTAGAAAGATGATGAAGAAAATTGGTGATATGCAGGGTAAAGGCGGCGGAGGAATGCTGCCGGGAGGAATGGATTTACCCTTTTAAATTTGCTAAGCATTATTTTAACATATAAATAGAATAAATCATAGGGAGGTGACAGAATGTCAGTTAAAATTAGATTGAAGAGAATTGGTGCTAATAGAGATGCTGCTTATAGATTAGTAGTAACTGATTCCCGGGATGCTCGGGATGGAAGATTTATTGAGGAGCTTGGTTCTTATGACCCTACTACTGAGCCGGAAACTGTTAATATCAAAGAAGAAAAGGCTTTAGAATGGATGCAGAATGGTGCTAAACCCTCAGATACAGTTCGAAATTTATTCAGTGAAGAAGGAATTATGGAGAAGTTTGACCAGTTGAAGAAATAGCAGGCTAAGTAAGCCAGCGGAGGTGCTCTATTGTGGAATCCTTGTTAGAAATAATTGCGAAAAATATTGTTGATAACCCAGAAGACGTCAGCGTTAATAAAGTAGAAGGTTCACAATCAGTAATTTTAGAGTTAGAAGTTGCTGATGAAGATATGGGCAAAGTGATTGGGAAAAACGGTAGAATTGCCAAGGCTATTCGAACTGTAATTAGAGCGGCAGCAACCAAAGAGAAAAAGAGAGTAATTGTAGAAATTATTCAGTAAATCTTTAAGGCTAGGGCTTAAGCTCTAGCCTATTTGTATTAGAGCTGTGAAGTCAGGAGCGGTGAGCTATTAGCTGCAATTTTAACTTCAAAAGTAAAACTATAGAAAAGACGCTAAATGTCCACCCGCCCACTTTCTTTACTAGGAAAAAAACTAATAGGTGGAAAGTAAGGGATATCAACCTTTCGATGGGAAAGATTAATTTATCCGTAATGCGGGCAAAGCTAGGCTAATATCTATGATGCGGCGCGAACTAGTATTTTTGATGAGGAGTCTATGCTAGAATAGGAGGTGACTAAATATTAAAATGAAAGAAGAAAAGATTACAATTGGAGAAATCACCCGCCATCAGGGCAATAAAGGAGAAGTAAGAGTTAAGGCTTTGACTGATTATCCAGAACGGTTTGAAGAATTAGATACAGTAATTTTAACTGCCGGGCGAGAGGAAAAAGAAGTTGAAATTGAAGCGGTTAGATATCATAAAGGATTTGTAATTATAAAATTTATAGGATTTGATAATATTGAAGCTGCTATTAATCATAAGGGATATAAAGTACAAATTAGAAAAGTAGATAGTGTAGATCTGCCGGAAGATAGTTACTTTTTTCATCAAATAATGGAGCTTGAGGTTTATACTACTGAAGATGAGTATTTAGGTGAGATAGTAGAAATTTTAGAGACAGAAGCTAATGATGTTTATAGAGTAAAAGATGGTAGTGAGGAGATTTTGCTACCTGCGTTAAAAAAAGTAGTTCAGGAAGTTAATGTAGAGCAAGGGAAATTAATAGTGAAACTATTACCAGGTTTAAGGTAGGTGGTAAAATGCAGTTTGAAGTGTTAACCTTATTTCCTGAGATGTTTTCCGGGGTTATAAATACTAGTATTTTAAAACGAGCGCGAGAACAGGATTTACTGACAGTAAACTTACATGATATTCGGGATTACGCTCAAAATAAACATAATCAGGTAGATGATTATCCGTATGGTGGGGGCTCAGGTATGGTTTTGAAACCGGAACCTGTTTTTAGAGCTGTAGAAGATTTAGAGTTGACGGCGGAAGAACCGGTTGTTTTCTTAACCCCGCAGGGCCAACAGTTTGATCAGACAGCAGCGGAGGAGTTAGCTGCTGAAGATAGAATTACTTTACTATGCGGACATTATGAAGGGGTAGACCAGCGGATAAGAGATAAAGTAGTGACGCGGGAACTGTCAATTGGAGATTATGTACTAACGGGGGGAGAAATACCAGCGATGGTAGTAATTGATGCAGTAGCTCGTTTGCTTCCCGGAGTAGTAGGCAGTCCAGATTCAGTGAAAGAGGATTCTTTTTACCACGGCTTACTTGATTATCCTGAATACACCCGCCCCCAGGAGTATCAAGGGCAGGAAGTGCCCAGTGTTTTATTGAGTGGAGATCACGGGAAAGTAGACCGCTGGCGGAAGAAACAGGCATTGAAAAAGACGTTCTTACGGCGGCCTGACTTATTGGCAGAGAAGAAGTTATCACCTACCGAAGAAGAGCTGTTAGCAGAAGTGAAACAGGAATTAGGGAAGGATGAATAATATGATTTATTTAGCTTTACTTCATTATCCAGTTTATAATAAAAATGAAGAGGTAATTACTACTACTGTTACTAATCTTGATTTGCATGATATTGCCAGAGCAGGTCGTACTTATAATATAAACCAATATTACGTAGTGAATCCGCTTGATTCTCAGCAGAAAATGGTAGAAAAAATGAATGATTATTGGTTTAGTGATTTTGGGGCTGAGTACAATCCGGATCGAAAAGAAGCATTTAAGGTAATTGAAGTTAAGTCGACATTAGAAGAGGTAGTAACTGATATTGAAGCGAGGGAAGGACAGTCTCCAGTAACAGTAGCGACTGATGCACGGACTTATCCCCATACTATTGCTTATGAAAATTTAAGAGATAAAATACATAGTGAAGAGCAGCCGTATCTTATTTTATTAGGTACTGGCTGGGGACTAACCGAAACAGTGATGGAGGAAGCAGATTATATTTTAGAACCTATTTACGGTCCGGGCGATTATAATCACTTATCAGTCAGGAGTGCGGCGGCAATTATTTTAGACAGACTACTAAAAAGCAATGGAGAATGAGAAATGGAGAAAATGTAAATAGATCAAATTAGTAGCAATGATTTCTCTTAATTTTTGAGCTTATACTTGTAATCACTTGCTTGTTGTGTTATAATGATGCTCGTGGAAAAAACTGGGCGGTCCTCTACCTGTAGTCAGGAAAAAAGCAATTATAAATTCAATTTATATTTTTTATTCCTGATTGTCGAGGTAAGAACGTCTAATAAAAGGAGGAAAAAATAATGAATTTAGTTGATGTGGTAGAACAGAAGCAGATGAGGGATGATTTGCCGGATTTTGATGCGGGAGATACTGTTCAGGTTCATTATACGGTAGAAGAAGGTGGAAAAGAAAGAATTCAGGTTTTTGAAGGAACTGTTATTAAGCGTCAAGGCGGCGGTGTACGCGAAACTTGTACAGTGCGGAAAGAATCATTTGGCGTAGGAGTAGAGAGAGTATTTCCTCTCCATTCTCCCAAAGTTGCTAAGGTAGAAGTTCTAAAGCGGGGCGATGTAAGTAGAGCTAAGTTGTATTACTTACGAGAGCGAACAGGTAAAGCAGCTCGCGTTAAAGAAAAACGAGAATAGATGATAAAGGAGAGACGGGTCGTAGCGGCCTGTCTCTTTTTGTATAGAAAATAATTCTTTGTTAAAGAATAGAGATATAGAATGAGTTAAGAAGTAAGGAATTGGATTGGGACAGGAGGGGATATTCATGTGGCGAGAATTAGGGGAAGTAGTAGCTACGGCAGCCCTTATTTCCTGGTTATTAATCACTTTTGTAGTTCAGGCTTTTTATATACCATCTGGTTCTATGGAGCCTACTCTGCAGCCAGGAGATAGAATTTTTGTAAATAAATTTATTTATCGCTTTCGGGAGCCAGAGCGGCAGGAAATAATAGTTTTCAGGTACCCGGTTCATCCTCAGCAGAAGTTTGTGAAGCGAATTATTGGTCTGCCGGGAGATAAAGTAAAAATTTCTAACGGCCAGGTGTATGTAAACGGAGATTTATTGGCGGAACCTTATTTAAAAGAACATAGTTATAGTGATTATCCGCTGACTGAAATACCGGCGGGGCATTATTTTGTGTTGGGAGATAATCGGAACAATAGTCAAGATAGTAGATTTTGGGGGTTTGTCCCTCGGGAAAATATTCTAGGCAAGCCGTTTGTTATTTTTTGGCCGTTTAGTAGAATGAAATGGGTAGGAGGGAGAACAGGTGGAAATTCAGTGGTATCCCCATCACATGGCTAAGGCAAAGGAAAATTTACAGGAACAATTAACATTAATTGATGTTGTACTGGAAGTACTTGATGCTCGGATTCCAGTTAGCAGTCATAATGGTGACTTAGATAAATTAGTAGCGGACAAGCAAAAAGTAATTGTATTAAATAAAATTGATTTGGCAGATCCGGAGTTGACTACGCAGTGGCTGCGTTATTTTCGTCAATCTAATTCAGCAGTAGCAGTTAATTCTTTAACTGGCCGCGGAACGAATAAGATTTTAGTCCAGGTACAAGAACTAATGGAAAATCGAGAGGAAGAATTAGCTGCTAAAGGAATCCAACAGAAAGATATTCGTTTATTAGTTGTAGGAGTGCCTAATGTAGGGAAGTCGCAATTGATTAATCAGTTAAGTGCTAAAAATAAGACCCGTACTGGTGATAAAGCAGGGGTTACTAGGAGCCAACAGTGGGTAACGCTGCAGTCTGGGTTTAAATTATTAGATACTC
Source organism: uncultured Halobacteroidaceae bacterium (assembly GCA_964346395.1). GTDB lineage: Bacteria > Bacillota > Halanaerobiia > Halobacteroidales > Halobacteroidaceae > CAYFUT01. The sequence continues at coordinate 47,195 of CAYFUT010000009.1, forward strand.
CTGGGGTATTATGGCCTAAATGTGAAGAGAAAACAGGGGTTAAGCTGGGAATTTGTGGTGCTGTGAGCGAAGGTAATTTTGATTCGGAACTTCTTGCTTATCGATTGGTTGAAGTCTTAACTAAATTAGCTCCAGAGAAATTGAAATCACGTTTTAAGTTAGACCATTTGGAGCTGCCCCCCTATGATCTAATTGCTCAAATGGGGCGTAAGCGAGGCTGCTTACAGTCAGGAGGTCGAGTTGATAGGGAACGGATTTCCCGACTAATCATTCAAGAATTTCGAGCTGGGAAATTAGGACGTATAACTCTTGAACAACCGCCAAAGGAATTTCAGTAAATAGTTTTAACATTGATGGTATTTATTGTATAATATAAGTAAGTCTGTGTTAGCAGGGGGGATTGGGAGTGAAAGTTTCTGAGTTGACAATTAAAGAAATTAAAGAAATTAAAGAAAAGGTTAATCAGTTAGAAGAGGTTCCACCGGAATTAATTGATGACTTAGCAGTTGATGATAGGAAAGGTGTGCAGCAAATAGCTCGCAGTTTACTGCGGAAGAAGAAAGAAAGACAGGAAATAGAAGAAAAATATAATCAAATGAAAAGATATGAGCAGGAACTATGGAAGGAAGGATATCAGTCAGTAGCTGGGCTTGATGAAGCAGGGCGCGGGCCGCTAGCAGGACCAGTAGTAGCGGCAGCAGTTATCTTGTCTCCGGAAAAGAAAATTTTAGGACTTGATGATTCAAAACAGCTATCGGCTAAAAAGCGTGAAGAACTGTATAAAGTTATTTATGAACAAGCAGAAGCGGTGGGGGTAGGAAGTGTAGATAATAACCGAATTGATGAAATAAATATTTTACAGGCTACTTATGAAGCAATGAAAAAAGCTATTGCTGATTTGGAGTGGGAGCCTGAATATTTATTAATTGATGCTGAGGAACTACCAGCAGTTGATATTCCGCAGCAGGGTCTCGAAAAAGGAGATAGTAGAAGTATTTCTATTGCTGCTGCTTCAATTATTGCTAAAGTTACTCGCGATAGAAAGTTAGAGGATTATCATGAGCAGTATCCGCAGTATAATTTTTTAAGTAATAAGGGCTATGGTACTGCCGAGCATATTAATGCTTTAAAGAAACACGGGCCAACTCCGATTCACCGTACTTCCTATGAAGTAGTGCAAAAAACAACTTAGGAGCTGAGGCTGATGATCAAACCGGGAGAAGTATTGACAGGAGAAGTGCTAGAAGTTAAAAAAAAGCAGCAGACAGCCGTCATTAAGTTTGACAAGCGTCCTATTGAAGCCCGGGTATTGGCTGATTTAGAAACGGGAGACCAAGTAAAAGTGAGAGTTAAAGGCTGGTATAATGGGCAGCTGCTGCTGCGGGTGTTAAAGAAAAAAGGAGATTTGTCCGGCGGTTCACTTGACGTTAAAGCATGAAGTTTAGCGTAATTAGTCCAGGAAAACCTCCACCAAATTTTTAATTTTGTGGAGGTTTTCAGTATGTAGGTACCCCTCCAGAGGAAAGCAGGCAAACCATGGAGGGGTAATCTATATAATAAAGGTAGTCAGTGGCCACTGACACCTTTATTATATTATATGAGAATGTTATCGAATATAAGTATAAATCTATTATTTTTTTCTGGATATGTAGGGATAATTATCCGGTAATTATTACTTTTGTTTTTTTGATTTTAAGAATTAAATTGATGCAGGGCTAATAATAGAGATTAATCAGGAAGGAGAAAATTAGAATATAAGCGAAGGGATTATTTATTGACCAGTTTAATTTTATAATCGCTAATTTCGGAATATTTACCGTTTAGAACTGAGGTGAAACTTTTAGTTTCTCCGGCTGAAAAATTACCGATATTAATATAACCGCTGGCTACTTTTTCTTTAGTTTGATTGTAGGCAGTAATAAAAAAAGTAACTATATGATAATCTTCGTCCGATTGGTTGGTCATTTCACCGGTAACTTTAACTACTCCGTTGGCATTGATAAAATTTATGTTGTCATAGACAAAATCTTCTCCAATTTCAGTACCTGAAGGTGGGTTGGAAGCTTCATCATCTAGAGTAGTAGCTGTCTTACGAACCCACCCTTGAACTTCTACTTTTCCTTTTACCTGCACCCAATCTTCTGAGCTATTAATTACTTCTAACTTGGAGTTTTTGGGAACTTGAGCAATTACACTTCCTCCGGGGTCAGTTCGCAAGGGTTCCCCTTCATTTTTGACTAATAAAAATTCTTTGGCTATTACAGTACAGGCAGCTACTAAGAGAATGATTAAAGAAATTATAATCACTCGTTTATTCATCATAACCGCTCCTTTGAGCTAATATAGTTTTCGATAGCCTATGCACTTTATATTATATTTTATTTTTAATCTGTTTGCAACTTTCTAATAAATAAAAACTGTTATAATTGAAAAATATTAAGAATTAGATTAATGACGCCTAAAATAAGAGCCCAGATAGAGATTACGAGAATAGTTTTATCTCTTTTTTCACTCTTATTTCCTTCTTCCTTTATTTCTTTCTGGATTTGTAGGGCGTTAAAGAGTACTTTAGGGTCGAAAGAATAAGTTTCGTCTTCTTCTTGTTTTTGGGGTTGATTATTGTTTTCCTTTTGTGCGGACATAACTGGTTCCTCCTTAAATTGGCAAAGTTTAATTTGACATCTTATGTTGTAATTCTTGATAAAAACCAGATTTCCTGCTTGATTCGATTAGATACCAGAGAAATTAAGAGTATTTATTAATTAAGCGTCGGAAGTCACCCTGGGCCAACCGCTGTTTTAACTGCTCTATGGTTTCAGTATTCATATCAAATTTGCGGGCCAACTTAAGGTAGCGGTCGATAACTTCTAAGGCCTGTTCATCACGCTCAGTATGGTAATAGAGTTTGGCCAATTTTTTGTAGGGTTTACCCTGCGGTCCGTTTGTCTGCCAATCAGAGCTGGCTTCTCCTGCTTTAATAGCCTGCCAATAGGCCTGTTCAGCCTGGGTAACTTGTTTGTTTTTTCTTAGTTCTTCCGCGGTGGTTATAATTTCAGAGTAGTTTTTAGAAGTTAAATGGGAAGTAGAAGCTGCTGTTCTCCCCTGTTTGAGAACGGGAAAAATAAGCAGAATGAATAGAATTCCTGGTCCGGGAGCCTGATTGAGAAAGGAAGTAGCAGCAAAGTTAATTAAAGTCAAGGAAACGATTAATTTGGAAAAGATAGTATCCCTCCTTTACTAGCTTGTCTTTACTATTTGATATTAGAGGTCAAGGATTAAAATCCTTGGTTAATTGTAAAATATTTCATTTTAATAGATAAAGATCTATAATTTATTTTTTGGTTAAAATTTAATTTGCATAGATTAAGCACAAGAGTTAATAATAAGTGCAGGGGAAGAAAGATGAATAATAGGGAAGTAGGATCATATGGGGAAGAAATTGCCTGCCATTTTTTATTAGCTCACGATTATGATATTCTTGAAAAAAATTTCTGGACCCGGCATGGAGAAATTGATTTAATTGGTCGGGAAGCAGGGGTGCTTGCGTTTATAGAGGTTAAGTTGGCCCGGGAAGGGACAAGTATTACCCCGCAGGAACAGATTACTCAGCGCAAAAAGCAGCATTTACAGCGGGTGGCTAAATATTATCTATTAGAACGAGGTGGAACTAGCAACTGCCGTTTTGATTTAGTGGCTATTTCTGGTTTAGAGGAGGAGAACCGTCAGATTGAATTAATCAAGAATGCTTTTTTAGTAACTTCTTAGGCTGGATAATTTTATTGCACAGACAAATTATTTTCAGCTGGTGTATTTTTTCATCAGTAAAGTGATAACCTAAATCAAAGAAAGTATCATTTAGCCAAAGGAGTGGTGAATGTGGAGCCGAAAGTAGCAGTTGAAGAGGATTTAGGTGTTATTGCTCAAGACCTACAGACAACTGGTTATGAGGTAGTAAATTTGACGGAAGAGCAGTTGCCGGCAGCTGAGGCAGTAGTGATTAGTGGGGAAGATCATAACTTAATGGATCAGGCGGATGTAAAAACGGAAGCCCCGGTAATTAATGCCCGGGGAAAAACGGCGGAAGAAGTCAAGACTACTCTGCAGAAGAAAATTAAATAAACTATTAAAAGTCCTCCGGGAATTTCCCAGGGGACTTTTAGTTTAATGACTTAAATTTTTATTTTAGACAAAGCTGAATTCTGATATCTTTTGAAGTATAGCCTAAGCTTAAGAAGGATATTTACTATCTAACCGTTTTATTTCTAACATTATAAGTTGATTTTCGGTTACCTGGTAATAGAATCAATCCTACTAGACCTAGAATCAGGGGTGGAATCACTGCTCCTGCTAGAGAACTCATAATAGTAAAGGTAAAACATAAAATGCTGCTGCCGCGTCTAATTTTAGCTGTCACTATTCAGCCTCCTTTGTCCAAACAAGTAACTATCCTGTTGAATTATCTGAATAAATTGCGGATAAGTCAGGGGAAATAGAATTATAAAGAGCATAAAAGAGAAAATGTGAATTATAATTTCACCAATTTTTACAGGTGAATTCACCATTTTTATTGAAGTAATTAAACTAGATGCGTATTCTTTTAGATAAAAATAATATATTTTGTTTTCCATAAAATAAATTTCTATTATTTACAAATGTATAAAATAATCAGGGGGGGATTGTGATGAAAAATTGGATGCAGCTAAAAAGTGGTACAGACATTCGAGGTGTAGCGGTAGCAGAAAACGAAGGAGCAGTAGAGTTAACAGAGAAAGCAACCGAGACTATTGGTAAAAGTTATATTTCTTGGCTAAGTAGCCAGCAGGATAAGCCGAAAAGAAGATTAGAAGTAGGGGTGGGGATGGATTCGCGAATTACAGGCGAGAAGCTAAAAAAAGCTCTGCTGACAGGTCTTGCGGCTTGCGGGGCTAGTGTATATGACTGTGGATTGGCTTCTACTCCTGCGATGTTTATGTCGACAGTACTGGCTGATTATGAATATGATGGAGCTATAATGATTACCGCTAGTCATTTACCTTATAATCGGAATGGATTTAAATTTTTCACCTCGGAAGGTGGATTAGAGGAGGAAGATATTGAAAGTATTCTAACTATTGCTGACCAGAAAGACTTTTCGCTAACTGAAGAGCAGGGGACAATTAAGGAAATAGATTTAATTAGTGGTTATGCCCAATACCTGGTGAATAAGATTCGAAGTGAGGTTAAAGGAGACCAATCGGAACCTCTGGCCGGATTTAATATTGTAGTGGATGCTGGCAATGGAGCCGGCGGTTTCTTTACGGAGGAAATTTTGGAGCCATTAGGAGCAGATACTTCTGGGAGTCAGTTTTTACAGCCGGATGGTTATTTTCCTAATCATGTACCTAATCCAGAAAATGAGGCTGCTATGGAAGCTATCAGAAAGACAGTTGTCGATAACAAGGCTGATTTGGGAATAATTTTTGATACTGATGTAGATCGAGCGGCAGTGGTAGATAGTGAAGGTCAGATAATAAATAAAAATAAGTTAATTGCTTTAGCTTCTGCGATTGTGTTAGAAGACTATCCCGGGGCTATGATAGTAACTGATTCTGTTACTTCAAAGGGATTACAGCAGTTTATTGAAGAAAAATTAGGCGGTCATCATCACCGGTTTAAACGAGGTTATAAAAATGTTATTAATGAAGCAGTTAGATTAAATAAGGCAGGAAAAGAAGCACCGCTGGCAATTGAAACTTCCGGGCACGCAGCTTTTAAGGAAAATTATTTTTTAGATGATGGAGCTTATTTAATAGCTAAAATATTAATTAAAATGGCTAATTTGCAACTAGAGGCGGGGGCAAGTATCAGTAATTTAATTGCTGATTTGCACGAAGCAGAAATAACAGAAGAATATAGGATGACTATTCAGCGGGATGATTTTCAGGCTTACGGGGAGCAGATATTAAATACTTTGAAGGATTACGTTCAAGAAATAGAAGATTGGGAAGTAGCTCCTAAAAATTATCAAGGGATTCGGGTTAACTGCGGCGGAAAAGACTGGTTTTTACTCCGGTTATCTCTCCATGACCCAGTTTTAGTTTTAAATATGGAATCGGAAAATGAAGAAAATTTTGTGGCAGTAAAAGAAAAGTTGATCACTTTTCTGCAGAAGTTTAAAGATGTAGATTCAACTCTACTTACTTAGAGGTAAGAGGTGGATGCAGGGGCAGGAGGGCTTAAAAACCTATCCTGCCGTTTTATTTTCACTCTTCTGTGTTTTCTTCTTTTTCTTCTTCAGAGGACACCATTCCTATCTCCTGCTTAATATCGCGCTCAATTTTATTTTTTAACTCCAGATTATCTTTTAGCTTTTCAATAGTGTTATCTTGGCCCTGGGCAAGCGTCTCGCCGTCATAAGAATACCAGGCTCCGGCCCGTTCGATAACTTCGGTTTCTTCTCCTAAATTGATTAAACAGCTTTCCTGGCTGATTCCTTCGCCGTAGTAAATATCGAAATTAGCTGTTTTAAAGGGCGGAGCTACCTTGTTTTTGACCACCTTAACTTTAGTATGGGCGCCTTTGGATTCCTCGCCGTCTTTGATAGCCTGTTTGCGCCTAATATCCAGCCGAACTGAAGAGTAAAATTTAAGAGCTCGGCCGCCAGGGGTAGTTTCCGGATTTCCGAATCTGACGCCTACTTTCATTCTGATCTGGTTAATGAAGACGCAGGTACATTTGCTTTCGCTGAGCACCCCGGAAAGTTTGCGCATAGCCTGGGACATCAGCCGTGCCTGCAGGCCTACGTGTGCGTCGCCCATTTCTCCTTCAATTTCTGCTTCGGGAACCAGAGCAGCTACAGAGTCAACTACAATGAGATCTACTGCTCCGCTGCGGGCCAAAGTTTCTACGATCTCTAAAGCATTTTCTCCAGTATTGGGTTGAGAAACGAGCAGTTCATTAATATCTACGCCGATACTTTTAGCATAAGTAGGGTCCAGCGCATTTTCTACGTCAATAAAAGCAGCAATTCCGCCTTCCGCCTGTACTGAAGCAATCATATGCAGGGCAAGGGTAGTTTTCCCGGAAGCTTCTGGGCCGAAAATTTCTACAATTCTGCCCTTGGGGATACCTCCTACGCCCAGAGCCTTATCTAAAGTCAGAGCTCCTGTGGATATGGATTCGACATCCATTGCTTCTGCTTCCCCGAGTTTCATAATTGAACCTTTACCGTGTTCTTTTTTTATCTGGTCTATTGTTCGATTGAGAGCTTTTTCTTTTTTTTCACTGAGTTCCATCTTTTTTCCTCCTTACGGGAATGAAATTTCTGGTTAGTGGTTTTTAATTATAGTAAAGTTATTAATCTACGTCAAAATAAAATATTTATTTTTTACTTAAATAGGTTATTTTTTAGTTGATCAATTTCTTTTTGTTTTTTAGCAGTTCCTTTTTCATCAATAATTACTTTCAGAACGTCTCCTTCTTTAGCTCCGGCAGGTAAAGCTGCTTTGGGAACGTCGAATATTTTATTTTTATATTCGATTACTGCTTTATCCCCTTCACATCTATCAATTACCCACATGTTTCCACCCCCACTATTAGTATATCAGAAAAAGACAACTAAAGAAACCGCAAAACCAATTTTAACCTAATCACCTAAAAAATGTTTAATTTGCAGCTTATGGGGATTATAATTTAATATCAGCAGTAACTTATGGTATAATAAAGACCGTACTTTAAAAATAAGAGTCGCTAATTATAATGACTTAAGTGGGAGAGGTTAGAGTATGGACTGGATGAAAGTAGCTAGACGAAAACTGGAAAAACATTTTGGTTATGAAAATTTCTTTGCTACTCAGGAGGAGATTCTAAAGTATATTTTTAAGGGAGAAAATGTTCTGGGGGTGCTACCTACCGGCGGTGGGAAATCGCTCTGTTATCAGATTCCTGCTGTCTGTTATTCTGAATTAGTAGTAGTAGTGTCGCCTTTGATTTCACTGATGAAAGACCAGGTGGATAAATTAGTTAATAAAGGGGTTAAAGCAGCTTATTTGAACAGTAGTTTAACGCGTAAAAACAGAAAACAAGTACTGGCCGGGCTGAGAGCTAACGAGTATGATATTTTATATGTAGCCCCTGAGCGGTTTCAGTCTGATAAATTTTTAGCAGTCATTAAGGAGTTGGAGATTAGATTATTGGCTGTGGATGAGGTACACTGCATTTCAGAATGGGGGCATAATTTCCGGCCGGATTATTTGAAGTTAGCAGCAGTTAAGGACCAGTTAGCAGTTGATCAGGTGCTGGGTTTAACAGCTACGGCCACTCCCGAAGTAAGACGGGATATTATTTCTAAACTGAGGTTAGCTGATTACCAGGAAGTAGTAAAGGGATTTAGTCGGGACAATTTAAACTTTGCGGTAAAAGAAGTAGCAGGAGAAGCAGAAAAGAAAGACCAGTTAACTAGTCTTCTGGCAGCCGAAGCGGTGCCGGCAATTATTTATGCAGGAACTAGAAGCAATGTAGAAGAGTTAACTGATTTACTTACCGAAGATTATCAGACTGTCGGTTATCACGGGGGAATGAATTCGGCGGATCGAAAAGAAGCGCAGGAACTATTTATGCGGGGACAGAAGGATGTGGTAGTGGCTACTAAGGCTTTCGGGATGGGGCTGGATAAAGAAGATGTTCGGCTGGTAATCCACTATGATTTACCGGAAAACATTGAATCCTATTACCAGCAGGCAGGTCGAGCCGGTCGAGATGGTCGGCCGAGCAAATGTGTATTACTTTATTGCTCAGAAGATAAAAGTTTAATTGAGTTTTTCATTGATTCTGATTATCCAGAATCCTGGGTAATTAAGCGGGTCGGTAGATGGTTAGCTAGTCAGAATGGTTCTAGGATTCAGGTTAATTTCTACAACTTAAAGCAGAAGTTGCCTTTTTCTGTAGACCAATATACCTTACGTTCTATTTTTAATTTGTTTTGCCGCAGTGGTTATTTAGAAAAAACAGGGTGGCAGAAAGGAAAGCACATCTATCAGATCAAACAGGAGATTGATTCTCCCCGGTTAACTAAGATTGATTTTAGTAACTTACGGGAATTAAAACAGAGTCGGTATCATAAGTTAGAGCAGATATGTGAGTATGCCACTACTGATGACTGCCGGCACCAGTTTATCCTTGACTATTTTGAGAGTAAGGAGCAGGAAATCGACTGCCCCGGTTGTGATAACTGTAATAATTTACAGGAGATAACTAATGAAGCTGGAGAGAATAAATCGCTTATAGGCCAGATGCTGCGCTGTGTAAAGCATTTAGAAGATGATTTTGGGGTTACTACCGCGGCTAAAGTATTGGCCGGTTCTCAGGCAAAAAAAATTAAGCGCAATAATCTTGACCAACTTTCTAATCACGGTTTGTTGAGCTGTTATACTCAGAATGAGGTAAGGGACTTAGTAGAACAGCTGCTGGAAGTTGGTTATATTAAGCAGAGCAGCGGGCGTTATCCGATGATTGGCTTGACTAGAAAAGGAAGTCGAGTTTTAAATGAACAGGTAGACCCGGAAGTTGAATTGGATCTACCGGCAGAAGAAACTGAAGCTTCGGCAGGTAAACAAGATAGAGAAATAACAGAAGAAGAAATAAATGAAGAACTATTAGCTGAATTGAAGTCGAGGCGGCTTAAATTGGCGGAAGAAGAAGGGAATCCTGCTTTTGTAGTCGCTCATGACTCTACACTGGAGGAAATGGCAGCTAGACTACCGACCAGCCGGGAGGAACTGCTGGCCGTTAGCGGCATTGGTGAGGTTAAGTATCAGCGCTATGGGGAAGAGTTTTTAGCTGCTATAGATGAGTTTGTAAGCTGAGTGCGGTAGTAAGTAATATTTACTACTTATGACTCGAAACTAGATTTCCTTCTGCATCATAAAGTTCAGCGGGATCTCCGTTATTATTCCAGATATACCAGTCGTCCCAGACAAATTGGTTGGAGCCGGAAGTAGCGTCTGGTCCGGCGACAACAGAAATAGCTTCTCCTGCTTTGATTATGGTATCGGCGGGAAAATGAAAAGTCTGTTGGCCTTGGACACTAACTAATTTCCAGCCGGAAAGATCTCTATTTTCTTCCCCTGTATTTTTAATCCTGACTACTTCCGTTTCAAGATTTAGATAGCTGATGTTTACGCTGCCGCTAGAAGCGGTGGCTTTATTATTGTGAGTCGGTTCAGTATCTGTGTTTTCTACATTGAAAGAAATGTTTTTTCCATCGCTGACAGCAATAATAGTACCTTGTTTGTCTGTTCGGTATAGTTCTATCCCTTGATTCACAAGACGAGAGATAATTTGTGAGGACGGATGCCCGTATCTATTATCTTCACCTACACTAAGAACAGCATAATCAGGATCAGTAGCCTGCAAGAAGGAACGGCAAGTGGAAGAGTCGCTACCGTGGTGCGGTACTTTTAACAGATCAGTATCTATTTTATAACCTTCAGAAATTATTTGCCGTTCTGCTTTTGCTTCGGCGTCGCCGGAAAAAAGGAAGGAAGTATCCTTATAAATAACTTTAGTTACGATTGAATGATTGTTTAAGTTTTCATAATTATTTTTTACGGGGCCGAGCAGCTTAACCTGCAGGCGGCTGGTAGTGACCAATTCGATGCCTGCTTTACCGGCTGTGATTTTCTTGTTTTTGCGTTTGACGGCCAATAATACATCTTTATAAGTCTGTGTTGTATGACTAACATCAGGTAGATAGATATTGCCGATAGTAAAGTTGGCAATGACACTGTCCAGACCGCCGATATGGTCAGCGTGGGGATGGGTGCCAATTACATAATCAAGGCGGTGGATGCCCTGTTTTTTTAGGTAGTTGACAATCAGCTCTTCATCACTATTCCGGCCAGCATCAATCAGCATAGTTTCCTGGTTAGGAAGCTGGATGAATACGGCATCTCCTTGACCGACATTGATGAAATGAGTCTTTAACTCTCTAGAAGCTAGGGTAGGAGATACACAGGTGACTAGTAAAATTGTGATTAATACTAGAATGTTAATTATTTGTTTTCTGGTAGACATGAATGACCCCCCCTTTTTCTACCTATTTCGACATTTTTCTTCTTTTTCCTCCCCGGAGTAAGCAGTAATTTGATAATGAGGTCTTACGGCTAAATTTCCCTTTCAACTTGCAGGACTTATTTAGCCGTAATGCGAGCAAAGCGGAGTTAATATCTTTGATGAAAATTTTACAAATAAATTAAGGAGGAATTAGTTAATGGCTGAGCCACAACTGAGTCAATTAATAAAGGACGGATATATGGAAAAGCATGATTTGAGCTGTAGTGAAACAATTTTGTACGGAGCCAATCAAGTTTATGATTTGGGATTGGATGAAAAAGCTTTGCATATGGCAGCCGGTTTTGGTGCTGGAATGGGAGTTGAAAGCGTCTGCGGAGCCTTAACCGGAGGAATTATGGTGTTAGGAGTCTTATTCGTAGATGATAGTGCTCATGAAAACAATTCACTTATTTATGATCTGGCAGAGCAGTTTTTAACTGCTTATCAAGAACGGATGGGGGAGATTGAGTGCCGGTCACTAAGAGATAAATATTATAATAAGCAGGTAGCCGATGTTTCCGGCTGTCGGGAAATAATATTGACCACTGCAGAAGTTTTAGAAGAGTTTATTGCAAAGAAATCTTAGCTTAAAGAGGCCTCCCCTGGAAGTTTTTTAGTTTTTGGCTGTATACTCCATAATTACTCAAACCTTCTCACCTACAATATAGGATACCACTTTAAAATAGATATTGTGATTTCAATGCATATTTGTTTATGCATTGGTTACCTTACATAGTAAATTATGGTGGGAAGGTGAATACATATGTTAGCTAAAACAGTTAGCAATGCAGTCTTGGGGATTGAGGGTTATGAAGTGGAAGTCGAGATAGATTTAGCGAAAGGCCTGCCTAGTTTTAACATAGTCGGCCTGCCGGATGCTGCTGTTCGGGAAGCCAAAGAGCGGGTGCGAGCGGCAATCAAGAATTCCGGCTTTCAGTTTCCGGTTAAGAAGATTACCGTTAATTTAGCTCCGGCCGATATTAAAAAAGAAGGGCCAACTTTCGACCTGGCAATTGCAGTGGGAATTCTAGCTGCGAGCGGTGTGCTTGCTGATGATGTGGATACCGATTATGCTCTAATAGGCGAGTTGTCCCTGGACGGCAGTGTCAAGAGCGTGAAGGGAATTTTACCGAAGGTTTTGGCGGCGCAGGAAGCCGGTAAGCAGGGAGTATTGCTGCCTAAACCTAATGCTGCGGAAGCTTCGGTAGTAGAGGGTCTGGATGTAATTCCAGTGAACAGCTTGCGGGAGACTATCGACTGGCTGCTGGGAGAAGAAGAACTGGAGCCGGCGGTTAATAACTGGCAGTTAAGCCGAACAGATGACTACCAGCTTGATTTTCAGGATGTTAAAGGTCAGGCTCACGCCAAGCGGGCATTGGAAATAGCAGCTGCCGGCGGCCATAATGTACTGATGGTTGGGCCACCGGGGGCAGGCAAGACAATGCTGGCTAAAAGGCTGCCCACAATTCTTCCGCCGTTAACTAAAGAAGAAGCAATGGAAATTACGAAAATTTTCAGTATTATCGGTAAACTTTCGGCTGATCAGCCGCTGATCAGTCAGCGGCCCTTTCGCAGTCCGCACCATACTACCTCGCAGGCAGGAATTATCGGCGGCGGCCGCATTCCTCAGCCGGGCGAAATCAGTCTGGCTCATCAGGGCGTCCTGTTTCTTGATGAACTGCCGGAGTTTAAAAAGAGTGTCTTAGAGGTGCTGCGGCAGCCGTTAGAAGAAGGAAAAGTTAGTATTTCTCGGGCGCTGACTACTTTGGAATATCCGGCGGATTTCATGCTGGTGGCCAGTATGAACCCCTGTCCGTGCGGATATTACGGCGATCAAGGTCGGGAGTGCACTTGTAGTTCCTATGAAATTAAGCGTTATCTCAATAAAATTTCTGGACCATTATTAGATCGGATTGATATTCATCTAGAAGTGCCGCGGCTGGAAGTAGATGAATTGACCACTTATCGTCAGGGTGAGAGTTCACAAGAGATAAAGGAACGGGTAATTGCTGCCCGCAGCAGGCAGTCGCAGCGGTTAGAAGCTAGCTCCGCAGAGTATAATGCGGAAATGGGTAGTGCAGCGCTGGAAGAATATTGTTCTTTGCAGTCGGGAGCGGAAGATTTACTAACTCAGGCTATTGAACGCTTACAGTTGAGTGCGCGGGGCTATGACCGGATTTTGAAGTTGGCCCGAACAATTGCTGATTTAGAAGAAGCAGATGTAATTTCCGATGAGCATATTGGGGAAGCAATTCAGTACCGCAGTTTGGACCGCCGATATACTGTAGGGGCTACTGGATAATTAGAGAAAAGATTAATTAGGAAGCCGTTTATTTCTTTTTGTCGTGCTTCCTAATTTTCTTTTCTGCTTGTTTTCTTTCATAGTAGTCTATAATTTTTTTATCTAATTTTTGGCTTATTTTCTGTACTTCTTCGTCTAGAAAACTTCCTTTTTTTAGTTTGTCCTTCAGTTTTGTTTTTAACTGCTTGATTTCGCTATTCATAAAAAAGGTCTCCTTTTTATTCTAGTTAGTATTAGTTACTGTTATTATACTATTTTTTTACTTTATAGTAAAGAAAAAAATATAATTCTAAAATTAATCCTAATTTAAACAGGAATAATTGGTGTTTTATCTAATTATTAATATATACTTAGGAGATATCAAATCGAATTTTATTTTATAAAGTAAAAACATGGTATAAAATAGCATTTTTTATCTAAAATGCCTCAAGAAAACTCCATCTGAATTTTAGTTTGATTCAGGTGGAGATGAATTGAGGCGGTTTTGTTCTTTCGCTCCTTGGCTTTGGATATACTCTTCAATAGTTTCAATAGTAGCCCCTCCAGTAGAAATAATACAGTAACTTCTAGACCAAAAGGCTGATTCCCAGTAGTAGTTTTTTAAATATTCTTCATAATCTTTTTTGATAAGTCTAGAAGATACAGTTTTTAAGGTGTTAACTAGTTTTGATAACTGTATCTGTGGTGGGGTTTCAAATAAAATATGAATATGGTCTTTTTCTCCTCCGAATTCTAAGACTTTACAATCTTTGTCATTGAGCAACCTAGTAAATATTTTTTCTAGTTCGTTAAGTATTTCAGAATTAATACACTTGTGTCTATATTTTGTGATTACAACTAAATGATATTTAAGACTATAAACAGAATGACGATTACTATTAAATTGCCTACTCATAGGCATTCCACCTCCTAAATCTTAGTTTACAACTAAATAGAACTATGGTATAATTATATCAACTAAGAAGGGAGGTGTAAAGATATGAAATTGTCATTTAAGTTCAAGCCTAATTTTAGTCATAAACAATTAGAAATAGTTAGAGAATTAAGTTGGCATTGTTCAAAGCTCTATAATACAGTTAACTATCAAATTAAAAATAATGAAGATGTTAAACCTGTCTATACTCGATTAGAGGATAGATTTAAGGACAATTGGCATACTGATTACCTTCACAGCCATAATAGACAACAACTATTTAAACAATTAGCTCAAGATTGGAAAAGTTACTTTAACTCGATAGAGGATTATAATAGTAGTCCTAATAAATATCAAGGTCAGCCTAAACCACCTAATTTTAAGTATTTAGACAATAATCCAAGTGAAATAATCTTTACTAATCTAGCTACTAGAGTTAGAGAGGAGACTCTTCTTTTGTCCTTATCTAAGGAGATTAAAAACAAATATCAGGTGGACAGTCTTAAATTTCAGTTACCACCAGTAATTGAAAGCCTGGTTAATTTAAATAATCTTCAACAGATAAGGGTAAAAAGGGATAACCTCTCTGATGATTGGTATTTAATCATAATTCACAAAGTAGATGAAAAAGAAAATGCTTCAGGAGATAATGTAATGGCTATAGATTTAGGTTTGGATAATTTAGCGACTGTTACTTTAAAAGATAGTCCTAAAAGCTATATCATTGATGGGAAAGTAATTAAATCAGAAAATAGATACTATAATAGAAAAATTACTAAACTTCAAAAAACTAGAATGAAACAAGTAGGTAGTAAGCAATTCAAAGATACCAAACAAATTAGAAGCCTGAGATTAAAAAGAAGAAACTTTGTTGCTGATTACCTTCATAAAGCTAGTAGAAAGGTGGTTGAATTAGCAACTAAAAATAATATAAATACTATAGTGATTGGTAATATATCAGGCATTAAGCAAAACAATTCAAACAATAAACACTTTGTAGCAATTCCTATTCAAAGATTTAAAGATTTAATAGAATATAAAGCTAAATTAGAAGGAATTAAAGTTGTCTTTGTTAATGAAGCCTATACATCAGGTTGTTCTGCAATAGATGAAGAAAAATTAAATAAAGCTGACTATAATAAGTCTAGGCGTATAACTAGAGGCCTATTCAAAACGGGTAATAAAATAATCAATGCTGATGTAAATGGTAGTTTGAATATAATGAGAAAGTATCTTAAAAATGGTACTCCCGAAATGGTAAAACAGATTAGGGATATAGGAGTTGTGGACACTCCTGAACGAATAAGGGTTGCCTGAATTTTTAGGTGGAAACTTAAATACCAAACTTCGTTCAAACTCACCTAGTAGCATATAGCTTTCTCAGTATATGTGAAGCAGTGAGCAGCCACCTCCAAATCTTATTTGTGATTTGGGGGT
>CAYFUT010000010.1:0-31149 GCA_964346395.1 uncultured Halobacteroidaceae bacterium
TGTTACCTAGTAATAAAGAAGTATTTGATATGCCGGTTATTCAGGAAGATGAACTTTTAAAAGCTTCAGCTGAGCAGCTGAGAAACGGAACTCCAATGCCTATAATTGCTGAGATGAGAGGTGTCTGGGACGGAATCAAACCAGTACAGCAGAGTGTTATGTCTGGCGATTTAGACCCTGCTGATGCACCAGCAGAAATGCAGAAAAAAGCTGAGAAAAACGTAAAGGATATGCAGTAAAGTAATAAAGCAAGGAATATAGAGGGGGTAACCCCCTCTATATTTTTAATTATTATTTATTTTTAAGGAGGGGCAAAAGTGAAGCAGGAGTTAAAAAAAGAATCAGGGATGTTTGATTTTTCACTGCGTGACTTATGGCGGCAGAATAAGTTTAGTTATTTAATGTTGTTACCAGCTTTTATTGCGGTTATACTAATATTTATCTATCCTTTCTTCTATAATATCAGATTAGCTTTTACTAACCTTAATATGTCTAGTTTCCGTCAATTTATTCAACAGGGTAAATTGAATTATATTGGATTGAGCAATTTTTTTGAAGTTGTGACCCAGGCTGATTTTTGGCGAATATTATTAATTACAGTTATTTGGACAGGAGCAAATGTAGTTTGCCATGTAGGGTTTGGTATCTTTTATGCTATTTTATTGAATAAGGATATTCGGTTTAAAAAGATTTACCGCACCTTAATGGTTCTTCCCTGGGCAATTCCGCCTTATATTGCGATTTTAATCTGGCGGGGTATGTTTAAATACCGCTACGGAGCAGTTAATTTATTTTTAAATAAGCTCGGGCTAGAATCAGTCTATTGGCTGCAGGATGTGCCTACAGCCTTAGCGGCAGTAATAATAGTTAATGTCTGGTTAGGAATTCCGTTTATGATGATGATTGCTTTAGGAGGACTGCAGAGTATAGACCCTAACTTTTATGAAGCGGCCGAAATTGATGGAGCGACCCCTTGGCAGCAGATTAAACATATTACGCTGCCGCTGTTAAAACCAGTAATGACTCCGGCAGTAATATTAGGGGTGGTCTGGACCTTTAACCGGCTGGAAGTTATTGTTTTAATGACAGAAAATACACTCCGCGGGAAGTTAGAAATCTTAGTAAGTTATGTTTACCGGGCTGCCTTTGCTTTTTACCGCTATGGATACGCAGCAGCTTTCTCTTTAATTATTTTTGTGATTTTACTTGCCTGGAGTATTGCTTTCTTAGATTATATTCAAGAAGGGGGCGCTAGTGATGTCGGTTAGAAAAGACAGTAAGTGGAAACGATTATTAATTCATTTGATTATTATCTGTACGATACTAATTTCTATTTATCCGATTTTGCGGGTGATTGGTACTTCCTTACGTCCGTCAGATAATTTGCATACTACTAGTTTAAGCATTTTCCCTGAAAATCCTACTTTAAATGCTTATAAAAATATTCTATTTGAAAAAGATTTTTTCAATTGGCTGAAAAACAGTTTAATTGTTGCCTTTTTTACAGTAATAATTGGAATTACTTTAGCTTCTACAGCCGGGTATGTATTCTCTCGGAAAAAATTCCCGGGGAGAAAAGCTGGCTTACTTTTCTTTTTAATTACGCAGATGTTTCCAGCTCCTATGCTGCTATTACCCCTGTATTTAATTTTAGCTAAATTAGGTTTGACTAATAATTTATTAGGGCTGATAGTAGTTTATATGACATTTGCTCTGCCGCTTTGTGTCTGGCAGATGAAAGGATATTACGATACTATTCCGGAGAGTTTGGAAGAAGCAGCTTTGGTAGACGGAATGAATCAATTTCAGGCGTTCTATAAAATAATACTGCCTTTAGCTCAGCCGGCGTTAGCTATTACAGGTTTATTTTCATTTATGACTGCCTGGAATGAATATGTAGTAGCTCGAGTAGTATTAACTGATAGTGATGTATATACCCTACCAATTGGTTTAGCTAATTTAGCAAGTCAATTTAATACTGACTGGGCCAACTTTGCTGCGGCTTCAGTATTGATTATGATTCCGGTAATGGCAATCTTCCTGTTTGCTTCCCGATATTTGGTCGGCGGTCTGACTTTGGGGAGTGTAAAAGGATAAAATTATAGATGGAGAACAGAGAAATGCCATAGACTTTTTGTCTGTGGCATTTTCTTGATATTTACCAGTAATCTAGTTATACTAAAAAAGGGAAGAGTAAGTGTGAAGTAAGAAAGGAAGGGTTTTATGGCAACTATTAAAGATGTAGCAAAAGAAGCAGATGTTTCTCCATCCACTGTTTCCCGGGTAATCAACGATCATCCGCGAATTAGTCAAGCGACGCGGGATCGAGTTCGTGAAGCTATGGATAAAATCGGTTATCATCCGAATATTATTGCTCAGAGTCTAGTTAATCAAAAAACTAATACGATTGGTCTCGTAATGCCCTATTCAGCTGAAGAAGTATTTGCGGATCCTTTTTATGCTGAAGTTTTACGCGGAATAGGAGCTGTTACGCAGACTAAAGGATATAGTTTATTACTGATTAACTGCAATGGAGAAGAACAGGAATTAAAGTCGACAATGCGGGCAGTAAAGGGTAAACAAGTAGATGGATTATTACTATTACGGGCTAAACGAGATGATAAGTTAGTAACCGAATTAAAGGAACTTGATTTTCCCTTTGTAATTGTAGGACGCCCAGAAGATGAACAGAATAATTATTGGGTTAATAATGACAATATTCAAGCTAGTAAAGAAGTAGTAGAGTATTTGATTGAATTAGGTCATCGAAATATTTGTTTGGTAACGGGAAGTAAAGAATATATAGTTTACCAGGATAGATGGCACGGTTACAAACAGGCCCTGGCTGAAAACGGACTTGACTATGATTCTGATTATGTACTCTGGATTGAAGGAATGCAGCAGGAAGTTTATCAGAAAGTAAAGGAGTTATTAACAACCCAGCCGGAAGTGTCGGCTATTTTTGGGGTAGATGATATGATGGCTTACGGAGCAATTCAGGCTATTCAGGAACTGGGATTAGCGATTCCAGATGATATAGCAGTGATTGGATTTAATAATAATCCGCTATCGAAATTGATAACTCCTGCTTTAACTACGGTAGACATTAACACTTATCAGTTGGGAAATCAGGCTACTAAATTATTGATTAGAGTTATTAATGAAGAAGTAGATCGCTATTGTCACGAACTTGTAGCTGCTGATATTATTAAACGCAGTTCCTGTGGAGGTCGAATTGAATGATTAAAGAAGTAATTGTGGTCGAAGGAAAGAATGATTTAGCTGCCGTGAAAAAAGCGGTAGAAGCAGAAGTTATTGTGACAGGTGGTTTTTCACTGACGAAAGAAGTATTAAATCGGATTAAGTTGGCTCAACAGAGAAAAGGAGTAATTATTTTAACTGATCCTGATCATGCTGGTAAATTAATCAGAAAACGAATTAAGCGACATGTTCCCGGCTGTAAAGAAGCTTATCTAACGCAAATTGAAGCAGTTAAAGAGGCAGATATAGGAATTGAAAATGCTTCTCCGCGGGCTATTCAGCAGGCATTAGAGAAAGCTAAAATAGAACGGGAAGCAGTTTCCCGGCGGTTTAGTAAGCAGGATTTAAGGCAGTTAGGGTTACTGGGAAAGACTAATTCTAGCTATCGACGGGAGTTAGTAGGGAAAGAATTAGGAATTGGAAATGCTAATGGAAAACAGTTTTTAAATCGGTTGAATAATTATGGAATTAAGTCTGAAGAATTAATAACAGCAGTTGAAAAAGTAATTAGAGGTGATGAAAATTAGATTATCTAATCCCCGGCAGACAAAGAAATTACTTCAACAATATGATATTAATTTAAAAAGAAGTTTAGGTCAGAACTTATTAGTTGATGATACTGTTTTATCGCAAATAATAGGAGCTGCAGAAATTACCTCCCAGGATACAGTAGTAGAAATTGGAGCTGGTTTGGGAGCTTTAACAGAAAAGTTAGCGGAAGAAGCAAACCAGGTAGTAGCTATTGAATTAGATAGAAGATTGATTTCTGTATTAGAAGATGTACTGGCTGAATATAATAATATTGAACTAATTGAAGGGGATGCTCGAAAAGTTGATTTTGATCAGCTAGCAGGAACAAACTATAAAGTAGTAGCTAATTTGCCCTATAATGTAGCTAATCCAATTATAATGAGGGTATTAGAAGAAGATTTTAATGTTGATGATTTAACAGTAATGGTGCAAAAGGAAGTTGCTGCCCGCATGACTGCTGATCCGGGAGGAAAAGAGTACGGAATATTATCAATTGCTATGCAGTATTATTCAGATCCAGTATTTCAGTTTACAGTTCCTCCTACAGCTTTTATTCCTCCCCCAAAAGTTGAATCAGCAGTAATCAACTGTCAAGTGCGGGAAGAACCTAAAATAAAAGTTAAGGATGAAGAATTTTTCTTTAAAGTAGTGCGGGCTGCCTTTCAGCAGCGCCGGAAAACAATTCGGAATGCTCTCCGGAAAGCAGCTAATTTAGATTTAACTACCGAAGTAGTAGATGAGGCTCTACAAAGGGCAGAGATTGATTCGCGGCGCCGGGGAGAAAAGTTGAGTATAACCAAGTTTGGAACTTTAAGTAATCAATTATTTGGATTAATTATTGACACTGAAGATTAAGTTTGATAAAATTAAATTTCTTGAAATTAAGAGCATCCTGTGATATAATGGATTTTGACTCAAAAGAATGAAAGGGGACTTCCATGGAAAACAACATCTTAAATCAGATTAAAGAAGATTTAGATTCCTTTGTAGGGAAAGAAGTTACCTTAAAGGCTAACCAAGGGCGGAGAAAGATTATTGAGCGGGAAGGCGTCTTGAAGGAAACTTACCCTAACGTGTTTGTAATAACGGTTGAAGATGGTCAAACCCCTCGGCGGATGTCTTATAGTTATGCGGATGTTCTGACAGAAACTGTAGAGATTGAAATTAAAGAAAATCAAATGAAAATAGGATGTATTACTGTTTAAACTCCTGACTGCTGGTTTTCCAGCGGTGAGGAGTTTTCTTATTTAAACTAAGCTGCTCTTAAGCAGCTTTTTTATTTTTCCTGCACACTTCTCCCGGACTGGTGAATATATTGATAGTACCAGAAAGGGGGGAGAAAATGACAGATATTAAGCAAATAATCAATAAGTATAAGCATAATATATTTTCTCTGCAGAATGTAGTAGGGGTGGGCTGCGGCTATAAACGGGTTAACGGGCGCAAAACGGAAGAAAAGTGTATAGTTGTGTTAGTAAATAATAAAGTAGAAGAAAAAAAATTGAATGATAATCATCTGGTCCCCCAGAATATAGAAGAACAAAAAACAGATGTTATAGAAATTGGAGAAGTAGAGTTATTAACTCGGCGGGAAAAAGTAAGAACTAATCGATTAAGACCAGCTCAACCAGGTGTCAGTCTAGGGCATTATAAGATTACGGCCGGCACTTTTGGAGCAGTAGTCAAGGATAAAGAAACGGAAAAACCATTAATCCTGTCTAATAATCACGTTCTAGCTAACATAACTAATGGAAAAGATGGCCGGGCAAAAAAAGGCGATAAGATTTTACAGCCCGGTAGTTATGATGGAGGAGAAGAAGAAGATATAATTGGCTATTTAGATCGTTTTGTTCCTATTTATGAACGGAAACCAATTAATTGCCCATTGATTTTAGGCTTTAAGCGGGTGTTGAATGGGATGGGAAAATTATTTGATCAGGCGTATGAATTAAAACCGGCGCTAGTGGAAAATAAAGTAGATTGTGCGCTGGCAGAACCTAAAAATCCGGAGCTGATTACTTCTGAAATTTTAGATATTGGAGAACTAAAGGGAACAGTGAAGCCAGAATTGGGGATGAAGGTATGGAAGAGCGGTCGTACTAGCGGGGTAACTACTTCTCGCATTAAGGCAGTAAATGTAAGTATTAAAGTTCAGCTGTCACCTTCTTCGGAAGCAGTATTTACAGACCAAATTGTGATGGAGCCTTTTTCTAAGCCGGGAGATAGTGGGGCGGTAGTAGTTAATAAAGAAAATAAGGCTGTTGGACTATTGTTTGCGGGGTCTAAAAAAAGTACTATTTGTAATAACATTCATAATGTAGAGGAGGCTCTGGAAATAACTATTTAAAAGAACCCTTGCTATAACTATCAAAAGTTACATCTATTGTAGAGGAGATGCTGTGATATAATGAAGTAAAAAATAATGCAATTAATTAAAATAGGGAGGTTATCAGAATTGAAGCTGCGTAATATTTGCTTAGTTATTATATTATTAACGATTATATTACTAATTAATGTAGAGATGGCAGCTGCTTTTACTGGAGAAAATGTCTTTCACGGGTTCTGGCAAATGATTAAAAATTTGCTTAATTTATTATTATTCCAAACTGAAGATAGGGCAGATAATAGTTCTGAAACGGCAGAAATAGAAGATGACTCTTCTGTTGAGGACTGGACAGAGTTAACGGTCACGACTCTAACTAGAGAAGAAAAAGAGATGTTAGAGTTAATTAATCAGGTGCGCAGCCAGCACGAGTTGCTTCCTCTGCAGATTAATTATAAATTAGTAAAAATTGCTCGGGCTAAAAGTCAGGATATGGTACGGGGAGATTATTTTGCTCATCATTCACCAAATTATGGTTCTCCCTTTGATATGATGCAGAAATTGGATATTGATTATTATTTAGCCGGAGAAAATATAGCGGGAGCTCCTGATGTAGAGTCGGCGCATCAACAGTTAATGAAAAGTAAAAGCCACCGCGAAAATATCTTAGAACCTGATTTTACAGCGGTAGGGATTGGAATTGTGAGCGGCGGTCTTTACCAGAATATTTTCACCCAGGAATTTGCAGGGCTAAGTGAATAGTCTATTTAAAACTTGGTTTTTACCAAGTTTTTATTTTTTGAAGTAAAATGTTATTTTGAATCAACGGGTTTATCTTTAAGCCACACGATTTTAGCTATTTGTTCATACTATATACTGATAAGATTGAGAAAGGAGGCCGAAAATGGCGGAAGTTGAGACTGATATTGAAGGAGTAGAAACGGAAGTTAGTTCTTATCAAAATGAAATTGAAGATCGAGGTGGAAGTTGTGAAAACAAATTAAAAAAAGTTTTAAAGCAGCTGGAAACAGAGTGTGAACGGGTGACGATTTTTCTTCAAACAGGTAGTAAATACTGCAAACAGACCGGCTGTATTTGTGATGTTAATGACTGTTTTGTAGTTTTACTGGCTGATGATGACCCTTGCCAAAGAACTTATATTTTGTTGGACTGCATCTGTGCTATAGAAAACTGTGTAGAAACTTCCTGCTCTTATGATGGCGAATGTAATTAATTGATAGTATTCAAATTTAATTTGTGAGATAAATTATATGATTAACGATTTATGACCTACTTTCATAAACTGTAATAAATCATTTGTAAGGGGGGATAAAATGTCCTGTAGAGAAAGGTGTCAAGAGGAGCTAAAAGAATTATTAATGCAGCTGCAAGATAATTGTGAGCAGGTAACGATTTTTATTCAATCAGGGGATAAATGCTGTAAGCGGACAGGATGCATTTGTGATGTAGATGATTGCTTTGTAGTTTTGCTAGATGATGAAGACCCTTGCCAGAGAACTTATATTTTACTGGACTCCATCTGCGCGGTTAAAAATTGTGTTGAAGGCAAAGGAGGAAGCTGTCCTAGATAATAGGGCTTAGAATGGGGGGCGGGTAGGTTTTACTCTGCCCCTATTTTTTATAGGTGGGAAGTCATAAGTATTGACTGAAATCAAATGTTAGTGCTATATCTTTTAGGGAAAGGAGGGATAAAATGGCAGATGAAAAATCGTGTAATAGGCAGTTGAAAAAGCTATTAACTAAATTAAGAGACAATTGTGATCGGGTAGTGATTAGCTTAAAATCAGGCAGTAAGTGTTGCTGGCAGAAAGGCTGTATCTGTCAGGTAACTCCCCAGTTGGTAACTTTAATAACTGGAGATAAAAATTGCAGCCGTAAATATATACCGCTAGATTGTATCTGTGCTGTGACAGTTCTCTGTGAGGAAGAGGATAGTTCAAAAGATCATAACTGTCAGCATGACAGCAGATCAGATTCGGGAACTAACCTGTTTGAGGAACCAGAAGAAGTTAACAAGGAGAGGCAAGAGAAAGAAGAAATAACCCCTAGTAATGATAGAGTGTATGGATACGGAAGAAAGATCCGAATTAATTTTTTAAATCAGGATTCTGAATTAGAAATTGAAGAAGTTACTGCTGTTGAGCTGTCAATCAATGTAGCGGAACAGAATGCAAGAAATCTACTGCAGTATTTCCACCGCAGTCAAATTGATAGGAGGAATCTAGGAGTTTCTGTATTACCGACTGGTCCTGGAGAAATAACTTCAATTGAAGTTAATGAAACTGAGAAAGAAGCAGTAATTACAGGTAGGGGACTACTTTATATTAATTCACAGCCGGAAAGGGAAACGGATTTCGAATTGGTAGTTACTGAGAACCAGGCTAGTATGGAGTTTGCTTATCAGGAGGAACAATTAACTTTTGGTCCCAATGAATTGATTGGAGTAGGCAGCCAGCAGCCAATTACCATTCAGCGAGACAAGTGAGTGGGAGGGAAAAAAGATGTCTAGAGGAAATGGCCAACAGACGTTTCAAGTTGAAGATTTATTAGAAATAGTTATAGAAATAATAAATAATCAACCAGTTCCAGCAGTTAATCCTCCTACTCCTTCCGTTAATGATTTTTCCCAGGTTGATAATGATTTCTTATTTACCGACCAAGAAATAGTTCAATTAAAAAAAGCTATTAATAATTTAGAAACAACTGAGAAAGAACCTATAACTGCGGATAAAAATGATTTTGTTAATAATAGAGCAGCTGACCAGCAACTGCCGGAAGAACTAAAAGCAGAAATAAAAGAAGAGTTAAAGCAGGAAATGAACGAAGAGCTGCAGGAGGAAATAACCTTCCAAATAAAAGAAGAGTTAAAGACTAGACTATCAGCGGCGGAGAAAGAAGCCTTGTTCAGTACTGAAAGTCAAGAAAACACCTTTAAGAAAGAATTAATTGATTATAGTTTAGACTATACTCCGGTAAAAGTTTCTATTCAATCAGGAAAGGAAGTTAAGGGAGTTTTATGTGAGGTGGAAACAGATTTTATTATAGTTGCTAACCAAGAAAATCAATTTATAAAAGTACCGCTTGCTAAAATAGTAGCAGTTAAAGAAATAGATAATTTAACTCCAGAGACCAAAAAGGAGAGAAAAAAACAAGTAGTAAAAGCAGAAGAAACTGATGAAGTAGAGTCCTCGGTACCTCTGCCGGCGCCAGAAAAATTATTGGATAGACAACTAGTAAAAGTAGAAAATAGCAGCGGATAATTTTCTTCTCTTGAATTTATACTATAGATGTGGGGGATAATATTAAATGGGAAGGTATTAAATTAACTGCGGATAAAAAATATTTAATTAAAGGAGGAAATTAATGTGCCCTCGATTAAGCAAGGGGAAAATGATAGTTCGATTGATTATGGGAACCTCGCTGTTCAAGAACAGACAGATGTGGAATTTGGCCAGTTAGCGCCGGAAAACGAAGTACAAATTCCGGGCTATTTGCCGGTAGTGATTAAAAACTGTCCCTTTTCTAGTTCAGAGGTAAAGTTTTTTGGGGTGGAGACGAAAGGAAAAGCAATTTCCGGTTCCGGAGTTAATGCAGTTTCAGTGGAAGAAGAAAAAAATAAAAAAATAGCTTATTTTGATATCGGTCAGTTAGTGGAAACAGGGCATTATACAGAAAATACAGCAGAAGGAGTAATTACTATTGATAATCAAGAAGTTGGCCGGAAACCTGTAAATACAGATTCAGCCATTTATCTTAGTTAGATTTTATTTTTTTTCTGAAAATCACACACATTTTGCCTCCGGCTGCATATATTTATGAATAGAAGCGAGCCTATAATTTATGCAAAGGGGGCAAACGATGGGTATTAATTTTACTGAAGAAGAAGTAAGAGTGGAGTATGTGGTAGCTGATGAGACAGTTCGAGAGTCGGTAACCGGAACTCTACAAGTTCCCGCCGAAAAGCCGCTTATTCAGCGAGTGTTGGAAGTAGGAGTAGAGAATATTTCGCTGGCGACTCCCGATGGCGAATCAGTTGTTTTTGTAGAAGATGGGGGCGTGGCAATTACCGGTGGAAGTATTGACTTAGGAGTTGTTTATGTTGCAGAAGAAGAGGGCCAGCCAGTACATTTCTTTGCTGACCAGCTTGCATTAGCAGCTGATGAAGAGATTTTCATTGAGATACCGGATATAACTTCTGATATGGAAGCGTCGGTTGATATTGAAGTTATAGATGCTAGTTATGAAATTGTAGATGATTTAAATGGAGCTGACCAAATCACAGTTACAGTAGTAATAGCAATTAATGTACGAATTACTGAAGATAGATTTATTACTATTATCACTGATGTAACAGGAATTGATGATCAGCATATAGAAAAAGAACTGGTGCAAGTAGATGATATAATTCTGAAAAATAATTACCGGCGAGTAGTCGAGGGAACTTTGGATCAGTTAGATCGACCAGTAGAGAGGATTTTAAGAGTTGATGGCGGATTGATTACTAGTGTAGATGCCAATGTTGTAGCTGGTGGAGGCGCGGTAAATATTACCGGGGATTTTCAAGCAAAAGTTTTGTATGTTGCTGATGAACCGACTGAAGCGGGAGCTCAGCCGGTTTATTTAGAAACAGAAACCTTTAGTATTACGGAAACTATCAATATTCCTGAGGTAGAAGAAGGGATGCAGGTTTATGCTGATGTTGATGTAGAAAACTGGAGTTATGCTTTAGCTGCGGGGGATGAAGTAAATGGAGATCAAATTAATGTAGAAGCCCGCCTGAATATCGAAGTTAAAGTTACGGTACCGCGAGAAATTATGGCAGTGGTTGATATTACGAGTGACAAAGTGAAAATTGAAAAAGAATTAATTCGAATAGAACAGATAGTAGGAGAAAATCAAGTTACTGATACAATTGTGCAGAATTATACGCTGCCGCAGGATAAACCTAATATTCAGAGTATAGTGGAAGCAAAAGGAAAGTTATTAGGGGTCAATTGTACAGTAGAAGATAGCGGTGTATCAATTAATGGGCAGCTAGAAACTAGTGTACTATACCAAGCGAATGATGATTCTGTGCATCATGTTTATTCAGATGAATCTCCGGGAGCTACCGAAGAATTCAATAGTTTTGTCAGTGTAGCTGGAGCTGAACCGGGGATGTATTGTTATTATGATGTAGTACTCAAACGGATTAGAGCTACTAAGCAGGGAGATAGAGCTATTAAAGTGACGGCTACTTTAAGTGAGTATGTTCGGGTTACAGCTTTACGTGAATTTAATGTGGTAACTAAAATTATTAAGGTTTCACCGGTAGTAGATCAACCTGATGAAGATAAACCATCGCGGATTGTTTATGTAGTACAGCCGGGGGATACTCTTTATAAAATAGCCGCCCGCTATAATACGACTGTAGATGCCATTATAGAAGTTAATGAAATTGAAAATCCCGATTATATTGAAGTAGGGCAGAAACTGATTATTCCGAAAAATATTATTGACCACCCCCGGGGATAATATTTTAATCAAAAGAAATATTAGGTAGCGACAGGGAACTCCCTGTCGCTATTACGTTGTTTAGCAAATTATACTTTTTAGAGGTTGTGGATAATTTTTTGCAGCTGGGTTTAGTTTAAGTTTGAGACTGAGGTTAAGTAAATCATCAACAGCAGTAAATTAATCAAAAAGAATTGCTTTTTTAATCTGGTTGGCTCAAGCTCAACCTTAGACTTAAGCTAAGTCGCCGCTAGGCGACTTTATTCTTTAAGCGGTGGGAATTTTAATTGTTTGGCCGGGATAAATAAGAGTTTTATTCTGTAAATTATTGATTTGAACCAACTTATTTACTGAGCTATTAAATTTGTTAGCTATTTTGTAGAGAGTATCATTCGGTTGAACTGTATATAGAAAATAATTAGCAAAGTTTTGCTGGGCAGATTGGGGTTGCTGTTTAATTTGTACGGCAGTTCCGACTGCAACCTGGTTATAAAGGGCTTCTACATCTTGATTATACATCCGCACGCAGCCGTGAGAAACAGCTTGCCCAATTAGTCTTGGTTGATTGGTGCCGTGGATGCCGTGCATTTGGTGGGTGAACTGCATCCACCTAGTGCCTAAAGCGGGATTGTAGGGATTTTTTAATTTGTTAATTATCTTAAAATTGCCAGTAGGAGTGGGGTGAGATGGTTTTCCAATAGCTACTGGGAATTTGTTTATCAGATTATTGCGTTGATAAAGAGATAATTTTCGTTTCGCCAACACAAGTAAAATTTTGCTCACTATGATCCCTCCCAAAATTTAATTTGAAAATGTAGCGACATGATATATCATGTCGCTACATAGTATTTCTTGATCAACTTAGTCAAGGCAAAGGTATGATCTAGCATATTTATAATTAGTTTATGACTTAAGATTATAAAAGTGAATATTTGTTTACTTCCTGGGTAATATAAGTTATTGCTCAGGGAGGGGATAAAATGCAGGCGCCTAAAACAGTAATTTATGGGCCAATGATTAATAATAGTCAGTTGGTTAATCAAATTCAGGAGCAAATAAAAAAATATAAAGGAATGTTGAAAGTAAAAAAAGAATTATTAGTAATAACTGAAAGGTTACAGCAGCCTCGGCAAGTTGGTAAGGAGTATATAATTTTAAATGCTGACAGTTTTCATTTAAGAAGCGGAAACTACTTTAATTCTGAGGCAGAGAATCTGTTTTATTATAGTTGTTTCACTGATAATTTGATTATTTATGCTCAATTAAAACAGAAGCAGCCTACTGTTTATAAAAAAGATAGTAATTTAGTTTTATTTGACGGCACGGATAACTTACCTTTGGTGGCCAGTAACGAAGTGCAAGTTAATAATTTAGCTAATGCTTTATTTATAATAGCAGTTGGGTTTATAGCAGGGCTGCCTTTTTATATAATTAGGAGAATAGTAAAAGAAATAGAGTAATAGATAAGGAGGTAACAATGATGCTCAAAGTTAAAGCGCAGGCTAAAATCAATTTAGCTTTGGATGTACTAAATGAACGAGACGACGGCTATCATAATGTAAAAATGGTGATGCAGACTATTGATTTAGCTGATCAGCTGATTTTTTATCGTCAAGAGCAGGGAATTGATATTAAAGTAAATCTACCTGAATTGTCTACTGGTCCTGAAAATTTGGTTTATCAAGCAGTTGAATTATTAGCTGAAGAATTTGATATTACAGCGGGAGTGAAGGTGGAAATTAAAAAAAACATTCCTCTAGCAGCTGGCTTAGCCGGGGGAAGTGCTGATGCAGCTGCTTCCCTGTGGGCAGTAAATAAGTTATGGGACTTAGGATTAACCCCGAAAGAATTGAGAGTTAGAGGAGCTCAGTTAGGGGCGGATGTACCTTTTTGTTTATGGGGAGGAACAAAGCTGGCAACAGGAATAGGGACTGATTTAGCTGAGCTTCCTGCGGTACCTGATTTGGATTTAGTAGTAGTCAATCCTCCGTATAAAATTTCTACTCCTGAAGTTTACAGCCACTTTTCCGGCTCGAGGAATGAATTAGCTGCTGATAAATTACTGTCTGCTCTCCAGCAACAGGACAAGCAACAGATTATTAGTTATTTAAGTAATGACCTAGGGCAGATAGCAACTGACTTATATCCAGAGTTAGCTGAATTGAAGGAGAAAGTTGATGAGTTGACTAGTAAGGCAATTATTTCCGGCAGCGGACCTACAGTATTAGGAGTGGTAAGCAATAAACAGACAGCAGAAGAAGTTACCGCTGAATTAAAGCAAAAATTAACTTCTGATTACCAAATCACAGCTGCTAAAACAGTAGATTATAGCTTAAAAACCGAAAATATCTCTCTTCAGTAAGATTCAATTTACAAATTAGTTTTTAAATGATAAGATAAGTAAAGCAAAGGGGAGTGCTTGGGAAGGAGTGTCGACGTTAAACGATGAAGATGCGACGAAGTAGAAGAATTGTAGCGGTAACTAAAATTTTAACTGATCATCCTTATGAATTAATTTCGCTCAATTATTTTGCTGATCGGTTTGAGGCAGCCAAGTCGACAATTAGTGAAGATCTATCGATTATAAAACAGGTATTTACTAAAGAAAAAATGGGAAAAATAGAAACGGTTTCGGGAGCAGCGGGAGGAGTTAGATTTATTCCTCGCAAGAGTAAAAGCGAAGTAAAGCAGACTGTGGATTATCTCTGTCAGCAGTTGTCGGATTCCGACCGTATTTTGCCTGGTGGTTTTATATACATGACAGACTTAATTTTTGCGCCTGATTTAATGTCTGATGTAGGAGAAATTTTTGCTACTCAGTTTTCCAAATTAGAGGCTGACTATGTAATTACTATGGAAACTAAAGGGATTCCTATTGCGCTAATGACTGCGCGGGCTTTGAATTTGCCGTTAGTAAGTATCAGGCGCAACAGCAGGGTTACTGAGGGCTCAGTAGTAAGTATTAATTATGTGACTGGTTCTTCCCAGAAGATTGAAACTATGTCGCTAGCGAGAAGAGCTTTGCCGGAAGAATCACGAGTAATAATTATTGATGATTTTATGAAAGCAGGCGGCACTGCTAAAGGGATGCTGGATTTGATGACTGAGTTTAAGGCAGAAGTGCTGGATATTGGAGTATTGGTAGAAACTGCCGTTCCGGATGAAAAATTAGTTAGTGATTATACATCATTGGTTGTTTTACAGGAAGTGAGCCAAGCTGAAGAGAAAATCAAAGTAGAACCTAGCAGCTGGGTGGTAAATTTAAGTAGTGAGAGGGGGGAGTAAAGTGCCGGAAGATACCAAACCTATCTATTCAATTGGGGTAGTAAAAGATAAAACTGGATTGACTGGCCGCCAGATTAGATACTATGAAGAATGTGATTTGATTAATCCGGCTCGTACTGAGGGAAATCAACGTATTTATTCGGAACGGGATATTCAGAGATTAAACGAGATAAAAGAATTATTGGCGGAAGGCTTGAATATAGCAGGAGTTAAGCAGAAATTAGGTACTGTGGAGGAAGGCCAGAAGAAAAAAGAGGAGGCTGAATTTCCAGCTTATGATGGCCGACCCTTGACTAAATTCAGCCGGAGCCAGCAAAAAGGACTAACTTCCCTTTATCCTGTTTCTAATCGCGGGCAGTTATATGAAATTTTAGGCAAATATAGAGAAGAAGAAGAAGAGTAATTTAATCCCGAGAGCGGGGTTTTTTTATTGGGGAAAGCTAAGTTTGAGCTTGAGTGTGAGTAAAGTATTATTCTCAACCTCAACCTTAATCTTAACTTCAATTTCCTAAAGCTTTTGACTTAAAAAAAGCTGTTTGTTATAATAGGTATGATTTGGATAAATTAGTACCTGGCCCGGGAATTAATACTTTAAAATTTGTCAGGGAAGTGACGCGGATGAAGATTTATCTTGATTTAGAAGAATTATATAATACAGAAGTTTATGAACATAAGTTGGCAGTAATTTTAGGGCGCGGGAAGAGGCGGGAAAAAATATTAGCTGCTTTCCCGACGGAAAAAGAATTTAGACAGGCTTCATTGGAAAAAATTGCTGAGATATTAGGAATTAAAAATAAAGATTCTAAACTTTTACAGCAGTTAGCTGAGCTGGATGAAACTTATCAGCGCTTAACTGAGCCTAAATTTAGCGAGCAGTTAAGTAATAATTCCCAGGCAGAGGTAGTTATGTGTGTAGATACTGAGTATTTATGGAGTGATTTAGATTCTATTCAATATGCAGTCTATGATGGAATAGAATGGGAGCTAGGTGTAATTATTACTAATTCAGATTTGGCTCCCGCTGTTTCTTCGGAAGAAGGAGTTGCCTATTTACAGCAGTTAATTTCAGAGGTAAGGCCTGATATTTTTGTCGGCCATAATTTCAATTGTGATATTACTGTGTTAGAAAAGGCAGGCAAACAAAAATTACCGCGGTTACAGAATTATGATGATACATTACAGATGGTAAGAAATAGCAATTTATCTAATATTATTGGTGGGGCTAGTCTGGATAAAATTATAGAGTGCTTATTTTCGGGGCAAACGATAGGTTTATTTAATGCTTATCAGGATTTAGGATTGTTTATTGAGTATGGATTAAAGGATGCTATTTATCCGATTTATGCCCGGGAATTTTTTATGACTGGAGAGCTGCCCGGGTTAACACCAGAACTAAGAATAAATAGGATTAAGCCGGAAGTTGTCCGGGAACAAATTAATTTTAATTCAGTCAGATTGAAGGGGGCACGGGAATGGCAGAGTTAGCAACGATTACATTAGCTGCTGGTAAGGGAACTAGAATGAAGTCTGAGCTGCCCAAGGTTTTACATAAAGTAGCCGGTAAAACGATGGTGCAGCATGCTGTGGATACAGTAGAGCAGTTGGAGCCAGTACATAATATTGCGGTAGTAGGTTATAAGGCAGAGCAAGTAAAAAAGAAAACCGCCGGAGAGATAGAATTTGTTTTACAGGAGGAGCAGTTGGGAACTGGTCATGCAGTAAAACAAACCCAAAATTTGCTGGCTGATTTTTCAGGTACTGTATTAGTTATTTATGGTGATACACCCTTATTAACAGCTGAGACTCTTAATCAGTTAGTTACTACTCATTACCAAAAGTCAGCGGCAGCGACCATTTTGACGGCGGAGATTGATGATCCTACTGGTTACGGGCGGATTGTTCGTAATGAGAAGGGACAAGTGGTAAAAATTGTAGAGGAAAAGGATACCACGGAGGCAGAAGCAAAAATTAAAGAAATTAATACCGGGATTTGTTGTTTTGATAGTGAATTATTATGGTCTGCTCTGGAGAAGATAACTCCTGATAATGCCCAGGGGGAATATTATTTAACGGATGTTCCTGGAATTTTAGCTCAAGAAGAAAAATTAGTAACAGCAGTGGTAACTGACAACCGGGAGGAAACAGTAGGAGTTAATACCAAAAAGCATTTAGCTAGGGCGGAATCTATTCTGCGCCGAAGAATTTGTGACCGCCATCTAGAAGCAGGAGTAACTATTGTTGACCCGGATAATACTTATATAGATAGTGAAGTGGAGATTGGTCAAGACACCATTATTTATCCGTTTACTTTTCTAGAAGGTAAGACTAAAATTGGAAGTAAAGTGGTGATTGGGCCCCGAAGCAGGATTGTTGATTCTACTCTTGAAGCAGGAGTAGAAGTGGAAACTTCTACCATTGTGGAAAGTGAAATTGGACCGCAGAGTACAGTTGGCCCGTATGCCTATATCCGTCCGGGAACGCAGATAGGTGCTCGGGCAAAAATAGGAGACTTTGTGGAGGTAAAAAAGGCTGAAATTGCGGAGGAGAGCAAAGTTCCTCATCTAAGTTATGTAGGAGATGCAAAACTCGGTCAGCAAGTTAATTTAGGCGCAGGAACAATTACTGCTAATTATGATGGAAAAGAAAAGCACCAAACAATTATTGGGGATCAGGTATTTATTGGCAGCAATTCAACTTTAGTTGCTCCTATTAAGATTGGAGCTAGGTCGGTTACAGGTGCCGGGGCAGTAGTAACTAAAGATGTAGAAGCAGAAACTACAGTAGTGGGAGTGCCAGCCGAAAAGTTAGATCAAAACTCTAAAAAATAAACCAGTAGGAGGTTAGATTGATGTCATCAAGCGGGATGAATTTAAAAGTTATATCTGGTAATGCAAACTCAAAGTTGGCAGAAAAAATAGCCGGGGAATTAGGAACTGAATTAGTAGATGCAACTGTAAATCGGTTTAGTGATGGAGAAATAGGAGTAGAAATTGATGAAAGTGTGCGTGGAGATCATGTTTTTGTAGTGCAGCCGACTTGTCCTCCAGTTAATGAAAACTTAATGGAATTATTGATTATGATTGATGCTGTTAAACGGGCTTCAGCTAAAGTAATTACTGCTGTTGTTCCCTATTATGGGTATGCTCGGCAGGATCGAAAAGCCAAAGCCAGGGATCCGATCACGGCTAAGTTAGTTGCTAATTTAGCTACTAAGTCAGGGGCGGATAGATTGGTAGCGATTGATTTTCATTCCCGACAAATTCAGGGCTTTTTTGATATTCCAGTGGATAATTTAAGAGGGGCTCCAATATTAGCTGATTATTTTATGGAGAAGGAATTAGAAGATGTAATTGTAGTAGCTCCTGATATTGGTGGAGTTAAGCGGGCTCGTGATTTTTCTGAACGACTAAATACTCAGATGGCAATTATTGATAAGCGGCGTCCTGAAGCTAATGTATCTGAAATAATGAATGTGATTGGGAATGTTGAAGATAAGAATGTTATTTTAGTAGATGATATGATTGATACTGCCGGGACGATTACCAATGCTGCTTATACTTTAAAGGAACAAGGAGCAAAGAAGATATTTGCTACCTGTACTCATCCTTTATTTTCGGGGCCGGCTATTAATCGGCTGGAGAAATCACCTATTGCTGATTTAGTAGTAACTAATACTATCCCCCTGCTGGAAGAAAAGAAAATAGATAAATTAACTACTTTATCTGTAGCTCCGCTGTTGGCTAAAGCTATTAGAAGAATTTATGATGATTTATCAGTCAGTGTGTTATTTCGTTGATAGTTAAAAGTAAAGATGTTATAATGTACTGCGTGAGAAAATTTGAAAAGGAGAGGGTATAGATGGAACGTGTAGAACTTACTGCTGAAAAGCGAGACAAATCGGGATCAGGTCCAGCTAAAAGGTTAAGAAAAGAGGGCTTTGTTCCTGGTGTTCTGTATGGTAAAGATCAGGATCCAATTAATCTAAAGGTAGGAGCTAAAGAGATTTCGGAAGTTATTAGTGGTAACCAAATTATTGATTTGGAGCTAGAAGATTCAACTCAACCAGTCATGGTAAAGGATGTACAGCGAGATGTTGTTCAGGGAGATTTATTACATGTTGACTTATATCAAATTTCTCTTGATGAAGAAATTACCGTTGAAGTGCCTATTGAATTGGCTGGGCCGGCTGTTGGTGAACAGGAAGGCGGCGTGTTAGAACAGCTGCGTAGAAAGTTAGAAGTAGAATGTCTGCCGGAAAATATTCCAAGCAAGATTTCAGCAGATGTAACTGAACTGCAAGTGGGAGAAACCCTGAGTGTAGGAAATATTGAAACTGAAGAAGACATTGAGATTGTAAGTGATGTTTCTGAAGTAGTAGCTACGGTAGTTGTTCCTGAAGAGTTAGATTTAACTCCAGCTGCCGAAGCAGAGGAAGAAGAATTAGAAGAACCAGAAGTTATCGGCGAAGCAGAGGAAGAAGAATTGGAAGAAGGAGAAGAATTAGAAGAATTAGAAGAAGGAGAAGAACCAGCTGAAACAGAAGAAAAATAGTATTTAAGAAAGGCGTAATCATTGTGATTGCGCCTTTTTCTAATTTATTATATTTTAAAAATTCATGAGGAGGATAAGTATGAAATTAGTAGCAGGCTTGGGTAATCCAGGGTCTAAATACCAATCTACTCGCCACAATGCTGGGTTTATGGTGGTTGATAGAGTAGCTGACTATTATAATCGCCCGTTAACTAAAGAAGAAAAAGAGGCAAAGATTAGTAAGATAAAAGTAAACCGCGACACGGTTTTGTTAGCTAAACCTCAGACTTATATGAACAAAAGCGGTAAAGCTGTGGGCCAATTAGCTGATTATTATCAGATTGAACCGGCTGATATTCTGGTTATTTATGATGACCTTGATTTAGAACCAGGTCAAATTAGAATTAGACCTGGTGGCGGCCATGGTGGACATAACGGAATTAAGTCTATTTTTAGCCAGTTAGGAACTAAAGATTTTCCTCGGCTTAGAGTGGGAATTGGCAAACCGGAGAAGAGGCCGGTCACTGATTATGTATTAAACCAGTTTAATCAGGAACAGTGGAAAGCAGTTGAGCCGGCTCTTAAGAGAGCAGAACAGGCGGTTAGAGATTATTTAGAGCAGGTAAGTTTAGATTCAATTATGAATAAATATAATTAATTCAAACCTGAGATTTTTTCTCAGGTTTTTTGTATATTTAGAGATAAAAAAGGAGATGATAAGGGTAAAAGGTAATTAGTAAGGAGGTAATGATGACGGTAATCTATAAGTGTTCAGAATGCGGAAAGGTGATTGATAAAATTGAAGCGGAGGGAATTGATAAACAGAGTCTAGGAATTAATATCTTGACGGAAGAAGAAAGAAAGGATATAATTGAAACACAAGAGGATAATCTACAAATTAATATTACTTGTGACCAATGTGCGCGTCAAGCTGGATGGAATCAATTATATAATGCTAATATACATTAGAGGTAGGCCTTGGGATTTCCCTAAGGCCTTTTTGTAGATGGAACTGATTGTGTTGTTTATCTCTGTAGTTTGAGATTGAGCTCAGGTAATTTGAAAAAGAAAATGTAGCGACATGATATATCATGTCGCTACATGGCTGTTCCTGTTAATTTAGTTTTAGTGTGGATTCACCGTTGATCTATGAGTTTATTTTGTATTTCCCAGAGAAGAATTTGACTTTTGAGGTAGTAAAGGAGTAGATTCGTTATGGGGGAAAACTTGTTAACAGTTTTAAACCAAGGGAATAAGGTTAAGCAGCTTTTGACTAATCATCAAAACTATCAAACTGGAAAAATAATAGGCCTTGAAGCAAGTGGGAAACATTTGTTATTAGGAACTTTTTTTAAACAGGTTAGTGAGAGCCTATTGATTGTAACTTCTAATTCTGTAAAAGCTGATGAAATGTATGAAGATCTAGTTCGATTATTAACACCTGAACAAGTACTATTATTTCCTAAATTAGAAATTCTGCCGCATGAAGCACTAGAAATTGAAGCAACAATTAAGCGGGAAAGATTAGAAGTGCTTGAAAAAATATTCAACCCTCAAGCACAGGTAATAATAACTTCTGTTCAGGCTTTATTGGCTTTGGTTATTCCTCCTGATGTTTACCGGCATCAGCTAATGGCTATTAGATTGGGTCAGGAATTGGATACAGCTCAATTTACTAGTCGACTGGTAACTATGGGGTATGAACGGGTAGGCCAAGTGCAGAATAAAGGAGAATTTAGTGTGCGCGGGGGGATTATTGATTTTTATCCCTATACTGTTTCTCAACCAGTGCGGATAGAATTATTTGGAGAGCAGATTGATTCTCTGCGTTATTTTGAAGTTTCTAGTCAGCGTTCTGTTAGCCAGTTAAAAAAAGTTTTAGTTGGCCCGGCTACTGAATTTATTCTTCCGACTGATTTAGAAGAGGGGCAAGATAAAATAAAAAAAGATTTGGAGCAAACAGCAGCAGAACTGGCTCCAGAAGAAGCAACTGAATTACGAGAAAAGGTAAATCACGATTTAGAGCGAATAGAAGAAGGAATTACATTTCCCGGATTAAGACAATATATAAGTTATTTTTATCAGCCGGCTACATTGTTGGATTATTTTCAGGGAACAATAGTAGTAGATAATTGGAAGTCTACTAAACAGCGGGCAATTAAGTTTTTAACGGATTTTCAAAAACAATTTAATAATTTGTTAAATAAGGGTAAAGTTTTATCTGATTATCAAAATTATTATCAGGATTTTAATCAAGTGTTATATGATAATCAATTTAAAAAACTCTATTTATCTCCGACCAACAGGCAATTAGAGGAGACTACAAGTCAATTTGTTGTTGAGTTTTCTGAACGAGAACTAGAATCTTACCAGGGCCAACTGCCGATGTTTGTTGAGCAGTTAACTGAGTATTTTAAGCAGGATTATAGAATAGTGATTGGACTCTCTAATTTAAGCAAAGCAGAACGCTTGCAAAAGCGGCTGCGGGAGGATGATCTGCCAGCAGTGGTAGTAGAAGATATTACTGAGCAGATAAAACCAGCCAATATAGTTGTAACAGCTACCAATTTAAAAAAAGGATTTAGTTTTCCCCGAGAGAAATTTATATTTTATACGGAGACTGAGTTGTTTAAGCAGGTTAATCGCCAGCGCAGGCGGAGTAAGAATTTTGATCAGGGAACAAAAATTTCTTCCTTTACTGATTTGGAGGAAGGAGACTATGTAGTACATGAACACCACGGGATCGGCCGCTATTTAGGAATTAAAACGGTAGAAGTACAGGATAAAAGCAAAGATTATTTACTGCTTGAATATGCAGGTAATGATAAGTTATATGTTCCTACTAATCAGGTAGATTTAATTCAGAAATATGTGGGGATGAAGGAAGAAGCGCCTAACTTACATAAATTAGATAGCGATAAATGGGCTAAAGCAAAAGCCCGAGTTAAAGAGTCAGTAGAAGAAATGGCGGAGGAACTATTAGAATTATATGCCAAGCGAGAAATGAAAGAAGGTTATGCTTTTAGTGAAGATACAGATTGGCAGCAGCAGTT
The DNA here is from genome assembly GCA_964346395.1 of uncultured Halobacteroidaceae bacterium. Classification (GTDB taxonomy): domain Bacteria; phylum Bacillota; class Halanaerobiia; order Halobacteroidales; family Halobacteroidaceae; genus CAYFUT01. The sequence goes on from CAYFUT010000010.1 coordinate 22,498, forward strand.
TGAAGCTGCTTTTCCTTACCAAGAGACTGAAGACCAACTGCAGGCTATAGAAGAAGTAAAAGCAGATATGGAGTCTCCACAGCCGATGGACCGCTTGTTATGTGGTGATGTAGGCTACGGAAAGACTGAGGTAGCAATTAGAGCAATGTTTAAAGCAGTAATGGAGGGGAAACAGGCGGCTTTTTTAGTGCCCACAACTATTTTAGCTCAACAGCACTGGAATAATTTACTGGACAGATTTAGTGATTTTCCGGTTAATATAGAAATGGTAAGCAGATTTCGCAGTCCCCAGGAGCAGAAGGAAATTATTGCTGGTTTAGAAGCAGGAAGTATAGATATAGTAGTAGGAACGCATCGTTTATTATCCAAAGATATAAAATTTAAAGACTTAGGGTTGGTAGTAGTAGATGAAGAACAGCGGTTTGGAGTAGCCCAAAAAGAAAGCCTAAAACAGTTTAAGGAAAACGTTGACGTCTTGACTTTAACTGCTACCCCGATTCCCCGCACTCTTCATATGTCTTTGGTAGGTATTAGGGATATTAGCTTAATTGAAACGCCGCCTAAAAACCGTTATCCAATTCGGACTTATGTGGGAGAATATAATGATGATTTAGTGGAGGAAGCAATTGTTAGAGAATTAAACCGTAACGGACAAGTGTATTTTGTCCATAATCGGGTTAAAGATATTAAAGAAGTGGCAGCAAAAATAAAAAATATTCTTCCCGAAGCTGATATAGCAGTTGCTCACGGACAGATGCGGGAGACTAAATTAGAAAAGCTAATGCTTGATTTTTGGGATGGAAATTATGATATATTGGTCTGTACTACTATTATTGAGAATGGGATGGATATTTCTAGTGTTAATACGATTATTATTAACCAAGCTGACAAGTTAGGTTTAGCTCAGCTTTATCAATTGCGGGGACGAGTAGGAAGAAGTAATCGGATAGCTTATGCTTATTTATTGTATGACGAAGGGAAGTTTTTATCAGAGGTAGCAGAGAAAAGATTAAAGGCGATTAAAGAATTTACTAGCTTGGGTTCTGGGTTTAAAATTGCCATGCGGGATTTAGAACTAAGGGGCGCAGGCAATATTTTGGGCCCTGAGCAGCACGGACATATTGAAACAGTAGGTTTTTCACTCTATTGTAAACTGCTTGATAAGGCAATTAACAGGCTGCAGAATGAAGGAGAAGAAGAGCAGAAACTTAAGCTGGATTTAGATATTGATGCTTATCTACCGGGAGATTATATTTCTGATTCTAAACAAAAAATAGAAATTTATCGGCGCATTAAATCAGTTACTTCCCAGGCAGAATATGATCAATTACAAACTGAATTACAGGATAGGTTTGGGTCGTTACCGTTTCCAGTAAAGAAACTGCTGCAAATAGCTAAACTGAGAGTGAAAGCTCAGGAAGCACCTGTGGTAGAAATTAAAGAGCAAAAGACTAAAATCGCTTTGCAATTAGAAGCAGATGCTTCTCTAGCTGGGAAGGATGTGCTTGCTTTGGGCCAACACTTTTCCCAGGTAAAGTTTGTTGCTGATCAGCCGCCCAGATTAGAGGTAACAGCCGGTGAGCTTACCGATGAGAAAAAAATTGACTTATTGCTTAAAATTATAGATTTTCTGATTGAATAGTATATCTTTTAACATAATTGGGCTAGAGAAGAATAAAATATCAACTCTACTTATATACTAATAATGAAAATAAAACTAATTAGAAGGGAGGGGCACCTGGTTAAAAGTCTGTTTAGCTATGAGCTGTGAGTCATGAGCTAAGAGCTATGCTAAAACAAGAACAACCTAAAATAAATTTCATAGGATGTTAATTAAGGTTCTTTTTAGCTCCTAGCTTCCGACTCACCCTACGAGTCTTTTTCAAGACTCTCCGTAGTAAAAACCACTTGCTTACAGATCATAGCTAATAAGCTTTTGCAACCGGGTTTTATACAATGAAAGCCACTGGTATTGTGCGCCGTATAGATGATCTGGGTCGGGTTGTGATTCCTAAAGAAATTCGACGGACGATGCGCATCAGGGAAGGAGAACCGCTGGAGATTTTTGTAGACCGCGATGGAGAAGTTATTTTGAAGAAGTATTCCCCTATTGGGGAGTTAGGAGAATTTGCTCAGGAGTATGTAGATTCTTTAGCAGAAGTGACTGGTCATATTGCTTGTGTTTTAGATAAGGAAGCGGTAGTAGCAGTAGCTGGAGAACGCCAGAAAAAATATATTGATAAGCCGGTTAGTGATTTAACGAAAGAAGTAATGGAACAGCAGGAGACAAAAGTGGTAAATGAATCAACTACTGATATCTTTTGCGATGGAATTTATGATGAAGAAGAAGCTTATTTTACTGCTCAAGTGCTGGTTCCAATTAAAAAGAATGATGGAGAAGTAATTGGAACAGTCGCTTTGGGTTCTCGGACAGAAGGAGCAAGTATGGGGGACTTAGAAATAAAATTAGCTGATACGGCAGCTGGATTTTTAGCTAAACAAATGGAAGAATGACTTTTGGTGAGCTTTTAGCTCACCCTTTTTTATTGGTTGGCAATAAAAAAGGGTGGAATAATTAGTAAATTTTTGATATTATCAATAACGGAAGTAGCTTGTAAGTAACCGATATAAACTCGTGAATCTAAAGTAAAAGTTTTAACAGCACACACCTGAATTAATTATGATTAAGAAAGGAGATGTAAGTGAGTACCAAAGGAACTTTACTGCAGGGCACGTTAGTATTAGTAATAGCTCAATTTGCCAGTAAGTTTATGGGGTTTATTTATAAAGCAGTTTTGGCCCGGATAATTGGAGCGGTGGGTTTGGGGCTGTATGAGAAGGTATATCCGATTTATACTTTGTTACTGACAGTTTCAATTGTAGGCATTCCGGTGGCGATCTCTAAACTAGTAGCTGAGAAAAGAGCTCAAGGGGAGGAGGAAGAAGCTGATTATATTTTTCGAGTTGCTTTAAAGGTAAATATTAGTTTAGGAATTTTAGCTGCCTTGTTGATTGGGATTTTGGCCCGGCCTATTGCCCGGTATTTACTAGATGATGGGCAGGTAGTTTATTCAGTGTGGGCGATTACTCCGGCCATCTTAGTTGTTTCTATTATGGCCACTTACCGCGGTTATTTTCAGGGGTATAAACGAATGGTGCCCACGGCTGTTTCGCAGGTCAGTGAACAGTTAGTGCGGATGATAAGTATGATAGTACTGGCTTATATCTTAATGCCGTATGGAGTAGAGTATGGAGCAGCGGGGGCAGTTAGTGGCGCTTTTTTTGGTGCTGTAGCTGGATTAGTGGTGATGCTAATAGTTTATCACCGGTTTCAGCGCCGCCGAAACACCTCTTCTTCAGCAGCTAATTCTAATTCACAGCAGAAGCTACCTACTGAACAGCAAGTTCGAAACCGGATTTTTTCGGTAGCTTTGCCAGTTACAGTAGGAGCTTTAATTTTACCCCTAATGAGACTAATTGATGCGGTGATGATTACAAGAAGGTTGAAAGCAGCCGGATTTGATTTAAAGACAGCTACTAGTTTATATGGGCAGTTTAATGGAATGGCGATGACGCTCGTTAGATTTCCTACCGTAGTAGCAACTGCCTTAGCTGTTAATTTAGTTCCTAATATTTCAGAAGCTTATACTTTAAATCAAGACAAGCTGTTAAAGAATAGAATTACTAAAGCTTTTAAATTGGCTTTATATGTTTCTATTCCTGCTTCGCTGGGGTTGTTTATATTGGCGCAGCCGTTATGTAAAATAATTTTTGCTACTCCCGAAGCAGCTGTTTCGCTGAGATATGTTGCCTGGGGTGTAATAGCAGTTAGTTTACAGCAGATAACTGCCAGCATTCTGCAGGGGTTTGAGCGCCCTAAGTTACCAGCCCGTAATTTATTTTGGGGGGCGGTGTTAAATATTGGGTTAAATTATTATTTAACAGCTAGACCTGAATTGGGAATTAGAGGAGCTGCCTTAGGAACTTTAAGCGGTTTTACGCTGGCGGCTGGACTGAATATAATCAATGTATTCAGGATTAGCAAGCCTCAGTTTAATTATAAGGAATTATTAATTAAACCGATGTTAAGTGGAATAATGATGATGGGAATAGTTTATTTAACCTACCAGCAATTAGCTTCTTTGTTTGTTGAACAAGTAGTGGTTACTTTGGGCAGTGTTTTAATTGGGATTATAAGTTATAGTATGTTACTATTATTAACTGGGGGAGTTACCAAAAGCGACCTGCGTTTGGTGCCTTATATAGGTGATAAATTACTGAACTTGTTAGAAAAATTAGGATTAGTCAGAGATTAATGGAGGTTAGCTATGAGTCGAAAAAATAAACAGGATTCTTTAGTGCGCGGGACAGTTATTTTAGCGGCAGCAATGTTTACTACTAAAGTTTTAGGTTCGATTTACCGGATTGTAATCTCCCGGACGATTGGGGATTTTGGATTTGGAATTTTTGATAAAGTATATCCGATTTATACTATGCTTTTGATTATTGGAATTACCGGGATTCCAGTAGCTATTTCCAAATTAGTAGCTGAAAAAAGGGTGGAAAATAAACCGCAAGTTGCCGATTATATATTCAAAGTAGCGTTAAAAGTTAGTTTTTTCCTTGGATTATTGGGAACTGGTTTATTGATTGTTTCCGCCCGTTTAATTGCCAATTACGCTGTAGATGCTCCGGAGACTTATTATTCAATTTTAGCCGTAGCTCCGGCTATTTTTGTAGTTTTTGTGATGGCTAGTTACCGCGGTTATTTTCAAGGCCATCGGCGGATGGCACCGACTGCCATTTCTCAATTGGTGGAACAGACAATAAAAGTTATAGCTACGGTGGGGATGATTTATTTATTGCTGCCGTATGGAGACCAGTTTGGGGCAGCAGGAGCAATTTCAGGAACTTTTTTTGGGGCGGTAGGGGGACTGATTGTAATTTTAGTAATTTATTACCGCTTTCAAAGGAATAAAACTTATGATAGAGTTTCTAACGAGGTAGACCTTCCTTCTTTTCGGCAGACAGTGAGGCGTATTTTTGCTTTGGCTTTGCCTGTAACTTTTGGCAGCCTGGTTTTACCCTTAATGAGAAGTGTAGATGCAGGTTTAATTACTCGGCGGTTGGAAGTAGCGGGCTATACCTATCAGCAGGCAACTAGCATTTTTGGGCAGTTTGGATATGCTTTAACTTTATTTAGGTTTCCTACGGTAGTAGCTGCTTCGCTAGCAATGAATTTAGTGCCTAATATTTCGGAAGCTGATACATTAGAAAATAACCAGGTGCTTAAAAAACGGATTGCAAAGGCCTTTCGATTGGTATTATATGCTACTATTCCAGCCAGTGTAGGACTGTTTATTTTAGCTCGTCCTTTATGCCGACTGATATTTACAAATGAGCAAGCAGGAGTTCCGCTGCGTTTTTTGGCTCTAGGGGTAATTGCAGTGGGTATTCAGCAGATTACAACCAGTATATTACAAGGGTTTAATCGGCCTCAACTGCCGGCTCGAAATTTGTTGATTGGAGTGCTGTTAAATGCTGGCCTAAATTATTATTTGACGGCTATTCCGGAACTGGGAATTAGAGGAGCAGCTCTGGGAACGATCAGCGGTTTTACGCTAGCAGCCGGGTTGAATTTGGTCAGCTTAGGGAAAATTATTAAGCCGCAGTTTGATTATTTATCCTTGGTAGGAAAGCCGTTATTTAGCGGAGTAGGGATGGGTGGTTTAGTTTATTTTGCTTATCATCAAACTCAGCGGTTATTTAAGTGGAACTTGGGTAGTACATTAGGGGCAGTGCTAACCGGAATCATAAGTTATACTTTAATACTATTGTTGGTTGGGGGAATAAAAAAAGAAGATGTAGAACCAATTCCGAAAATAGGGAATAAATTAGCTGCTATTTTGGATAATCTAGGTTTAGTGAGGGGATAATATGTTGTCAATTGTAGGTTTAGGAGCAGGAGGATTGGATTTATTGACGCTGCAGGCTTATCGAAGATTAAAAACAGTAGAGGAAGTATATCTCAGAACTGCTGTTCATCCAGCAGCAGAAGAATTACAAGCAGAAGGAATAGGATATATTTCTTTTGATGAGTTATATGAAACAGCTGAACAATTTGTTGATATTTATGAAGAAATTGCGGCGAAAGTGATAAATTCTACCAACCAAGAAGATGATGTTGTTTATGCGGTGCCGGGACATCCTATGGTTGCTGAAGAAACAGTACATAAAATCACGGGCCAACTTTCGGCTGACGAATACGAGGTAATAGCAGCGCCTAGTTTTCTGGATGCTATATTCACTTGTCTGGAGATAGATCCTATTGGCGGAGTGAAGGTGATAGATGGGCTTGATTTTACAGCTCGAGATTTAGATCCGAAGGCTGGGACGGTGATTACTCAGGTTTATAATCAATCTGTTGCGTCTGAAGTTAAGTTGAATTTAATGGAGGTTTATCCTGATCAATTTAAGATTAAAGTTATCCGCGGAGCAGGTTTAGCAGAGGAGAAGTTGGCTACAATTCCTCTCTATAAATTAGATAGATTAGACTGGATTGACCATTTGACTTCTGTTTATCTTCCGCCTCAGCCGGCCAATCCTACTCAGTTTACCAGGTTGGTAGAAATTATGGAAATTTTAAGAGGGGAGGCAGGTTGTCCCTGGGATCGAGAGCAGGACTATGCTAGTTTAAAAAAACATCTGTTAGAAGAAACTTATGAGGTAATTGAAAGAATTGATAACCAGGACTACTTTGGTCTAGAAGAAGAGCTGGGGGATTTATTACTGCAGGTAGTATTTCAAAGCCAAATTGCAGCTGAAGAAGGGAAATTTACTGCTAAAGATGTAATTACTAGTATTGTTAATAAATTGATTCGCCGTCATCCTCATGTATTTGGGGATCAAGAAGTAGCGGATGCTGAAGAAGTACTGGTTAACTGGGCAGCAATCAAAAAGGAAGAGAAAAATAGAGACCAGAAATCGACTTCCTTACTGGACGAAGTACCGCTGCAGCTGCCAGCTTTAGAGCAGGCACAGCAGCTGCAGAAAAAGGCAGCAAAAGTGGGATTTGATTGGGCAGAAGAAGCAGGAGTGAGAGCAAAAATTGCAGAAGAAGTGGAGGAGTTTAGAGAAGCCGCGGCGAATAATTCACTAGCAGAAGTGCAGAAAGAGTTTGGAGATTTACTCTTTTCCTTGGTTAATTTAAGTAGGTTTCTTGATATTAATGCAGAAACTAGTTTACTAGCAACAATTAATAAGTTCAGGACTAGATTTCACTATATGGAAGAACAAGCTTTAGCTGCAGGGCAGGAATTATCTCAGCTTTCGCTAGCGGAGTTAGAAGAACTCTGGCAGGCAGCAAAAGAAAATTAAAAAGCAGGAGGGATTGAACATTGAAAGGAAAACAGTTAATTAGTATTTTCGTAGTAATTATCAGTTTATTATTACCGATGGTAGCACATGCTGAGGATGATTTTTCTATAGCAGCAGAATCAGCTGTCTTAATGGATGCGGAAACAGGTCAGTTTTTATATAAAAAGAAAGAAAATCTAGAGCGGCCCCCGGCCAGTATTACTAAGATTATGACTACTTTACTGGCTATGGAAGCAGTAGAAGCAGAAGAAGTTAGTCTTGATGATCAGGTGGAAATAAGTGATTTGGCTGAGTCAATGGGCGGCTCTCAAATTTGGCTGGGCTCGGGAGAAGTTCATAGTTTCCGTGATTTATTGAAGGCAGTAGTAATTTCTTCGGCTAATGATGCTTGTGTAGCGGTGGCAGAGCATGTCGGTGGAACAGAGCAAAATTGTGCCCGGATGATGAATGAAAAAGTCATTGAATTGGGATTGGAGCATACTCATTTTGTAAATACGACGGGGCTGCCCGTTAATAATGGAAAGCATTATTCTAGTGCGGAAGATATAGCAATTATGAGTAGAGAGTTGATTACTGAGTATCCCCAGGTATTAGACTGGTCGAAAAAAAGAGTTGATTATATTAAAGGCGGCGATCTGCCGATTTATACCACTAATGAATTGTTGGGTAATTTTCCTGGCGCTGATGGTTTGAAAACCGGCTGGACGGATGAGGCAGGTTATTGTCTATCGGCTACTGCCCAGCGGGGAGATAGAAGGTTGATTTCTGTAGTGATGGGTACCGACAGTGAGCAGGCCCGGGTAGATGAAACGGCTAAGCTGTTGAATTATGGGTTTCAGGCTTTTCATGAAGTTAAGTTAATTAATTCCGGGGTAGAATTAGAAAAGGTTAAGGTAAAAAAGGGTAAAGAACTGGAAGTTCCCTTAGAGACAGCAAGCGGCTTTTCGGCAATTATTAAACGCGGCACGAAGGATAATATTAGTCAGGAGTTAAAAATCAAAGAGGAAATTTCTGCTCCGGTGGAAAAAGGAACTGAGGTGGGTCGAGTAGTCTTTACTCAGGAAGATAAAAACTTGGGAGAAGTTAAGTTAGTTACTTCTAAACAGGTAGAAAAGGCAAACCTAATGGTAATAATCTTAAGATGGCTGCGGGACTTTATCATCGGCCTATTCCAGAAGTAGTGTTTTAACTTTTTGGGAGGAAACTTGTAGGTTCCGCTGGGCTAAGAAAACTTCTTGTAGACCTACGTAAAATTTGCTTCCAGTCAAAATTAAG
>CAYFUT010000010.1:31249-62221 GCA_964346395.1 uncultured Halobacteroidaceae bacterium
TTAAGTTAGGTCTAACAAAAAGTTTTAAATAAGCCCAGCGGAACCCACAAGCATCTCCCAAAAAGTATTTTGAGATAAATCCTAACCGGATAGAAATCATCCGGTTTTTAGGAGTTTTCTTTCACTGTCATTTTAAATTAAATAAGATCTGTTAAAGTATTCTCAGAATTTTTTGCTGAAAAATTTGAGAACCTAGAGGTTAGCTCTAATGTAACCTTAAAATCGAATACGAAGTATTCGATTAGGATCACTCCGCCTTATTTTCGTGGTGGGGGTAGTGAGTGAATCACTTAAAAATTTTTACTAGAGCTACTTAGGTTCACTGGAAACCAAAATTAAGCATGAATTAGCTGGTTTAATAAAGCAGCTTGCTTAATTTTGGTTGGAAGTGAATCTTAGTAGCTCTGTAAAAGTTTTTTGGATTCACTCACTGCCCCCACCACGAAATTTACAACACTTTACTTTAGTTTGACTGCTGTGCCGTAGGCTAGGATTTCAGAAGAGCCGGACATTACCTGTGAAGTAGTAAAGCGAACGTTGATTATAGCATCGGCGTCCATTGTTTCTGCATCTTCTTTCATTCGAGCTAGAGCTTCATCTCGGGCATCACTAATCATTTTGGTATAGCCCTTGACTTCCCCTCCGATTAAGTTTCTGAGCCCAGCAAGAATATCACTGCCTACATTACGGGCGCGAATAGTATTTCCCTTGACTAACCCTAAAGTTTCCGTTACTTCTTGACCTGCAATTTGATCATTGTTTGTAATTAGCATAGTATCACTTCCTTTTTAGGATATTCACTTTATTATATCATATTTCATTATATTGGCAATCAAACCGGATACTCTTTAGAAATTTTGTCCAGTGTCTTGAATTAATTTAACTGTAATTTCTAAAAAATATGTATTTTTGCGGTGCTCAGTACCTGTATACTAGAGTAAAAAAAGTATAAGTTCAGTATACATGTGCATTAACTTAATGTATCTTTTTTCAATTAGTTAGTTTATTTTTATATGTATAATACATTAAGTTTGGGGTTGAGTTTAAGATTGGGCAGATCATTACAACCATTGGTTTTAATGGTTGCTTAACCTCAATCTCAACCTCAAACTTAATATTGCTAATAATCCACTTTAAATTACTAAAATTTAGTTTAAGTTAACGCTTATGGTTTAGCATATAAATATTTAACTTATCATATTTGCCTTATATCTAATTTTCTTCCACAAACTAATTGATGAATAAAAAATTAACTTACGTGAGATAATAGTTGCAAAGGAAGTAAGGGGGAATTGAGATGTTTAAATTTAAACGAGATAGTAAACATTGTATACTGTTTTTAACTGTTTTAGCTTTAAGTTTAGCGGTAGCAGGTTGTGCTCAGGATCAGGAGCCGGAAACCAATGTAAAAGGAATTAGAGATAAAATTGAAGCACCAACAATTAAGGTGAAGATGACTGATGGGCAGGTCAAAGAAATGCCGATTGAAGAGTATGTAGCGGGGGTAGTAGCTGGAGAAATGCAGAAGGATTGGCCGGAAAATGCCTATGCAGCTCAGGCAATTAAAGCTCGCACCTTTACCATGAAGCGTCTGCAGGAGACGGAAGATAAAGCAATTAGTACGGAGCATGAGGAAGCCCAAGCTTATAAACCGGAGAATATAACTCCCGAAATTGAGCAGGCCGTCCAGAAAACAAAAGGAGAGGTAGCAATTTATCAGGATAATTATATAAAAGGCTGGTTTCATTCTAGTGCGGGAGGAGAGACAACTACTGCTAAAGTAGGTCTTAATTATCAAAAAGCAGAGCCGCCGTATATTAAGAGTGTTGATTCTCCTGATGAGGAAGCTCCTGATGATATTAAAAGTTGGCAGGTTGCTCTTACCCAGCAAGATATAATTAAAGTTCTTAAGTCAGCTGGAGAGGAAGCTAGTCAGGTTTCTAATTTAAAGATAGAAGAAAAGGATGATACTGGTCGGATAACTAAATTAAAGATAACTCATGACCAGGGAACTAAAGTAATGCACGGGGCTGATTTTCGGGAGGCAGTTGGCCCGGATAAATTAAAATCGACTATGGTAGAAGAAATAAATAAGCAGGGAGATAAGTTTGTTTTTAGCGGCCACGGGTACGGGCACGGAGTAGGTATGAGTCAATGGGGGGCTTATAAATTAGCTAAAGACGGTCGGAAGCCAGAAGAAATCATCGACCATTATTTTAAAGGTGTAAAGATTATAAAAAAATGGGAATAATTTGGAGCCGGTAGCCTTTAACTTGTTTATTTTTGAGTTAAAGGCTTCTTTGTTTTTGTAGTTAAGACTGGTGTTTAGAGGAGAAAAATAAGATTAAAAATCAATTTGCTCTAAATTATCCTTGCATGATACGAATAAAAATAATAAGATAAAAGAGAGGACGGGTTATCTATTATCAGGATAACCAGGAAGTCAACTACCACCCCTAAATCAAACTAAAGATTTAGGGGTGGCTTGAAAAAGTCAAATGAGGTGGTAGGAGATTAGCTTTAGTGATGTCTTCTCGAAGGTGAAGGCAGATGAACTACGTCCTGGGTTGAGTGTTCGATATACACCCTGGGGTACTTTTCCAGCTCCAGGCTCTGGAAACTGCGATGGATGACCTCATACTGTTATCCTGATGGTATGCAACATCATCGCAGTCTATGCCTACCCAGACATTAGCGAGGAAAGCTGACCTCCATTTTGGAGAGATGACCTTTACAGGTCGTAAAACTATAGTTTTAAGGAGTGTTTAGAATGTCTAAAAAAATATATGTTCAAGACAAAAACGGGAAACCTTTAGACTCTACTAATCCAGCTAGAGCTAGAAAATTATTAGACAAAGATAGAGCTAAAGTAGCTCAAAGAGAGCCTTTTACTATCAAAATTATAGATAGGGAAAAGGAAAACTCTTATACTAAAGATGTAACTTTAGGTGTAGATGCAGGATATAAGAAAGTAGGATTTTCAGCAATTAATGAGGATGAAGAACTAATTAGTGGAGTGTTAGAACTTCGTAATGATATATCTAAAAAACTAGAACAAAGAGCTAATTACCGTCGTACAAGACGCAGTAGAAATACTAGGTATCGTAAACCTCGCTTTGATAATCGTAAAAAAGAAAAAAGTTGGTTAGCTCCTAGTATTAGGCACAAATTGAGTAGCCACATTAAACTGGTTAATAGACTAAAAGAGATATTGCCAATTACTAAAGTAATAGTAGAAGTAGCTCAATTTGACCAGCAAAAAATGCAAAATCCTGAAATAGAGGGTATTAAATATCAGCAAGGTACACTTCAAGGTTACAATGTTCGTAATTACCTACTAGAAAAATTCAATAGACAATGTGTTTACTGCGGGAAAGAAAATGTTCCTTTAGAAGTAGAACATATCATTCCTAAAAGTAGAGGGGGTTCTGATAGAGTAAGTAATTTAACTATTAGTTGCCACAATTGTAACCAAGAAAAAGATAATCAAACCGCCAAAGAGTTTGGTTATCCAGAAGTACAAAACCAAGCTAAAGAAACTTTAAAATCAACTGCCTTCATGAATATAGTTAGGTGGAAAATAGTTAACAAGCTAAATTGCGATTATACTTTCGGTCATATCACTAAAAAGAAACGTATTGAACAAGATTTAGAAAAAAATCATTTCAATGATGCATTTGTAATAGCAGGAGGCAAAAGCCAAAAAAGATGTAAATCTATTAAGGCAATTATTAATCGTAGAAACAATCGTTCATTACAAACAAACCGTAAAACTTATGGTATTAGTGTTAGAAAACAAAAGTATTCTTTGTCACCAGGGGATTTAGTTAAGTATGAAGGTGAGATTTGCGAAGTCAAAGGTATGTTTAACTACGGTAAATGGGTTAGAATGGAAGATAGCGATGGTAATATAGTTAACTCTAATGTTAAAGATGTAGAACTTGTTAAATATAGAAAAGGTTTATGTTTTGCTAGTTAAACCGCCTCAATTCATCTTCACCTGAATCAAACTAAAGATTTAGAGGATTTATTACGGAAAGTCTTGAATTTTAGACTTGTAGGGGAGTTTTCTTGAGGCATTTTAGATAAAAAGTGAATAATAACAACCAAAGGAAAGAATAAAAAATGGAGGGGTAATAACTAATGAGTTATCAAGAAAAATATGAAGAATGGTTGGAAAATGATTATTTTGATGAAGAAACTAAGCAGGAACTAAAGTCAATTGATGAAGAAGCTGAAATTGAAGATCGGTTTTATACAGATTTAGACTTTGGTACGGGAGGAATGAGAGGGATAATTGGCGCAGGCACTAATCGAGTTAACAAATATACAATCAGGCAGGCTACGCAGGGATTTGCTAATTACATAGCTAAAAATGGAGACAAGGAAAAAGGGATTGTTATTTCGCACGATTCCCGCCGCAAGTCAAGAGAATTTGCAGTAGAAGCAGCTCGAGTGTTAGCGGCTAATGGAATTAAGGCTTATTTATTTGATGATTTACGACCTGTGCCGGTGCTTTCTTTTGCAGTTAGAGAATTAGAAGCGATGGGTGGAATTATGGTTACTGCCAGCCATAATCCGCCGGAATATAATGGTTATAAGGTTTATTGGGAAGATGGGGCTCAGGTAGTGTATCCCCATGATGAAGGAATCATTTCGGAAGTAAATGCAATTGAAGATTTTTCTGAAGTAAAGACAATTAGCCGGGAGCAAGCGGAAGAAGAAGAATTATTTGAGATTTTACCGCCGGAAATAGATGACAAGTATATTAAAACTTTAAAAGACTCATCTTTAAATCCAGCAGCAATTAAAGAGGCGGCTACTGACTTGACTATTGTTTATACTCCTTTACACGGAGCTGGTAATGTTCCTGTGCAGCGGATATTAGATGAATTAGGGTTTGAAAATGTCTATGTAGTAGAAGAACAAGAACAACCGGATCCTGATTTTTCTACGGTAGATTATCCTAATCCGGAAGAACCGGCTGTCTTTGAGTTAGCTATTGATTTGGCGGAAGAAAAAGATGCTGATTTGATTATGGCTAATGACCCTGATGGTGACCGAGTAGGAATTGCGGTCAAAAATACTGACGGAGAATGGACCTTTTTAAATGGAAATCAGGTTGGGGTCTTATTATCGGAGTATATTTTAAGCTCGTTAGATAATGTGCCGGATAAGGGAGCAATTATCAAAACAATTGTAACTAGTGAAATGATTAATCCAATTGCTGATAAATACGGGGTAGAAGTTTTAAATACGTTAACCGGTTTTAAGTATATTGGAGAAAAAATCAAAGAATTCAAAGCAGGAAAATATGATAACGAGTATATTTTTGGTTTTGAAGAAAGCTATGGCTATTTACACGGTACTCATGCCCGTGATAAAGACGCTGTAGAGGCTACCATGTTAATTGCTGAAATGGCAGCTTATTATGAAAATCAAGGCAGTTCCCTATATGAACAGATGAGAGCACTGTATGAGGAATATGGGTATTATAAAGCCGATTTGGAATCGATCAGAATGCCGGGGAAAGAAGGCGCAGAAAAAATCAAAGCTATGTTAAAAGACTTTCGAGAGGATAGTCCGCAGGAAATTAACGGCCAAGAAGTAGTTGTTAAAAAAGATTATTTGGTGGGAAAAAGCTATGATTTAACCACCGGAGAAGAAGAAGAACTTGATTTACCGGAGTCGAATGTATTACAATTTGAATTAGCGGATAAGACGTTGGTTACTGTCCGTCCTTCCGGAACAGAACCTAAAATTAAATTTTATTTTTCTGTAACTGCTGAAAGTGACCAAGCAGCAGAAGAAAAGTTAACAGCAGTTAAGGAAGCAGTGATGGATTTAGCAGAGTAAAATAAGGAAACTATTTGACCTAGTTAGTATTTTGTTGCAAACTATTAGCCAGATTAGAAATTACAGAAGAGATAAAATAAGAGCGGTGATGAGGCTCACCCGGGGGGGTCCCCCAAACCACCTTAGCAGGTTAATGGCTTCTATTCCTTAGTCGGGAGTAGAAGCTATTTTTTTATTGTTTACAAATATTTATGGCAAGTTTATGTGCGTTAACTTAATGTATATTTCCCTAATTAGTTTTTGCTTTTATGTTTTGATTATAGTTTATAGTTCACCTTACGAGTTTCACCAAAACTCTTCGGAATAAACACCATTTGCTTACAGCTCATAGCTGTGATATTACAATATTGGTAATGCTCTATTCCAAACTCCTAAACTACTAAAATTTGGTTCAAGTCAACACTTATGTATTAACAGTAAAATAACTTATTCCGGTGGTCAGGCTCAAAGAATAGTGAATTTGAAAGTAAAAATTGGAATTTATGCCTAAGTTGACAGGGAAGTGGGGAGATAAACTTTTAAAGCTAACTGATCACTGGTTATAAATCAACTTGTCTCTATTCTATTAATAAATAAATAACTAAAACCCCTTGCAATTTATTCTTGGATATGTTAATATTATTAATGAAGTAAATAAAACTTGCATAAGTTTTTTATTTTACAGTTACGCAAGCGCTTGCGTAACTTGCAAGCTGAACAGAACAGGGGATAAAAATGAGCATTACTATGAAAGACTTAGCAGAAATGGCAGGAGTAGCTGAGTCTACTGTTTCGCGGGCAATTAATGATAAATCAGGAGTCGGAGAAGAAACGAGGCGGAAAATTCTAAAGTTAGCAAAGAAGTACAATTTCCGTCCTAATCAAGTAGCTCGTAATTTAGCTAAACAAGAAACTAAGATGATTGGTCTTATTTTGCCGGATATCTCTAGTTTGTTTTATTCTGAGGTAGCTCGGGCAATTCAAGATGTAGCTTTGGAGAATGGTTATCAAGTTTTATTTTGTAATACTGATAGCAGTCAGAAACAGGAGCAAAATTATGTGGAATGGTTGAAAAGCAATCAGATTGCTGGTGCTATCTTTTTGGGTGAAAAACTGGTTAATAATCAAATAATTAAGTTGGGTTTAGGAAAGTATCCCATTGTATTGGCTAATCGACTGGTAGAAGAGGTAATGCTGCCGTCAGTTATTATTGATAATACTCAGGGAGCTTACAAGGGGGTAACCCACTTACTGGAGCAAAATTACCGTCGAATTGCCTTAATTACCGGTCCGGAAGGTAATTGGCAGGCGCAGAATCGACTTCAGGGTTATCAACAGGCGCTAAAGGATGGGGGAGTAGAATTTGATTCTGATTTAATACTTAGAAAATCGTTAACTCGGAAGAGCGGCTACCAGGGCTTTTTGGAGCTAGTGGAGCTTGAAGCGCCGCCGGAGGCTATTTTTGCAGCCAATGATCTGCTGGCGGTAGGCGCAGTAGAAGCAGTGAAAATGGGTGGCTACTTAATTCCTCAGGATATTGCGGTGTTGGGATTTGAGGATACAATCGTGACTTCTATCATTGATCCCCCATTGACGACTGTGGCTCAGCCGATGTACCAGCTTGGCGAGCGGGCAGCAGAAAAACTCTTCTCCTTGATTACAGAAGAACCTGCGGGAGAAGAGATAGAAGTATTAGATTGCGAATTAATCATCAGGGAATCTACTTAAAAAAACAAGGGAGGAATTAACCAATGGCAAGAGTGGAGTTAAATGAGGTAAAGAAGGTGTATGGAGGAACAGAAACAGCAATTAGGGATGTCAATATTGACATTAAGGATAAGCAGTTTGTAGTATTAGTTGGCCCATCTGGGTGCGGGAAATCTACTACTTTACGCTGTATTGCAGGGCTGGAAGACATTACTGAAGGAGATTTGTATATTGGGGATGAACGAATGAATGATGTGGCCCCAAAGGATCGAGATATTGCGATGGTATTCCAGAATTATGCCTTATATCCACATATGAATGTATATGATAATATGGCTTTTGGACTTAAATTAAGAAAGTTTGATTCGGAGATTATCGATGAGCGGGTCAAAAATGCCGCTGAAATTCTTGATATTGAACCACTATTAGATAGAAAGCCGAAGGAATTATCTGGTGGTCAGCGCCAGCGTGTAGCTTTAGGGCGTGCTATTGTACGAGAACCAAAGGTATTCTTAATGGATGAGCCGCTGTCAAATCTGGATGCTAAGTTAAGAGTACAGATGAGAGCTGAATTACAGCGTTTACATGACCGTCTACAGACGACTACTGTTTACGTTACTCACGACCAGGTAGAGGCGATGACTCTGGCTGATAGAGTAGTAGTTCTAAATGACGGAGTTATTCAGCAGATTGATGATCCGCTTACTTTATATAATCAGCCGAATAATATGTTTGTAGCCGGTTTTATCGGCAGCCCTGCTATGAACTTCATTGATGTTACACTTGAAGATCGGAGTGAAGATTTGGTAATTAATGGTGATGGATTTGAGCTTGTAATTCCCGAGGATATGACTGAGGCAAGGAAAAAGCTAGAAGATTATAAAGACGAAGAGGCGGTCTTTGGTATTCGGCCGGAAGATCTTCTGAATGTTGAACTGCTAGAAGAAGAGGTAACTGAGGGAAGAGAGATTACAGCCGATGTTGATGTTGTGGAACCAATGGGCTCTGAGATTAATCTTTATCTCAATGTTGGCGGACAGACAATGATTGGTATTGTTGATGCTGATAGTGAGGTAGAAGTAGGCGATGAGGTGACGGTAGCGGTAGATATGGATAAGATTAATATCTTTGATCCTAATACGGAAGAAGCTGTTGTTTAGATTTATAATTAAGCTTCAAGGGAAGCGGAGGGGTGAATCCTTCCGCTTCTATTATTTTGTATCTGGTTTATACTTTGTTCGCGGATATCTTTTGTGAAAGTAAGGGAAAGTAAAATAATAAAAGTGAAACTTATTAACTTAAGTCGCCGGGAGGCGGCTTTTTTATCGTTTAGGAAATTATACTTTTTAAAGGTTGTGGATAATTTTTGGCAAGTGTATTTTTGTTTCCAACTGGGGTGAGTTTGAGATTGAGCTTAAGCAAATCATAAAAAGCAATAAATTAATTAAAAGGAGTTGTTTTTTTAATCTGGTTGACTTAAACTCAATCTTAGTCTCAAGCTAAGTCGCCGCCAGGCGATTTTTCATTTTTAAATTATTAGTCTGATTAATGTTTAGAACTGACATATTGGGTAAATAAACTGAATAAATTTAATAACAGGGAGGGAATAGAATGGAAGAGGGAGAACAAGAGTTAGAAGTGATTAATAGGGAAGAGTTAAAATTGCTCGGAGTTACTGAGGTAATTAATTATGACCAAACGGAAGTTAACTTGGAAACTAATTTAGGCCGGCTAACAATCAATGGAGAAGATTTACATATTCAGCATTTAGATTTAGAAGAACTAAAATTGATTTTAGAGGGTTATATAACTGAATTAAAATACGACCAGGAACCAAAAGTAAAGGGGCTCTTTAAGCGGTTATTTAAGTGATTTGGTTATTAGGAGGCGGAAAAATGGTTTCGCTGCGGTTGCAACTGACTACTTTTTTAACTATGATAATAATAGGGGGAATGATTGGAATTGGGTTTGATTTTTATCGAGTGCTGCGGAGTAAAATTACCTTTAATCAATTAGTCACTGATGTAGCTGATATTTTATTTTCTTTAGTAGTTAGTTTAATCATATGTGGAGGACTACTGTATAGTAATGATGGTCGGGTGCGGATTTATTTTTTATTAGGAGTGATACTAGGTTTAATCATTTATTATTTTATATTTAGTGGGCTGGTAATAAATTTTTTTCGGTTTTTGGGAGCTGGGATTGGTTGGCTGCAGGTTAAATTATGCTGGGGAAGAAAGAAATTAAAGCAGGTAGTTACTACCCTTGACCAAGGGAATGGAGATGATAGTAATGAATAACGAAAGGGCTTCAAGTTCTAGTCGGTTTAAACTGTTGGTGTTAGTAATAGGAATAGCTATTATAGTTGCTGTGGGGGTTAAATTTTACTTGGGTTATCGAGAATTAAAAGCAATGGATCACAAGATTGCCAATTTAAAACAGGATGTGAATCAGTTACAGGAGAAAAAGAAGGAATTAAAAACGGAAATTGAACGCGTAAATTCGAAGGAGTTTGTGAAGCAGATTGCTAGAAAAAAGTTAGGATTGATTAAAGAAGGAGAAATTTTATATATTACCGTTGAAGAGGATTAGGAGGTAAATAATGGATACAGCAGTTAAATTAGCTGAAAAATTTGATTTAAAAGTAGGACAAGTTGCGAATACAATTAAGCTGCTTGATGAAGAAAATACGATTCCGTTTATTGCTCGCTATCGGAAGGAAATGACAGGAGAACTAGCGGAAGATACTCTGCGTGATTTAGCGGAAGAATTAGATTATTTCCGCCGGTTAGAGGAGAGAAAAAAACAAGTTATTTCTATTATTGACGAACAAGATAAGTTAACAGAAGAATTAGAAGCCAAAATAAAAAAGGCAGAAAAACTGCAGACAGTGGAAGATTTATATCGACCTTATAAACAAAAGAGACAGACTAGAGCAGCAAAGGCAAGAGATAAAGGCCTGCAGCCGCTAGCTGAACTATTTTTACAGCAGGAAGTGACTGAAGGTTCGATAGCAGAACTGGCAAGTGATTATTTAGACCCGGAGGCGGATTTAACGGAAGTTGAGGCAGTTCTACAGGGTGTGCGGGATATTATTGCGGAAGAAGTTACTGATCAGCAGGAAAGCAGGCAATTAGCCCGCCAAGTTACCTTTGACCAGGGCCAACTGCAGGTAGAGTCTAAAGTAGAAGAGGTAACTGAGTATGAAGAGTATTATGGCTTTCAGGCAGCCATTCCTGAGATTTCACCCCATCAGACATTAGCAATTAACCGCGGAGAAGAAGAAGAAGTCTTACAGGTGAAGGTGAAAGCTGATGACGAACGGATCATTGAGCAGTTGAAGGACAAGTTTATTACTGGAGAATCAATTTTTAAAGAAGAGATTGCAGCGGCCCTTGAAGATGGTTATCACCGCTTATTGGCGCCGGCTATTGCCCGGGAAGTAAGAAGTCATCTCACTGAAGAAGCAGCTGAACATGCTATCAATATATTTGCCCGCAATTTACGTAATTTATTACTGCAGCCGCCGGTGTCGGAAAAAAGAGTGTTGGCCCTTGATCCTGGTTTTAAGGCCGGCTGTAAAGTAGCCGCTGTTAATCAATGGGGGGATTTATTGGCTACTGAGGTAGTTTATCCCCATCCCCCTCAGGAAGAGAAAGAAATGGCAAAAGAAAAACTGCTTGCTTTGATTGTTGAGAACGATTTAGAAGTAATTGCAATTGGCAATGGAACTGCTTGTCGGGAGACAGAACTGTTGGCGGGAGAGTTAATTCAAGAATCTGATAGACAGCTAAGCTATGTGGTAGTTAACGAAGCAGGGGCTTCTGTCTATTCTGCTTCCCCGTTAGCTAAGCAGGAGTTCCCTAAGGTAGATGTAGCAGTCCGCGGAGCAATTTCGATTGCCCGCCGGCTGCAGGATCCGTTGGCTGAGTTAGTAAAGATTGATCCTAAACATTTAGGGGTCGGCCTGTATCAACATGATGTTAATCAGGGAGACTTAGAAGCAGCTCTGGAAGAGGTTGTGGAGTCAGTAGTGAACTATGTAGGGGTTAATTTAAATACAGCTTCGAAAGCGCTGTTAGAGTATGTAGCAGGTGTTACTTCGCGGGTAGCAGAAAAAATTGTAGACTATAGACAGGAAAATGGGAAATTTACTACCCGGGAAGAACTAAAGGAAGTATATGGAGTTGGACCGAAGCGGTTTACACAAGCGGCTGGTTTTTTAAGACTGCCGCAGGGGGAGAATCCCCTGGATCAGACAGCTATTCACCCTGAATCTTATCCGGCGGCTGAAGAATTATTACAGGAGATAGGGGCTTCGGTAGCTGATTTAGCAGATAAATCGAACTGGGAGGTAGTCAAACCGAAAATTAAAGAGGTTGAGTTAGAACAAATTCTGCCCAAAGTAGATGTTGGGCTGCCTACTTTACAGGATATTAAGCAGTCACTTTTGCAGCCTGGGCGAGATCCGAGAGAAGAACTGCCGCAGCCTATTTTCAAACAGAATGTCTTATCGATGGAAGATTTGGAGGAAGGAATGGTGGTCAAAGGAACTGTTCGCAATGTGGTCGATTTTGGAGCTTTTGTAGATATCGGGGTGAAAGAAGATGGACTAGTGCATATTTCAGAATTAAGCTCTCACTATGTGACTGATCCTTTGGAAGAAGTTAAAGTAGGGGAAGTAATAACTGTTAAAATTTTGGCTGTAGATCAGGAGCGGAAACGAATTTCTCTAACGAGAGATTTTTAATATAAGTATCCAACTCTAGAGTGAAAGCTATTAACAGACCGGGGGCAGGTGGGTATTTTACCTTCAGGAAAACTTTTTTGTTCATTCCATACCAGATAAGCTGAAATAAAAAAGTTCTTTTTTGCCCGATTTCAGCTTATCTGGTATTCCATAATCGTAAACAAAAAAATTTTAGAGTCAGGTGAAAATACCCGCCTGCCCTCGGGCAGATTTTAAAGAAATAAACAAAAATTTTAAAAAGTCAGGAGGAAATACCCTCCCAGGCTATAGAGGATATTTTCTTTTAAGAGATATAAAACTATATAGATATCTAATTGTAGAAGGTAAATCATAAATAAACTGGGGTCAGGTGAAAATTACAATCTGTTCCCGGTCAGATTTAAGAAAATAAATGAGGTTTAAGTCTTAAATAATATTTAAGGATGGTTGACACCCCTGATAAGATGTTGTATAATGAACTCGTATAATATTTTTATAAATTGGGTTTAATTTTATAAAATTTATGAGGAGGAATTTTTTAAGTATGTCAATTGATGTGGGAAGTGTTACCGAAGGAACAGTAACTGGGATTACAGATTTTGGGGCTTTTGTGGAACTGGATGCGCAAAATACTGGGCTAGTGCATATTTCAGAAGTTGCAGACACATATGTGAAGGACATTAACAAGTTTTTGGAAGTTGGCGAAAAGGTGACAGTTAAGATTATTTCTATTGATGAGGATGGAAAAATTGGCTTATCTATTCGTCAGCTAGGAGATGATAAGAAAAAGGAGAAGTTTAAAAAGGCTTCCAAGAAATCTCTTGATGATATGATTGATGATTTCATGCAGGAAAGTAATCAGCGGCAGCAGGACTTGAAAAATAATTTAGAAGCAAAAGGCGGCGGTGAGTAATATAAATTGTGAGCAAGAGGTTTCTGAGTTAGCACCCTCCAAATTGGAGGGTGCTTGTTCGTATTTATTGCTCACAGCCCATAATACACTATTCTGATAAAATAAATTAATTGGAATAATATACATTAATTTAAAGCAGCTGATAAATCACCGCAGTTTGGTTTAAACTAATATAGCAAGCAGGGGGATAAAACAATGGATCAGGATAGAGAAATATTAGCCCAACAGTTAGGGCGAAAACCGCGTAATTTAGTGCGGGTAGAAAAGAGATGTTCGGCTGGTTATCCGCAAGTAATTACTACTGCTCCTTTATTAGAAGCAAAATCGGAACCGGGGATTTTTCCTACTACTTATTGGTTAACCTGTCCGGAATTGAATTATCGGATCAGTCAACTTGAGGATAAGGGATGGATTAAGCGGTTAGAAGAAAAAATTGCGGCTGATGAGCAGTTGGCTCGGGCAGTAGATCAGGCTCATCAGCGGTACATTCAGGCTAGATTAGAATTAATTGATGAGGCCAAGCTGCAGAAACTGCGGGAAGAATTTTCGGGCCAGTACAAAGTATTAACCGAATCGGGAGTAGGAGGAATTGTAAAGGGTAAAGGGGTTAAATGCCTACATACTCATTATGCTCATTATTTAGCTGACAAAAATCCAGTAGGGGCACTTGTAAATGAAATATTAACCGCGGAATTTCCAGCTTTAAACCCCGAACAATGCAGCTATCAATGCCGAAGGGGGGAGTCAAAGTGAAGATAGGAGCCATCGACATAGGAACTAATTCAGTTCGTTTATTGGTTGCTGAGTCGGGTCAAGGAGAATTGAATCGGTTAGTAGAAAGAATGGAAGTACCTAGATTAGGGGAAGATATTAATCAGACGGGGTATCTAAAAGAAACAGCTATGGAGCGGACAATTGCAGTATTAAAAGAATATAAAGAAATTATTGCTGACTGGGGAGCAGTACCGAAGGCAGTTGCTACTAGTGCAGTGAGAGATGCCAGCAATCAGCAGGAATTTGTCAGCCAAGTAAAGAAGGAAACGGGGATTAAGATAAATGTTATTGCGGGAGAAAAAGAAGCTTATTTGTCTTATCTGGGGGTTGCTGCAGAATTAACTGATTTACAGAGCAAAAAATTAGTAGTGGATATCGGCGGGGGCAGTACGGAATTAATTACTGGCCAGGCTGAGGATTTATTAACTTATGAAAGTATTAATCTGGGAGCAGTTAGGTTGAAAGAAGAATTTGGGGAAGATATTAAGCAGCTTTACAGCAAAGTAGAAAAACAGATTGTTGGACCGGAAGTAGAGGTTGAACAGTTAGTGGGAGTAGGGGGCACAATTACTACTTTAGCGGCTGTTAACCAGAAATTAGAAACTTATAACCGGGCTGAAGTGCATGGCTTAAAGTTGGCCCGAGAAGAGATACAGGAGATGTTAGATTATATAGCGGCCAAACCCCTTTCTTTGCGAGCTGAAGTACCCGGCTTAAGCAGGCGGAGGGCGGATATTATTGTTCCGGGTATAGTTATTTTAATTAAAATCATGGAAAAAGTTAGTCGGGAAACAATAACAGTTTCCGATACAGGATTGTTAGAGGGGATAGTTTATCAAAATATTTAAGCAACTGCTTTATTAAAAGTATTTTAATGTATTGCTGAGTTATTTTAGTTTAATTATGTTTTATGCTAGTTTTTATCAATTGACTGTTGTGCTTAAATGTACTATAATACCAGATGTCGCTTGAGAGAAAAGGCATATAAAAGCGGTTAAAAAACTAGAAAAATATGCCGGGGTGGCGGAACTGGCAGACGCATCGGACTTAAAATCCGGTGGGCCCTTTGCGCCCGTGTCGGTTCGAATCCGACCCCCGGCACCATAATATCGCGGGGTAGAGCAGTTGGTAGCTCGTCGGGCTCATAACCCGGAGGTCGTCGGTTCGAATCCGACCCCCGCAACCACGTGGCGGCGTAGCTCAGCTGGCTAGAGCATGCGGTTCATACCCGCAGAGTCGGGGGTTCGATCCCCTCCGCCGCTACCAAATTAAATAAAAAAACACTCCTTTGTGGGGGTGTTTTTTTATTTTTTGCGGTTAAATTTAAAATTAGGCAGATTATTATTAAACCTGTCGGAAAATTTAGAAGAGCTGCCCCCTAAAATTGACAAAATATTCCTCTAATCTCCTGTATAATATTGTTAAGAGATTAATATAATACTAGTTAGGGGGGAGAATTAATGCGGAGTGTGGATCTGCCCATTTATCAGCGTCAGGGAGATTTAGAGGAGGAAGAGGAATCTAGATTAGAAAATTTGAAACAAAGTTTTTCTTTGTTGACTTTATTATTAATTACAGCTGGCATCTGGAGTGGTAGGATTACAGTATTAAAAGGTCTGCTGCCGATGGGTATAAGTTATTTTGCTTTTTTTTTATATTATAAAGAAAAGTCGTTTGTTAACCGGGGGAAGTTATTATTTGTATTATTGAGTATTAGTGTGGGCTACCTCAGTCAATTGGGATGGATAGGAACTAAGTATTTTTTACCATGCTGTCTGCTGCTGCTTGTAGGTGGATATTTACAAAAACTACGAATCGTAGCTTATTCTTTAGTTGTGGGAATATTATTTTTGCTGCTGCAGTTTCCGTATGTTTATTTTGAGTTAGTACCGTTAGACTGGTTAATGTTAGGTGCTGAAACAATAATAATAGTCTTGTTTACTATGTTGTTAACAAAGAAATTACCAACTGTTCTAGAAGTTTTAAACCAAAGTAAGTTTGGAGTAAGATTATTATCTTTAGCAGCAGTTTCTGTGGGGCTGATTGTTAGTTTTTTCTCCTTTGATAGCTGGCTAAAGATTAATTTCATGCGGTTGTTAGGAGCGTATTTAACTTTGATTTTTGCTTTAGTAGCCGGGCCAACTACCGGAGCCATGACGGGGATAGTAATGGGAGCTAGTTATAATCTAACTCACCTTACTGCCTGGCCGCTGGTAGGCAACTATGCTGTAAGTGGTTTAATAGCCGGTAAATTGAAGAAATTACGCAAACTGGGGGTCGCAATTGGTTTTATTTTAGGAAGTGTAGTTTATGTAGTGTTTGTGTCGCAAGCTCAACATTTATTAGTAGTTCTTCAGGAAGGAATAGCTGCCGGAGTATTTTTATTATTTACGCCGCAAGCAGTAATTTCCGACCTTAAACGCTTGATTACGGAAAAACCTCGCGATGAACAATTAGAAGGGAGACAATTAGAAGCATTTGTTACTCAGCGGGTAAATCAATTTTCAGAGATTTTTAAGGAACTGTCAACTACCTTTTCTGAGGTTCTGCCTGACCGTCAGGAAGATGAAACAGATAATTTGGGAACTTTTTTAGAACTAGTAACTGATAAAGTCTGTTGCAAATGTGAATTATCGGACTCTTGTTGGCGGCAGTCTTTTTATATTACTTATAAGTCTTTTTTTAATTTACTGGCTATAGCTGAGAATCGAGGCCAGGTGACGACTAAGGATTTAGAGCAGAAAATGAAAATTGAATGTCCCCGGAAAGTTAAGTTAGCAACTGCTATTAATGAATTCGTAAAAATGTATGAACTAAATAATTATTGGCAGGCTCGGTTAGAAGAAAATGAAGAGATTTTACTCAATCAATTATCTGGTATGTCCCAGGTAATTGATAATTTAGCGGAAGAGCTGACCCTGGAAGTGCAGGTTGAAAAGGAAGTGGAAACCAAAGTTCATTCTTTATTAGAGCAGAAAGGATTGGCGATAGAAAGAGTATTAGCTACTAATTATAATGGAGAAAATTTGGAATTGACCATCCGTAAAGAAAGCTGTGAGGGAAGTCAACAGTGTCTAAAACAAATTATTCCTTTATTGGAGAATAAGTTGGGGTATAATTTAAATTTGATCTGGAATGAGTGCGGGGCGGAATTAGAAAAACAAACTTGTGTTTGTCGGTTTGCTCCGGGAAGTGAATATCAAATTCAAACAGGAGTAGCAGCAGCCAGTCAATTAGAGGGAGTTTCTGGAGATAATTATACCTATTTTACGCAGAAAGAAGGGGACTTTATAGCTATTTTAAGTGATGGAATGGGAGTCGGCAAAGAAGCCAATCAGGAGAGTAAGAGTGCAGTTAGTTTGTTAGAAAAGATGCTGCAGGCTGGTTTAAATTATAAAACTGCTCTTCAGACAGTAAATTCTATTTTAAGTTTACGTTCTCAAGAAGATAATTTTGCTACTATTGACCTACTTAAGATCAATCAGTTGACTGGAGAGGCTGAATTTATTAAGGTAGGTTCAGTATCCAGCTTTATTAAGCGGGGGAACGAAGTAAGCATGGTGAAAGCAAGCACTTTACCGGTGGGAATTCTCAATCAGATTGAAGTAGAACCTAGCTGTTTACAATTAGAAGATAAAGATATCGTGATTATGCTGACTGATGGAGTTTTAGATAGTAAGCAGAATTTAACGATTAAAGAAGAATGGGTTTTGCAGGTATTAAAAAATAATCTGCTTGAAGACCCTCAGTCTTTAGCCCAATATATTTTAGAAAAAGCACAGAAAAATAGTAAAGCGGGCGATGATATGACAGTACTTGTAATTAGAATTGATAAATGTTAAGATGTAGTTAAATCAGAATTTTATTGTTGAAAAGAGAGGATAGCATGAAATTAATTGAGCAGGTAGAAACTACTATTAGTAAACATGATTTGCTGGCTGATGGAGATCAGCTAGTGGTTGGAGTTTCTGGCGGCCCTGATTCGTTGGCCTTACTGCATATTTTACACAGATTAGAGGCGAAATATGATTTACAACTGCATATTGCTCATGTTAATCACCAACTGCGCGGTCAAGATGCTGAGCAGGATGCGGAGTTTGTAGCTGATATAGCTGACCGGTGGGGGTGGCCGATTACGATAAAAGTAGTAGATACTCAGGCGTATAAAAAAGAAGAAGCCTTATCTCTAGAAGATGCTGCTCGCCAACTGCGCTATGATTTCTTTTTTGATTTACAGCAAGAATTAGGATTTGATAAGATTGCCGTAGCCCATCAAGCAGATGACCAGGTGGAAACTATTTTAATGAAATTTATCCGGGGAGCTGGGCTTAAAGGTTTAGGGGCGATGAGTCCCCAAAAAAATAAAATAATTAGGCCTTTGTTGGCTGTTACTAAGGAAGAAATTAAGAGCTATTGTTCGCACCATGATTTACAGCCGCGGTTTGATCACACTAATGCTCAGCCTGTACAACTAAGAAATAAGATCAGGTTGGAACTGATTCCTTTGTTGAAAGAAAAATATAATGAGAATCTAGTAGCTACTTTAACCCGGAATGCTAAGGTGTGGCGGGCGGAAAATGACTTTCTGAAAAAATCTGCGCAGCGGGAAAGGAAGCAGTTGACTGTTGAAGAATCAGAACAGTTGCTAGTTCTTGACAAAAGTAAATATGAAGGATTACATACTGCTTTACAGCGGCGGATTATCAGAGAATCAATTAGATATTTAACCGGAGATTATCAGGATATTTATTACCAGCATATAAAAGATGTGAGACAATTAGCTTTGACAGGCAAAACGGGAAGCCAAGTAGATTTACCCCATAGTATAATAGCTAAATTAAACTATAATCAGCTGATTATAATGAAAGAATCACAGCGAGTAGAACAGGATTATTTTAAAATAAAGGCTAAACTAGGTAAGACAAGAATGCCCCAGGTAGGATTAGTAGTGAATAGTGAAGTAGTTAGTTCTTCTTATCCCTGGCAGGAAGAGTTACATAAAGAAGAGAAAGCATTTTTGGATTTTGCTAAGGTAGGGACTGAATTTTATATTAGACAGCGAGAAGCAGGAGATCGGTTTTATCCTTTAGGACTAAGCGGGAGTAAAAAAGTGAAAGATTTTTTAATTGATGAAAAAGTTCCCCGCTGGAAACGCAATCAGATTCCTATCTTTGTGACTCCAGACGGAGAAATATTCTGGGTGGGGACGTTAAGAATTGATGACCGCTTTAAAGTAACTAATTCTACTGAACAGATCTTAGCAATTGAAATTAACAATCTAAAGGAGGAAGCAATATGTTAGAAGAGCCTGTACAGGAAATTTTAATTACCGAACAAGAATTAAAGAATCGAATTCAAGAATTAGGGGCGGAGATAACTCATTATTATCAGGATGTAGAAGAGGAAATAGTTGTAGTAGGAGTTCTGCACGGCGGTTTTATGTTTATGGCAGATTTAACCCGGGAAATAAAATTGCCGGTAATTTTGGATTTTATAGATGTAACTAGTTATGAAGGAGGGACTACTACTACTGGGGATGTAAGAATAATTAAAGATTTAGATGAAAGTATTGAAGGAAGAAATGTCTTGATTGTTGAAGATATAATTGATACCGGACTAACGTTACGACATGTTATTGATATGTTAAACACCCGGGATCCAAAGGATATTAAAATTTGTACTTTGCTGGATAAACCGGAACGGAGAATTAGAAAAGAGGTAGAAGTAGACTGGAATGGATTTGAAATTCCTGATGAATTTGTAGTGGGTTATGGGTTAGACTATCAAGAAAAATATCGTAATGTTCCCTATGTTTTTATTCCTGAACCAGAATTGTATGAAGAGGAATAAAGTTTTATATTATTAGTTTGCTATAAATAATAAAATATGGTATAATCAATAATCGTAAAACTATGCAACTAACAGCTAAAAAAAGACTACATATGAAGTTGTGAATTACAGGGAAGGAGGATGTTAGTTGAAGAAGTTTTCGAAGAGTATTGGATTTTATCTGGTAATTATTGCGATTGGGATTTTAGTAGCCCAATATATTATTTCCCCTAATCAGCCGCAGCAGGATTTATCCTATAGTCAATTTATTAATTACATAGAAAATGGAAAAATAAAAGAAGTGACTATTGTAGGGGAGAATTTGATTGAGGGGCAGACAGTAAATGGACAAAAATTTGAAATAAACATCCCGGGGACGATAGAAAAAATAGAACAGTTATTGGCTGATAATGAAATAGCAATTAATACTAAGCCTGAACCGGAACCCCCATGGTGGACAGGTGTTTTTGCTTATTTATTGCCGACAGTTATTTTAATTGGAGCCTGGATATTTATTATGAATCGGATGCAGGGTGGCGGCAATAAAATGATGTCCTTTGGGGAGAATAAGGCTGAACTGAAAAATGAAAATGAAACAGGGGTTTCTTTTGAAGATGTAGCTAATTATGAAGAAGTTAAAGAGGAACTACAGGAGGTAGTTGGGTTTCTTAAGAACCCCGAAAAGTTCTCTAAATTGGGAGCAGAAATTCCTAAAGGAGTTCTTTTGCTCGGCCCACCGGGAACGGGAAAAACTTTGATGGCTAAAGCAGTGTCTGGAGAAGCAGGAGTTCCTTTCTTCTTTATCAGTGGTTCTGATTTTGTAGAAATGTTTGTAGGAGTAGGGGCTTCTCGAGTTAGAGACCTCTTTGAACAGGGAAAGGAAAACACTCCGTGTATTATTTTCATTGATGAATTAGATGCTGTAGGCCGCCAGCGTGGTGCCGGTGTTGGCGGGGGTAATGATGAACGAGAACAGACTTTAAATCAATTATTAGTAGAGATGGATGGTTTTGAACCTAATGAAGGAATTATTATCATGGGAGCTACTAATCGGCCGGATGTACTTGATCCTGCTTTATTACGGCCGGGGCGTTTTGACCGCCAAATAGTGGTTGATAAACCTGATTATAAAGCGCGAAAAGGTATTTTAGAGGTTCATGTTCAGGAGAAGCCGCTGGCTGATGATGTAGATTTGGATGTAGTTGCTAGGAGAACCCCCGGTTTTACTGGAGCTGATATTGAAAACTTAGCTAATGAAGCAGCGATTTTAGCTGCCCGGCGGGATAAAGAAGTGATCGGTATGTTAGAGTTTGATGACTCAATTGATCGGGTAATTGCCGGACCAAAACGAGAAAGCCGAGTAATTAGTGAACGAGAGAAGAATATTGTTTCTTATCATGAAACTGGTCATGCATTGTTGGGCGAATTACTGGACAATGCTGATCCGACGCATAAAGTAACGATTATTCCGCGCGGCAGAGCGGGTGGATTTACAATTAATCTGCCGGAAGAAGATAAACAGTTCATTACCAAAGCCGAATTAAAAGATAAAATCACTGCCTTATTGGGAGGCAGAGTTGCAGAAGAAATCTTCCTGGATGATATTAGTACAGGAGCTCAAAATGATTTAGATAGAGCAACAAAAATTGCGCGCAGTATGGTAACTGATTACGGTATGAGTGAGAAACTTGGTCCGTTGAGCTTAGGGCAAGATGAAAATCAGCAGGTCTTCTTAGGCCGAGATATTTCTAAAACGCCTAATTATAGTGAAGAAGTAGCGGCCTCTATTGATGAAGAAATTAAGAAGATTACAGAAAGCTGTTATCAGCGGGCAAAAGATATATTAACTGAGAACGAAGAGATGGTAGAAAATATGGTAGGGCAGTTAAGAGAAAAAGAAACGCTTGAGAAAAATGATATCAAGGAAATTATTTCTGAATACAAGCCGGATTTTTATGAAGAAGAAGAAACAGAAGAAACAGAAGAAACAGAAGATGCGGAAGCTGATGATAAGGAAGCAGATACTACTTCCGAGAAAAAATAAAATAATTAAAGAGGAATCCACTATAGCCTAGCCGCCTAGAGTAGAAGTTTATTTCTACTCTAGGCGGTTTTTTGTCGTTTAGGGAATTGATAGTATAAATAAAAGTTGTGGATAATTTTTGGCAAGTGTATTTTTGTTTCCAAAAATTAATCAAAAGGAATTGTTTTTTTAATATGGTTGACTTAAACTCAACCTCAGACTCAGTCTAAGTCGCCGATAGGCGACTTATTAGTGTTTGCATTTTTCTAGTTAACTTAGTATAATAAAAGAGAATTGAATAAATTCCGCTTGGATCCTACTCGGACCAGGACGGAAGGTGAATAGTTAATAGGGAAGGCTATACCTATTGCAACCTTCTAGTTTGGTCTAGAAGGTTTTTTTAGTTAGCCGAGAATTTGCTTCAACCTTGCATAAAGGAGGAGACAAAATGAATTTGAAAACTAGGCAGTTGACGATCACAGGTATTTTAGGAGCAGTGGCGATTGTACTTAGTGTTACGCCGTTGGGGTATATTCCCGTACCTACTCCGGCTGCTTCCGCTACAATTATGCATATTCCGGTAATTATCGGAGCGATTGTGGAAGGGCCGGTAGTTGGTGCGTTGATTGGCTTGATCTTTGGAATTACTAGTTTTTTACGCGGCGGAGCTTTTTTCGTTGATCCTTTAATTGCAGTTGGCCCGCGTTTATTAATTGGGGTTTTAGCAGCTTACAGTTATAAGTTAGGAAAAGGGAAATTGACGGGCAGTATATTAGCTGCGGTAGTAGGAACTTTGACTAATACAGTTGGGGTTTTATCTTTGGCTACGTTGAGAGGCTATTTAAACTATGAAACTGCTATGGGAGTAGGGATTACTCACGGGCTACCTGAAGTAATAGTAGCTACTTTAATTACGGTAGCAATTATAAAAGTATTGCGCCGAGCAGACCTGGTAATTTAAAATAAAGCCCCCTTAAGGGGGCTTTATTAGTTTCTAATCTCAGAAATTTCTTTTGGTTGTTCCTCAATAGTTAAAGTGTACGTCTTAGGGATTGTTTCTCGCAAAATTGTAATTGTTACTTCCGTTCCAATTTCAAGTTTATTTAATTCTTGGATTAGATCTTGCGAATGATAAATTTTTTGTTCATTAAATTTTAGAATAATATCTCCTGACTTTAATCCTGCTCTGTCAGCTGGGCTATTAGGGGTAATATTAGAAAGAAGGATTCCATAATCTTTGCTTAAATCTAAGTATTTTTTAGTTTTTTCACTTAAATCTTGTAAGTAAATTCCCAGCCAGGGTCTGATTATTTTTCCATGCTGTTTGATTTGGGTAATTGATTTTTTAGCTTCGTTAATCGGAATCGCAAAACTAATTCCTTCTCCTTCAGTATTAATGGCTGTATTCATGCCTACTACTTTTCCCTCCATATTGAGTAGAGGTCCTCCGCTGTTGCCCGGATTAATAGCAGCATCAGTTTGGATTAAATTACTATAAATTTGAGTAGTATTATCTTGGTTAAGAGTTAGTTGGCGTTGGGTAGAACTGATAATTCCCCAACTTATCGTATAATCCAAATGATAGGGATGGCCAACTGCTATAGCTAAATTTCCGGGGCGTAGGTTATCAGAATCCCCCAGGGTTACTGTTGTTAATTTTTGGGGGAAGTTTATTTTTAAGATGGCTAAATCAAGATTTAAATCGATACCTACTTTTTTTCCGGGCAAAAATGAATTTTTTCCTTTCAATTTAACTTTTATTTCTTGGGCATCTTCAATTAAGTGGTAACTAGTTACAATATATCCATCAGAACTAATGATAAATCCGGCGCCTTTTTGTTCATTATTTTCTTGCTGAATAGTTTTAACTTTGACTATTGCTGGCAGGATTTTTTCAATATTATCAGCTAGAGTTTTACTGAGTAATGAAGTGTCTGCTGCAAAGCTAGGATGAGAAAAAATAATTATTGCTAATAAGCAAAAAATAATTATTGATTGGCTTCGATTTATTTTAATAATTCTCCCTCCTCCTAATCTTATTATATAATGTTTAAGCCAAAAACTCAATTTTTGTATTTTAGTTTAAGATATTATATAATAAACTGCAGAGAAAAGAGGGTGAGAATATGAGAAAATATTTGGAGCGGAGAAAAGAAGTACTTGAATTATTATATGAACATAGTGATAGTTATATTTCTGGACAAGAAGTTAGCAAACAACTGCAAGTGTCCCGAACTACTATTTGGAAGTATATAAAATACTTTCGAGAGGCAGGCTATAAAATTGAATCTTCTTCTCGTTTGGGATATAAATTACAGGCTGCTCCTGATATTTTATTACCCGAGGAGATAAAACGTGATTTAGCTACTAATTTAATTGGCACTGATATTCTACATTATGACCGGCTAGCTTCTACAAATGAATTAGCTAAAGAGAAGGCAAAGACAGACCTAAATTCAGGCACTGTACTTATTGCTGAAGAACAGACAGGGGGGAAAGGAAGATTAGGAAAAAGTTTTTACAGTCCCCAGGGCGGTATTTGGGCTTCAATTTTATTAAGGCCTGATTTAAAACCGGTGTTAGCTAGTCGAGCTACTTATTTAGTGTCTTTAGCGATAGCAGAAACTATTACTGAAAATCTAGGGCTATCCGTTAAAATTAAATGGCCTAATGATGTCTTAGTGCAGGGAAAAAAAGTGAGTGGAATTTTAACGGAAATGGGGGCGGAGATTGATCAAATTAACTATTTAATAGTAGGAATGGGGATTAATGCTAATTTCACTTTAGAACAAATCCCAGAAGATTTGCATTCTAAAGTAATAACCATGAGATCTGAGTTAGGAGAAAAAATAAATAGAGTGGCTTTTGTGCAGAATTTATTAACCAGGTTAGAAAAGTTATATCCATTATTACAGCAGTTTAATGAGCTTAAAGATAGATGGAAGGATTATTCAGTAACGTTAGGGCAAGAAGTAAAAGTACTGGACGGAAAAAGTAGTTATCATGGACGAGCTATTAAAATTGCTGATGATGGGGCATTAGTGATAGAAACGGGAGGGCAGAAAGAAAAGGTATATTCAGGAGAGGTTTCTTTAGCTTACGATTAATTGGTAATTATAAAGAGGTGAAAATAGTGATTTTAGCTGTTGATGTGGGAAATACTAATATTGTAGTGGGAGTTTATAAAGATGACCAGCTTGTGGTTGACTGGCGCCTTGCTACTGAACATGATAAGATGGCTGATGAATATGGAATGTTACTAATAAATTTATTAAGCAGTATTGATGTTAAAATTGAAGCTGTAGACCGGATGGTTGTTTCTTCTGTAGTTCCTTCTTTAGTTAATATTTTCAAGGAAGTTTCCATTAAATATTGTGGGGTTCAACCGTTAGTGGTAAAGCCGGGAATAAAAACAGGGATTAATATTGATTATGAAAATCCAAAAGAAGTAGGAGCAGATAGAATAGTTAATGCGGTAGCTGTTAATAAATTATACGGGAAAGCGGCTATTGTAGTTGATTTTGGGACGGCTACTACTTTAGATGCTTTGTCTGAAAATGGAGATTATTTAGGCGGGGCGATAGCCCCAGGAATTGGGATTTCAACGGAAGCTTTATTTTCTCAAGCAGCTAAACTACCTGATATTGAATTGGAATTTCCGGATAAAGTAATTGGAAAGAATACTCACGATAGTTTACAGGCTGGTATTTTATATGGATTTGTGGGGCAAGTGGATAATTTAATTAGTAGAATGAAGCAGGAATTTACAGCTACTCCGATAGTAATTGCTACCGGAGGATTAGCTAATTTGATTGCTAGCCGATCACAAGAGATAGAAATTAATAATCAGTTTTTAACTTTAGAGGGATTAAAAATTATTGCTCAGATGAATGAATAACTGGAGTGATTGATAATGAAAATTGGATCAATTGCTATCAATCCGCCCCTTGCTTTAGCTCCGATGGCTGGTGTAACTGATCAACCTTACCGCGAAATAGTAGCAGAGGTGGGCGGGTGTGGTTTAATTTATACAGAAATGGTAAGTGCAAAGGGTTTAGTTTATGGTAATCAACGGACTGAAGAATTATTATCTTTTACAGATAAAGAACGCCCTATTGCTGTGCAGTTATTTGGGAATGAGCCTAAAATAATAAAAAAAGCTGCTGCAAAAATAGAAAATGAGTATAGCCCTGATATTATTGATTTAAATGTTGGCTGTCCGGCACCTAAGATAGTAAATAATGGCTATGGATCTGCTTTAATGAAAGAACCAGACTTATTAGGAAAGATTGTGTCTGCTATGACGTCAGCAGTTTGCAGTCCTGTCACAGTTAAAATTAGGGCTGGTTGGGATAAAGAGCGGATTAATGCTGTAAAAATAGCTAAAAAAGCAGTGGAAAGTGGAGCTCAGGCGGTAGGAGTTCACGGGAGGACTAGAGAGCAATTTTATGAAGGTGAAGCTGATTGGGAGATTATACGGGCGGTTAAAGAAGTAGTATCCGTCCCGGTATTGGGCAATGGTGATGTGTTTACTCCTCAAGCTGGGGAGGAAATGTTACATAAAACAGGCTGTGACGGTGTTTTAATTGCTCGTGCTGCGCGCGGGAATCCCTGGATTTTCAAGCGAACCGCTCAATATATAAAAACTGGAGAAAAGTTGTCTGTTCCGGGGGCCCATAAAAAAACAGATAAAGCTCTTATTCATTTAAAAAAACTGGTTGAATATAAGGGAGAATATGTGGGAATTAGAGAAATGAGAAAACATGCTGCTTGGTATTTAAAAGGATTGAGAAATTGTACAAAAGTAAAAGCTAAATTAAATCAAGCTGAAAGTGAAGCAGAAATGAAGAAAATTTTACGCAGTTATCAGGCTACTTTTAAAGAATAGGTCCTTGACAAAATTTACAAATTAAATTATAATAGTTGAACAAAGTTTATTATTAATAGGAGGCGGATTAGCAGCTGAATTTTCTTGACACTTTTTTTTATTTTTGTCATAATAAATTTAAATATATAAATATCCAACTCTAGAGTGAAAGTTATTAACCAACCGTGTGGGAGGGTATTTTACCTTCAATAAAACTTTTTTGTTTATTCCATGCGAGGCAAGCTTAAATAAATTGTATTTTAGAGTTGGATCACTATAATCAAACTAAAGAAAAGAGGGGTATTAAATATGAGCAAGGAAACTGAAGAAGAAAAATTAATCATGTCGGAAGAGGGATTAAATAAATTAAAAGAAGAATTAAAGTATTTACGCGGAAAAAAACGCAAAGAAGTATCTCAGCGGATAAAAAAAGCACGTGAAATGGGAGATATTAGTGAGAATTCTGAATATGAAGAGGCAAAGAATGAACAGGCTTTTGTAGAAGGTAGGATAAAAGATTTAGAGGAAATGATAAAAAAGGCGGAAGTTATTGATGAAGATAATATTGATACTACTCAGGTCAATATTGGAACAAAGGTGAAGCTTTTAGATGAGGAATTTGACGAAAAGGTGGAGTATAAAATTGTAAGTTCTGCGGAATCTAATCCGGATGAAAATAAAATCTCTAACGAATCGCCAATTGGAGAAGGATTATTAGGTCATAAAGTAGGAGAAACTGTAGAAATTGAAGTACCGGCAGGTACTGTAGAATATAAAATTTTAGCTATCAAAAAATAGTATACAAATGGAGGTATAAAGGAATTATGACAGAAGAAACTGAATTGAATGATCTGATGTTGGAGAGGAGAAATAAGTTAGAAGAATTACAGGAAGCAGGAGTAGAGGTTTATAATAATGAGTTTGATCGCACTCATACTACAGCTGAGATAATTGCTAATTTTGAAGAACTTGAAGCGGCAGAGACTACTGTAAAGGTCAGTGGAAGAATTATGACGGTGAGAGACCACGGCAAGTCATGTTTTGCTGATTTAAAAGATATGGAAGATCAAATTCAGATTTATGTGCGAGAAGATAATATTGGGGAGCAAGAATATGAATTATTTAATAAATTAGATATTGGTGATTTCATTGGAGTAGAAGGAGTATTATTTGAAACAGGAAAAGGGGAAAAGACTATCAGCGTTAGAAACTATACATTGTTAAGCAAATCTTTACGTCCTTTACCAGAAAAATGGCATGGGCTGCAAGATGTAGAGCTAAGATATCGGCAACGCTATTTAGATTTAATTGTAAACTCTGAAGTTCGGGAAACATTTATGTTGAGGAGTAAAATAATACATAAAATCCGAAATTATTTAGAACAAGAAAAAAGCTTTTTAGAAGTACAAACTCCGTTGATGCATAAAATTCCTGGTGGAGCTGATGCTGAACCGTTTGTGACTCACCATAATGCCTTAGATACTGATTTATATATGAGGATTGCTCCTGAACTTTATTTAAAAAGATTATTAATTGGTGGATTTGAAAAAGTATTTGAATTAGGAAAAAATATGCGTAATGAAGGTTTATCTACTAAACATAATCCGGAATTTACTTCGTTAGAAGTCTATGAAGCATATGCTGATTATAAAGATATGATGGAACTAACTGAGAATTTAATTAAGACAGTAGCTAAAGAAACATTAGGTACTTTAGAAATTGAATATGATGGACAAGAGATTGATTTAACTGACTGGAAGGAAATGACTATGTTAGAAGCTATCAAAACCTATACTGGAATTGATTTAGCTGAGGTAAATTTAGAAGAAGCTAAAAAATTAGCTGAAGAAAATAATATTGAGTATACTAAAGATACTTCTCGAGGCGAGATTATCAATGAATTCTTTGAAGAGCATGTAGAAGATAAGTTAATACAACCTACCTTTATTACTCAGTATCCAGTTGAAGTGTCGCCGTTAGCAAAGAGAAATGAAGAAAATTCTAACTTTACTGATCGATTTGAGTTGTTTATTGTTGGTAATGAGTTAGCTAATGCATTTTCGGAATTAAATGATCCTATAGACCAAAAAGAAAGATTTGAATTACAAAGGAAGCAGAAGGAAGCTGAAGATGAAGACTATATGTTAGATGAAGATTTCATTAAAGCTTTAGAATACGGGATGCCTCCTGCTGGAGGATTAGGCATTGGGGTTGACAGGTTAATTATGTTTTTGACAGATTCTCCTTCGATTAGAGAAGTGATTTTATTTCCTCATTTACGGCCGGGAAAATAAATTATTAAGCAAAAAAGGAGGATTACCTCCTTTTTTGCATTTTTGGATAAATTTATAGTTGATCTTAATATTCAAATTTGTCTCAGCATATGATATAATGATATTTAATCCTGAAAAATGAGGTGTTAGCAGTGAAGCAGAATTTACTAAAGGCTATTGTAGTTTTAATTTTTGTGCTGTTTTCTTTTATATTAATAAGTAATGGACAGGTAAAGGCTTTTAATTTACCACAGTCTGATTTAAATCTTTCTAGAATAGAAGATGATTTTCAAAAAGAGA
Organism: uncultured Halobacteroidaceae bacterium; assembly: GCA_964346395.1. Taxonomy (GTDB): domain Bacteria; phylum Bacillota; class Halanaerobiia; order Halobacteroidales; family Halobacteroidaceae; genus CAYFUT01. Next base: position 60,500 of record CAYFUT010000010.1, read on the forward strand.
ATCTTACCTGGGAAAAATATTTGTTAGATACCACTCAATTAGTTTCTCCGGTTATCAAAAGGTCGAGAAATGTTAAGGGAATTTATATTAACAGTTCCACTTTAAGCAGTAGTAGAAAGATAGAGGCTTTATTAGAATTAATCAAGACAACTGTTTTAAATGCTGTAGTAATTGATATAAAAAATATTGAAGGAAAAGTTATGTATACTAAAGAAAGTGGGGTTGGCTATAATAGATTTCAGAATATAATTAAAAAATTTAAGCAGGAAGGGACTTATGTAATAGGGCGTTTAACTGTTTTTAAAGATTATAAGTTAGCTGGGCAGGAGCAGTATTCTTTAAAGTATTCGTTAACTAGTAATTCACAAGCAATAATTGAAAGTTCTAAGTGGACTGACCCAACTTCTAAAGAAGTATGGGACTATAATATAAAGATTGCTCAAAAAGCAATAAATTTTGGGGTGGATGAAATTCAATTTGATTATGTCCGTTATCCTAGTTTAAGTGCTGAGAGCAAGTTAGTGATTAAAGTACCAGGGGGCAATTCTAAATCAGAAACAATTATAAATTTTTTGAAATATGCTCGAAGAAAGTTAAAGCAGGATCAAATTTTAATTTCGGCTGATGTATTTGGATTGACAACTACTATTGAAGGGGATTTAGGGATTGGTCAAAATATTGTTCGGATGGTTAAACATATTGATTATTTATCACCAATGATTTATCCTTCACATTATAATCAAGGAATCTACGGAATTCAGAAACCAAGTGCTCAGCCTTATCAAATAATTACCAAAAGTCTTGCCGATGCTAAAGAAAAATTAGAAGTGGCTAGTTATAAATTACGTCCTTGGCTGCAGGATTTTTCTTTAAAAAATATTTATGCAAAAAAAGAAATTAAGGCACAAATTAAAGCAGTTCAGGATAAACAACTAACCGGTTGGTTATTGTGGAATCCAGCTTCTAATTATACAATTGAAGCATTGCTTGATCCTATAAATGAAAGGGAATAATAATGAATCAACCGCCAGAAAGAATTAGACCGAAAGAAATGAATCAAAATAATGGGTTATTGATTGAACATCAAGCTCGTTATAAGTTTGCCAGCAATTATGTACAAGGAAAGGTATTTGATATTGCCTGTGGAGTAGGATATGGGGCAGAAGTTATGATGGCGATGGGGGAAGGAATAAAAAAGATAGTTGGAATTGATAACGATGAAGATAGTATTAAGTATGCCCGACAGCATTACAATTACCCCTGGACTGAATTTAAGGTAGGAGAGGCTACTAATGTTGACTTAGTGGACAGGCTAGGAAAAGCTGATAATATAATAAGCATGGAAACAGTAGAACATATAAAAGATGATTATGCTTTTATTGCTAATCTCGGGAGATTGCTTAAAAAAGATGGCAACTTAATTATTTCTACTCCCTTTGGTTCGGGAAGAGAAGCAGAGTGTTCTAACCCTTATCATTATCGGCAATATACAGAAGAAGAGTTCATAGACTTATTAGAGACTACTTTCTCAGATATTGATCTTTATTGTCAGCGGAATGAGAAAATAGAGTTTCCTCAACCGAAAAAAAAGTATTATTTAATGGTAGCGGTTTGTAAAAAGTAGATTAATCCTTGACAATTGAAATTCTAGATGTTAATATAATTAATGCTGCTTATGAGAAAAGTCCTTAATATTTCAAAACAATTATAAAGAATTTGCTT
>CAYFUT010000011.1:0-34003 GCA_964346395.1 uncultured Halobacteroidaceae bacterium
ATACAAAAACCACAGGCTGATTAACAGCCTGTGGTGGTTTCCTTGATTATAATTTAAAACTAATTCTAATGATATTTGTGCTGCCAGTCTAAAACTCTTATTTATCTACTGTCCATTCTACTTTATACCCAGAGTTATTGTAATATCTAGCAGTCAGTACTTTCTCTTCCTGCTGCCGCGTATAACTATAAGTAGTATCATAATCCGGATAATACTCTTCCATATCTCCTACTTCTAACTGCAGATAAGCAGTTTTACCTTCACTAAGAGCAAATCCCTGCGAATAAGTCTGACCTGGTTTTAATTCTACCTCTTTAATTACCATCATACTACTCCCTGGGTCTGCCTCATCATGTAAATGCAAAGTAAAAATTGCCGTTACATCAGCATCATTCTGAACTCGATACATAAATTTATCTGCTTCTTCTATACTGCATCCTACTGTAAAAACCACTAGCAATAACAGTAAACTTACTAGCCTTATTTTTTTCATCTTTCTCACTCCTCTTGTAGTTCACTGGGATTTTTCTAGCAAAGGCTCTTAAATCTAATTATCACTTTCTATTATTTCTACAAAATGTTCTACCAGTTCCGGATCAAATTGACTTCCAGCACATGCCTTTAACTCTTCTAAGGCTGCTTCTTGCGACACTGCCTCTTTATAAGACCTTCCATTGGTCATTACATCATAGGCATCTACAATAGTTATAATTCGCGATAAAAGCGGAATCTCTTTTCCCGCTAATCCCCAGGGGTAGCCCGTACCATCCCATCTTTCATGGTGGTGTAATATTTCCTTTGCTGCGTGTGAAAACTCTTCAGTTGCAGAAGCTATTCGATAACCGGTTTCCGGATGTTCCTGGATGGTTTGCCATTCTTCTGCCGTCAACTTTCTCGGTTTATTTAAAATTTCACTAGGTATTATTGTCTTTCCCACATCATGTAGAGTAGCCAATAAAGATAGTTTATCCAATTCCGGCTGAGTTAAATTAAGCTTTTCCCCCATTAAAAAGGCTAATTTCTGCATTCGCCAGGCATGTTCCTCTGTTTCATTGCTCTTTTCTCCCAAGGTATTAAGTAAGGCCTTTACTATATGACTTTTAGTACTGCGACTCTCATCAAGTTTATTCTTATACATTCTTTCTTCCGCTATATTTAGCACTTCGTAAATATCTCGATCAATTTGATCTTTGGTCGCCACTCCTAAGGCAATGGAAACGGGAATCCCTTCTCCTTCTGTTTCTCGACATAATTTATCTATCCGTTCGTGTATATCTTCCCCGTCTTTCTTTTTGGTCTGCGGCAGTAAAATTACAAATTCGTCCCCTCCCCATCGGGCAATTATATCTTCTTTTCGGCAGGCTGCCTGTAAAATTTCAGCTGTTCGAATTAAAATTTGATCTCCCTGCTCATGACCGTAAGTATCATTTATTATCTTCAAACCGTTTAAATCGGCCATAATTAGACTAATAGGTAGTTGTCTTTCTACATCTAACCGTTTAATTTCTTCCTCTAAATACGTCCGGTTATAAAGATCAGTCAAATTATCATGGAAGCTTATATATTTGATCTTCTCCTCCTTTTGCTTCCGCTCAGTTATATCCCGAGACGCCGCATAAATTAAATCCCCCTGTGGATGAGACCGCCATTCTAAATAGCGGTAATCTCCCTGTTTAGTCTGAAAGCGATTTACAAAGTTTAATACCTGCTTCTGGTCTTCCAATTGAGCTATTGCTTTTTGAGTATCTTCTCTGTCCTCCGGATGAACATAGTTAACAAATTTACTTTCTTCTAGTTCTTCTACCGTATAGCCCAATACTTCCTCCCAAGCTTGATTAAGTTTGACAAAATGTCCATCAGTATCAGCAATACATAATAAATCAGGTGTGACATTGAAAAATGTTTCTAAGTCTCTCCTTCTTTTCTCCAAAGCCTGTTCAACCTGTTTACGATCAGTAATATCGGAAACAAATCCTTCAATGATAAACGTACCGCCTGATTGTTCCCTGCTTATCCGCGCATCCATCTCCAGCCAGACGAAACTACCATCCACTTGCCGGGCTTGATAAACAAAATCACTTATTTTTCCTTTTTGCTGTAACTGAGTAATGAATTCTTTTCGCCGTTCCTGATTAACATACAGATCTTTACTTAATTTTTCATAATGCTGAAAAACTTCTTCTTCACTAGCACACCCCAACATTTTTACTAACGCAGGGTTAGCAGACAATATCTTCCCCTGAGATGTAGTGCGGAAAATTCCCATTGGCGATTCAGTCACTAAAGTTCTATACCTCTCTTCACTTATTCTTAACAACTGCTGATGCCGGTACTTTTCTGTAATATCTTTAAAAACCAACACTACCCCCGTAATATCTCCCTGTACATCTTGAATAGGAGCAGCACTATCTGTAATTTGATATTCCTCTCCAGTTTTTGAGGTTAAAACTGTATCATTCGCTAACCCACTAATTTGGCCCGAAGCCAATACTTTATCAACCGGATTTACTACTCGTTCTCCTGTAGCAGCATCAGTAATTGAAAATACTTCTTTTAATTGCTTACCTTCTGCTTTTTCTCTTTTCCAGCCTGTAAGTCGTTCTGCTTCTGCATTCATCCGAGTAATATATCCTTCAGCATCAGTTACCATTACTCCATCTCCAATTGCCTGCAGGGTCTGGGATAAGTTTTCTTTACTTTTTCGCAATTTAGCTTCTTTCTGCTGGTAATTAGCAATTAAATTCTGTAATTTTTCCTTCATAATAACAAAAGCCTGCGTTAGAGATCCAATCTCATCGTCTCTCCGCAGTAAATAAGGCGGCATTTCCTCAGTCAAATCTCCTTCGGCAATCAACTTAGCATATCCAGTAACTGCTTTTATCGGCTTTGTAATATACTGCGCTACCAGATACGTAATTAACAAAGCTGCTGCCAAAATCAACAAACTAATAATTATTATCTGCTGCCGCATTGCTGCTAATATAGCCTGTAGATCATTGGTATAAAGGCCGGTACCTACTATCCAGCCCCAAGGCTCAAATTTCTTTACGTAGGAGAGCTTAGGTTCAGTTCGATCTTCATCTTCATAATACTGCCAATAATAATTAATAAAACCAGCTTCCTTATCTTCTGTTACCTGAGTAGCCTGCTGAAAAATAAAATTCCCTTTCTGATCCTGAACATTAGTCACATCTGTTCCTTCTAATTCCGACTGCAGAGGATGCATAATCATTTCTTCATCTTCAGTTTGCAGCCAGAAATAATTTCTTTCTTCGGGACCTAAGCGCAAATTTCTAACTTCTTCCTGAGCTCTTTGTTTTGCCGTCTGGACAGAAAGTTTTTCCCTTTCTGCCAACCCGTAATAATAATCTATAGTTTTTACCGCTGAATCAATCAAATACTTCAATTGCCTTCTGCGCTCGCGGTATAAATTTTTTTCTAATTTATTTTGAGTATAAATAGCCAGGGTAGAAATAACACCGACAACTAATAAAATAATAAATAAAAATAATTTTCCCTTCAGCCCTTGATATAATCTGTTCATGATTGTCACTTCCTTTCCCCCAGCAGATAAATTAAAAAACTTTTTAATTATTTTTTAAACAAGTTTAAATAATCTCTTTTTTTAATTATACTATAAAAAATACATATTTTCAGCCGGAAATTTAAAAAATATAAAAAAATATTTCTAATTTTAATATTTAATAATAATTATTACAATATCTAAATTTAATTATATTTTTTGAACTAGAAAAGCCGTCCTCTTTAAAGAGGACGGCTTTAGTTAACACATTATTTATTTCCCAAAATTATTTTTTACTAATTCCTCTAAATTACTTACTGCTTCTTGAGCATCAACACCATCAGCCTGAATTGTAATTTCTGTTCCCTGTTCTACCCCTAAACTCAAAAGCCCCATGATGCTTTTGGCATTAACTTCACTATCCTCACTAATTACTTTGATTTCTGATTCATATTCAGCTGCCTGTTCTACAAATAATGAAGCTGGTCTTGCGTGTAGTCCAGTTTCACTTTTTATTTTAACTGTTTTTTCTATCACCGGTCATCCCTCCACCAATAGTTTATAACTGTAATTTCAAATTAATAATCTCATTACTCTTTAATTCAGAAAGTAAAACTTTATTTCCTTTAATCTCTACTTTAGAATTAGTTACTGTTTGTTCATTCAAATTAACTTCCTTCACCCCGCTAAAGAAATCAGCATTAAATTCAAGTTCAACTTCCATCTGTTTTTCCGCTAGGGGGTTATAAGCCCGCCAGATTATAGCTGCTTCCCGTTCTGCTTTTTTAATAGCACTAGTAGCTACTACTCCCTGATCAACCTGCAGCAACTGCCAACTATCAGCTAGAATAGATTCCGGTTCAGTTGTCTCATCTAGCGGAGAAATATATTCCTCAGTAGTTTCTTCAACAACCGCCTGCAACGGAGCCGTATAACTAGAAGCTGTCTGGGGAATACTGCCTATTTTATAATCGCCTTTATGCGGTTTGAAAGCATACTCTACTTCAAATTCCCCTTTCAATTGAGCATCAGGCGTAGGTATATGCACTCCAGAGCGGCGGCCGGGGCGATTACCCAAATCACGTTTGCCCAAATAATCAACCCCGCTCAATAAAGTCAAAGCTATCTGCGGCTGATCCTGGTTTGAAATTTCATACTGAGGCAGCCCCCGATTAAAGACTGCTAACCCCCGTTTTCCATCAGTTACTTCTACATACTTCTGTTGGGGGAAAATAGGATAATATTTTTCGTGCCAATCTTTTTCTTCCCACGTCTCAGTTTCTGAAAAACAATTCTTCCGCTCTATAGCTCCAAATTGATTATCAGCTAAATGAGTTGAGGTCGTCAACTGCGGATCAAATAAAGCTCGAATTCGATGGTTCTCTACTTGATTATCAATTACTGTACGCACCTCAATACGGTCAAGCTGTCGATAAAGAGTTACATGACTTTTAATCGTACAAGTTTTATATTCTTCAGCCCTTTCTTTTTTAGTTGTAGTCACGGGGCAATCCAGTTTATGAGTAATACAGATAGTACCCCGCACCGGACCATTTTCTATTAGCTCCCACTGGGCAGGCTTATTTTCAGTAGTAAGCACCTGATCATTCTCCGGCGGCGAATAATCATATTCATCGCCTGCATTTCCACTTTCCTCAAATATATTTAACCGATCATATTCTACTCCTCGCGCTTTATCTCGCACCTGCAGAGTACCATCTGATTTGATTTTTACCTGAAAATATTGATTTTCTAAAGTATTATCACCGGCAATCTCCGACAGGTCTGCAGCCGGAGCTGCTTTTTGATTTATATAATAAGTTTGATAACCATAACCGGAAAATTCAGCCACAAAATTTAGCTTAATCTTTTGATAATATTCATCTTCTGACTTGGAAAACACATCGACACCAGTATCCGCCAAATTTACTTCTTCTTGACTCAAGATCTGATACGGAATTTCTCTTCCTCCTTTATCCGTCAAACAAAATTGATCATCTTGTACATAAACAGTAGCCTCTACTACATCAGTTCGCGCCTGAGCAAGAGGGTTAAATACTACTAGCGGTTTACCAGCTTGTTCCTTGAAATCTATTCGAGCTAATAAATAGCCCAGTTTATCAGTTAAAATAGTCTCTCCAATCTGCTGTGACCATTCGTACCGCTGCTTTATTTCGCGGTGAATTTCATCAGTACAAACCGAACAGAGAGAATCATGAGCCTGGTTTTCAAGCTGATACTTCCAGCCTTTATTAATAATTTCATTGCCGTATTCTTCACCAGCCAAATAAGCCAGAGAAGAAATAGGTTCTACATATTTTGCATACAGATTCTGCGCCGCAAAATTATCCTGTTTGATATCCATTCGAGTTCCCTCAATACTGGCATGAACCCGGCCGAATTCCGCCTTTCTAAATTCCCCTTGATAACTTTCTAATTCAGCCGTTTCTTCTTTAACGCTATCTATATAATCTCGCAGACTGCTCATCTTAAGTTCAATATCTTGATCTTGATAATGATCATTTAAATTAGCAATGATTTCCGGCAGTTCTTCAGTTACAGTATCCTGATCTGCTCCGCAAAGAAGTAATAAATGTTGAGCAGCCGTCCGCTCCCCCAATTGATTGAGATTTTTCTCAATTTCTTCTATATCCTCTTCTAAATTACCACTTAGATACATTGCATTGCCGTAACCTAAAGGCATAGTGGAAGCTAAAACACTACTGTTGTCTAGTCCTTCCCATTCAAATTCAATCTGATTGACATCATCCCGAGAAACCCCGCGATACATTAAGGTACTATCTATTTCAAATCCATCTAAAATTTGCGGTATCTGAGCTGAAAATCCAAAAGAATCAGGTAAATATCCAATATTCATTATTTTGCCAAAACGTTCCCCGATTAATTGTCCTACTAATAGATTACGGACTAAAGCTTCTCCACTGGGAATGAAAGTGTCCGGCTGCACATACCACGGGCCAACTTTCAACTTCCCGCTGCTGATTAGCTGCTTTAGCCTTTCTTCTGCTTCCGGTTTTACTTCTAAATAGTCTTCTAGCAGGGATGTCTGCCCATCCAGCATAAATGTGCCGTAATCTTCTTCAGTTTCTAAAACTTCCATTAATTCATCCATAAACTCTATTAAGCGGACTCGAAATTCTTGATATGTCTTATGCCATTCCCTATCCCAATGTGTATGATCTACTACATGTAAATCCATAATAACCTCCCCAATTAATTAATCTCCAGCCAGGTCCAATTAAACACCTGACTGGAGATTGTATTTAGCTATTTCCGTTTAAATCAAGTCCTTCAAATTGATCATCTGCTTCTACCTCTGGTTCATCTTTCAACACAATTACTAATCCTGTAGCTACTAGTGTGCCCACTGCAATTGACAGTACTGCCAACAAAGAAGAATGTGGGAACAGCGGAATTGAAATGAAACCGCCGCCGGGAATATTAGCTTCCACGCCAAAGCCCATCATCATTGCTCCTCCGACAGCCCCGCCGACAGTAATAGACGGAATTACAGATAAAGGATCAGCTACCGCAAATGGAATAGCTGTTTCCGTAAATCCAACAGCTCCTGTACAGAGGGCAGGAATTCCATTTTCATATTCAACTTCCGTAAATTTATGCGGAGCCAACCGTGTAGCTAAAAACATGGAAAGAGGCGGTACCATTATTCCTGCAAAAGCAGCTGCATTCGGTTCATATACCCCTTCCCCAAACATACCAATTACAAAAGTCAAGGCCGCCTTATTAAGCGGACCACCCATATCAAAAGCCAGCATAGCCCCTAAAATACCGCCTAGTAAAGCCGCATTAGCTCCTGTCAGTCCTTCTAGAAAACTATTTAATCCTTGCTGCATTGCTCCTAATGGAACTCCAACAACCATCATTATTCCACCAGCAATTACAGTACCGCCCAGAGGAATAAACATCATCGGTTTTAATTCTTCAATGTAGGAATGAAACGGCACTTTTTTTAACTGCTCTACAACCCAACCTGCTAAAAAACCAGCTAAAATACCGCCTATAAAGCCAGCATTCTGTTTGCGAGCTACTAAACCAGCTAAAAACCCCGGCCCAATCCCCGGTTTATCAGCTATAGAATAAGATAAATAACCGGCCAGCACCGGCACAATCATTGAATAACCAAGATTCCCTAATTCCGCCAGCCAATCAGCTTTAATCCCAAACTCACCCAGTACAGTATTTAAAGCTAAACAAAGACCGCCAGCTACTACAAAAGGAATCATATACGAGACACCAGTCATTAAATGATTCTTAATTTTAGTTAATTTTTCTTTAGTCATTATCAACCCTCCTAAATAATTAATTATTAAGTATAAACTTATAAACTATCATTAATCCCTAATCCCCTTTAAGCTAATAGAAGTTAATCTGCTTTATCAAGAGCAGCTTTTAGAACTTCCTGTGGATTTTCGATTGGAGCACTAACTGCTACTTCATAAATCGGTTTACCTGTAAACCGATCTCGATTATCTACATTTTTATCTGCTGCCAAAATCACCACTACTGCTTCTTCTACATCCTCAGCAGTTAATTTATTTTCTACTCCCATTGCTCCCTGCTGTTCTACTTTAATCTCTAATCCATCAGTATTGGCGACTGTTTTTTCCAGTGCATTAGCCGCCATACTAGTATGCGCTACTCCGGTAGGACAGGAAGTCACGGCCACAATTTTCATTTTCTTTCACCCCCCTTAACATAGTGGAATTCTCATCAAAGATACTAGCTTCGCTTTGCCCTTACTCCTTTCTCCCCCCAGAGATTAGTCTTTTCCCGGCTGAAAAACACCTGATTTAGCCAACAAGTCTTCATTAGCTGGCTTGTTAGTCCTCACCCAATAATTCTATTACTTGCTCTGGTAAATCAGCAGCTAACAAGCTTTCTACAAATTCCTCTTCCATTAACCGGCCAGAAATAGTTGATAGAATTTGGATATGAGCTTGATTAGCCTTATCAGCTGGAATAGCTAACATAATTACTAACTTTACCGGTTGATCATCCATTGCATTCCAGTTAACCGGCTGATCTAATTTACCTACTGCAATGCTGATCTCTCGCACTGCAGTTGACTTACAGTGTGGAATAGCTACCCCTTGCCCAAATCCAGTTGTTCCTTCAGCTTCTCGGTCTAGAATAGCCTGTTTAAACTGAGCTCGAGAAGTAATTTTATCTTCGGCTGCCAATAAATTGGCTAGCTCAGCAATTACTTCTTCTTGTGTTTCTCCCTTCAGCGCAAGATCAATCAAACTTTTATTTATTAATTTAGAAATATCCATCAGCTGTCGCCTCCAATCTCAAGTTATTTTCTTTTTTTATCTTACAAATTTATTATAGCAATTTTTTATTATTTTTTCATTCTTTAATGTTTATAGCTTTTCCGGAATAAAAAAGATAAATTTAAACAATTACTTTATAGTTAATTATAATTTACTTTTCCGATTGACATAATAAATGTAAAAACTGGGCACTGGTTTCAACCTGCTGCAGTTGAGCCAACATCTGTTGAGACCGAGTAAGTTCATATAATTCCGCAAACACTGCTTCCCACTCCGCCTGATCATTCAAACCCATCACCAGTAAAAAAACAAGTTTTACTTCTTTTTCTCCCCACTGTATAGGTTCCTGCAGTTCACAAACAGCAATTGTAGACTCCTTTGTTTGCTCAAAATTACCATGCGGAATAGCAATTTTCCCGCCGATATTAGTCGACGATAACTCCTCTCGGGCCAACACGGAATCAACAAATCCTGTTTCCGCATAACCTCTATCTTGAATCTGTCTGCCTAAAAACTTAATTACCTCCTGCTGAGCAGAAAAATTTTGGTTAACAAACACTAACTCAGGATCAATCCGGCCCGCCAATTGACGGAAACAATCTGCCGCCGCATCCTGAACTTGCGTAAAATTACCTACAAAAGTTTGTAGTCGCTGAATATCAGCATTCGGCAACAGCGGACTAACTTGTAAGTTCGGAACTTCCCAATCTTCCGTCAGCGGCACTGTATTAACAATCAAATCCGGTTCCGATTCAGCAAGCAGTTCTTCCAGCTCAAATACAGAAGCAATGCCCTGAATTTCTATCTCTTTAAATAACCGCTTCAGTTTAGTGGCTAACAGCTGGGCAGTTCCCCGTCCGCTAGAGCAGACTACTAGCACTTTCAGCGGCTGCTGTTTGGCTTCTTCCCAGCGTTCTCGGGCTGCCTGAAGGTGGATTGTAATGTAACCTACCTCGTCCTCAATCATTTCTACCCCATATTTATCTTCAATCAACTTACTAGCTGCTACAGCTGCTTCATAAGTCAGCGGATAAGAACTTCTAACCCGATCCAGCATCGGATTAAATAAATTCATATTATACCTCAATCTATTGATTGCTGACCGCAAATGAATACTAAGATCAAGCAGCAGTTGCTGATCACCAGCCAGAGAAATGTCCAACACTTCTTCAGCTTTAGCTACCATCTGCCGGGTCAACTGAATAATTTCCTGGTCTATTTCCTCAAGAGAAATTCCTACCTCTTGACTCGAATTTTCATTCGGCATTTCCTTTACTTTCGCTCCCAGCAAATGCAGCGTAATATAGCCCACTTCCGCCCGCGGAATAGTAAACTCCAGATTTTCTTCCAGCCGCTGAACTATCTGCGCCGCTATAGTATATTCTTCAGCTGCTTCTACTTCTCCCAAATCATAATCCGGCAGCTCAATACTTTCTCCTGCTTTAATCCGGCGCAGCGCAATCGCTAAGTGAATTACTAACCCGGAATAAGCTTGATCAGTAAACTTGAAATTATATTCCTCCTGCACCTGATGAATCACCCGTTCAATCAACGGTAGATCAGGCTGATCAATTATCTTCTGAATCTGTTCTAAATTGTTAATATATAGCTTATTTCCTTCTTCTAACCGCGGCACATAATTAAATGACTCAAACAGCCGCGACATGTCAGCAGTAGTAGCCAACAAATGGGAAACTGCCGACCGGAGATCTTTTTCTGCTCCAATTAACTTCATGCCCCAATTAGGTTTCTTTTTTAATTTTAGATTATGCTCCGCCAACCAATCTTCAACCTGGTGTAAGTCATGATTAATAGTAGTTCTACTAACATATAACTCTTCCGCTAACTGAGTAGCAGTCAACCGCTCGTCCGTCTCCAGTAACCGCTTAATTATATAGACTATCCGCCCTTCTTTACTGTCCGGCGAAAAGGTATTAGGTCCGAAATCAAGTTCTTCCTTCAGTAATTCTCGATCTTGACTTTCCATTTCCAGCCAGACTCCCACCCGAGGCTTGGTTTTAATTTCTCCACCATAAGCATCCTGCAGCCAGCAGTTGATAGCTTTAATATCATTACGAATCGTCCGGGAGGAAACATCTAACTTATCAGCTAACTGATTAGTAGTGATCTGGCTATCAGCAGTTAAGAGTTGGTTTAAAATTTTCTGCTGTCTTTCTTTCAGTAACTGCATCTTATCACTTCCTTCCACCTAACTTATCTCTACAGTTTTAGTATATCAAATTCATTAGTTAGTTCCTAGGAGCCAATGTTAATAACTTTTCCACATTAATGACAACAATTTTAAACAATTTTTTATTTTTGATTGTTAACAAGTTAGCAAAAAAATAAAAAAACAGCCTAAAAAGGCTGCAGTTCATCACAAATATTAATTCTTTCTCTTCCTTCTAACTCTTCCCTTAAACCAGAAATATCAAAAAATTCCCGCACATAAGGTGAGTCTAAATTAGTGATTTCCACTTCTTTTTTTCCCTGCTGGAGAGTATCTAAAAAATATACTATCTGCCGGGCGCCGGCACAATCCAGCTCCTCCACCTGCGAAAAATCTAAAATTACCTTATCCGCTGCTTCTGCTACCTCTGATTGGAACTCTTCCTCTAAGTTATCCAAATTAGCTACCGTCAACCTCGGTTGAAGCTGAATTCTAACCAAACCCGATTCCTGATAGATATCCACCTTTACTCCTCCTTATATAATTTTTCTCATCCCTTATTCACTAGTCTTGACTAGCCGTAATCGATTCCAAATTTTTTATTACCAACTTGAGTAATAAATTAAAAATCAATCTTTACTTATAATATTATTGAATTAACTTTAAATTATATTATAACAAATAACTATTACAAAAGAATTTCATTCTTCTTACATAACACTTACAAAACCACTAATTAATTCAAACTCACAAAGCCAACTGCTGATAATAACTTTCTATCTTCCCATTTGGTTCAATATTCAGTTCTTTCCGCAATATCTCCCGGCACTGCTGATAAGTTCGCACTGCCTTAGTTTTATTCCCCAGCGCATGGTAACTTTTCATTTTATACAGGTAAGCGCTTTCAATATACTTATCACGATGTAATATTTTATTTGCTAATTCAATAGCTGCTTGATAATCCTGTCTCTGGTAATAATATTGTACCAAATCTTCCGCCGTATTTAAAAAAAGATTTTTTAACCGCTGCCGTTCTTTAATAACCGGCTCTAAGCTTAACTCATTGACTAAAAAATCCCCCTGGTACAATTCCACTGCCTGTTGATAATACTTCACCTTAATTTCTCTTTTTTTTGCCTGCTGTCCCCGCTGAACAGCAGTTTCAAACCTATTTACATCATAAATAAGCTGGGGAGCTAATCCATAGCAATTTCGCTCGCGGATAATAAATACCGGCTGACCTCTAGAATTTCGCTTAGGATCCAAAACTTTGCGTAAACTATTTAGTGTTACATGAAAATTCTGATTAGCTGCTGATGATTTCTTATCCGGCCAGAGCAGACTGCAAATCTTTCTGCGCGGTACTAGTTGTTGGTTATAGTTAGCCAGCAGTATTTTAAACAAATCACGAGCTTTTTGCCGCTTCCAGTCCTCTTTTGTTACCTCTTTCCTACCGCGATACAATTGGAACCGACCTAGCCCCTTTACCCGCAGCGAATAACCGGGATGGCGAGTTAAATGTGATAAATTAAGCTTAGACAATAATTTGTCAGTATATTTTTCCGCAATTCCTTTTTCCCGCGCTGCCAGTAATAACGGAGTAAATACCAATGGATCACTAAAACCTAATAAAGTCGGCTGCAAAAACAAATATTCACATTCTCTTCTGCTTATCAGTTGCAGAGCATTGGTAATTACCTGCTTAAACTCTGAATTTTTATCTTGTTTATACTTTAATAACGCCAGCCAAAGCAAAGCACTGCTCAACAGCAGCTCTGCTCCTAACTGAGAAAAAATATCCCGGGCCAACTGTAGAAGATCTTCGGCTGCCGCAAATTTTTCCTGTAAACAGTAATTAATTCCGCTTAGTAGATAAAAAATAGCCTGTAAGAAATCGTTATCACAATTTTCAGCCGCTTTTAATTCCTGACAGGTGAATTCCGCTCCCTGCTCATAGTCAGCCTCCCAAAGTATTAACGCTAATCTAAGCTCCAATTGAGTTCGGGATAAATTAAACTCCTCTTCCTCTCGTAAAGCTAGATAGCCTTGTTTTAATTTATCCGCTAGATAAAGATCTAATAACTGGTTGCTCACTAATAAACCCAGCTTAACACCCTGCCTTACTTTTTTTGCTGCTGAATTTAATTTCTGCCAGCACAATTCCTGAGCTTGATAAATATTTCCCGTCAATAAATGAATTGCAATCTGAACTTGACTGCCAAATTCAATGAAATTCTTTTTCTCCTGGCTAATTAACTGCTCAGCTTTTTTCAACTGCCCCTGAAGAAAATCAGCCTCTGCTTGCAGTAATTTTACTTTTTCTAACTGCTCCGCAGAAAGAAAAGAGCGGTGATTAATTAATTTTTTATAATAGTCCAACCCTTTCTCTGATTTTAAAGTGAAATATCCCCGGGCCAACTTAAACCAAAGTCGGGCCAACTGCTGCTGGTCTCCCTGGGTTTTAAAATAGTCTTCCGCCTGGTGATAACTTTCAATAGCTAGTTGATATTCTTCTAGCTGAAAGTACAGCTCGCCCTGATAAAAATATAAGCTCGGATGATTATTAAAATAATCTCTATTAAGAAAAGTCAAACACCTTTCTAACAGCTGATACTGATTTTCCTCTATCCATTTTTCTGCGTTGTCGGTTACCAGAGAAACTATCTTTTCTTCTTCATCCAGCTGCATACTATAGTGAACCACCCGTTCGATTTCGCCCCGCGCAGAGTATATCTGCTTTGCCCGCCAATCCAAATCAGTTAATTTTCTACTTTGAGCTGCTTTTTGGTGGAGAAATTGGTGGAATAAATTGTGATATCTAAACTTTCCTTCTTCTATCTGAGTCACAAATAAGTTCCTAGCTATCAATTCCTGCAGGATAGCTTGACTATGATTAATATTCAATAATTGATTGCAGACTTCAACTTCCAGGTTTTCTAATACGGCAGTAGAAAGCAGAAAATTCTCGAGTCGAGGCAATAAATTACTCATCACTTCCCGCTCCAGATAATCAAATAACAGCTCTTTATTCTGCCTCGTAATCAGCTCTTCATTCTCGCCGCCGTGAATGAAATCTTTTCCTATTACATTAACAGCTGCCATCCAGCCTTCCGTCTGGCGGTAAATTGCCTCTGCTTCTGCTGACGATAATTTATAATTATAGTAAGTACGGAAAAATCTTTTTATCTGCTGCACACCTAAGATAAAACTCTTCTCCTGGACAGGCAAAACTTTATCCTTAACTTGCCAGGTGGATAAACTAGGGAACCTTACCCTTTCCCTGCTGACAATTATTAAATGAAAAAAAGGCGGCAGTAATTCTACCAGATAATCCACTGCTTCTAAGATAGAATAATTGCAGTTAACAAACTCAAAATTATCAATTACCATACATACTTCTCCAGTTAATTCCTCAATAATTAAATTAATAAATTCCTTAATTGCTTCTTTGTATTCTATCTTCTCTTCCTCTAAATCAGCCGCCAAATTACAAATCTGAGACCTAATTGTTTCTTCTTTAAAAGTAACTGCCCTGATAAGATTACTTATAAATTGATTAACTCTTAAGGTAGATTGCCGAATCTGATACCAATAGAAATTATTATATTCGCTTGCAGTTAAAAAATAAGCCAGCGTAGTAGTTTTCCCGGAGCCTAACTTCCCTGTAATAATAGTTAACGGATAGCTCAATATTAATCTATACTTCTGTTCTAAAATTTCATTCCGCCAGGGAACTGTAGGTAAGTCGGGCATAATAAATTGTGATTTAACTAGTCTATTCTCCACACTCATCCCTCCTTATTAACTCCATCTTATATAATATATTCTAGATTCCTACTGCATAGCTTTTATTTTCCGCTATATTTTGAAGTTTTATTGCTGATTTTATTTATTGGTCGTAATTTTTTTACTATCTAACATAATTTACTATAACATTTAGTTATTACAGGAATAAATAATATACTTACACACTACTTACAACAAAATAAAACTTGCTTATAAGTTTAATCCTCGTTTGTATTAGTGATTTTATTTTCAAAAAAATTAGACAAGAAAGCCTTCAATAGATACCAGGCTTTCTTGCCTAACAGAGTAGAAGTTAATAATATTTTTCTGCATATTCCCGACATTCCCGCGCACAATTTTGGCAGATATGACCGCTTTTAATATAATTACTATTTTAAATTCTCTGGGTTTAAAGCTTTTAGTTCTTCTACTACAAACTTTCCATCTTTTCTCACCAATTGCCCGTCAAAATAAATCTCTCCCCCGCCATACTCCGGCATTTGAATACAGACTAAGTCCCAGTGAATCGCCGACTCATTGCCGTTATCGGCTTTATCATAGGCTCGACCGGGAGTGAAATGAAAGCTGCCTTTTATCTTTTCATCAAACAGGGTATCCTTCATCGGCTCTTCTATATAGGGATTAACCCCCAGCGCAAATTCGCCGATATAGCGCGCCCCTTCGTCAGTATCCAGTACTTCGTTTATTTTTTCTGTATTATTGGCTTCGGCATCCACTATTTTACCGTCTTCAAATTCAAATTTAATATCCTTATATGTATACCCCTGATAAACTGCCGGAGTATTGTAGCTAATAACTCCGTTAACCGAATTCCGCACCGGAGCAGTAAAGACTTCCCCATCAGGAATATTCCTCTTTCCCGCACACTTAATCACCGGCAGATCCTGAATAGAGAAAGTTAAATCTGTTCCCTTTCCGGTAATTCTCACCTGGTCAGTCTCCTCCATCAACTCTACTAAATTATCCATTGCCCGCGACATCTTACTGTAATCTAGATTACAGACATCAAAATAAAAGTCTTCAAAGGCTTCTGTGCTCATATCGGCTGATTGAGCCATAGCATGATTAGGATACCGCAGCACACACCATTTAGTATCCGGTACCCGAATCTGACCGTGCACTGGTTCTATAAAGTTTTCCATATATAACTGCATCTTTTCACTCGGCACATCTGCATACTGAGTATTATTGTCACTGACCCGAATCCCAATATAAGCATCCATCTCTTCCATCCGAGTGCGGTGCATCTCGGCCATCGTTTCCAACTGAGTTTCGCTAATGCCCATCAAAAGTTCCCGGTTTAAGACTGCATCATTAACTTCCAGAAAGGGATAAGCCCCCTGCTTATAAGCCTTCTTTATCAGCTGCCGGGCCAACTGATTCTCCGATTCACTAACTGTGATTAAGATTTTTTCTTCCGGTTCTAATTCAACTGAATAATTAAGCAGATTATCCGCTAATTCTTCTACTCTAGAATCTAACATGTTAACTCCTCCTTTTGTAAAGTGAATTATCACTAGTGAAAGTAAATTAAAAGTCTAAATAGCAACAGGATATATCCTGTCGCTACATAGGCTACTAATCAATTATATCGGAAAATTAGCATTTATTCAATTCCGTAATCACTGTGATCCAGGGTAATACCTAACTTATTTTTACCTTTCTTTAAATAAGATAATCCAAAGCCCTTATCATTATCTATCAATTAGCCTCCTCTTTATTATAAAATATTTCTTTTTTAATTTAATTCCTGCTTATAATTCAAAAAATATAAGCGGCCGCTAAGCCGCTTTAACCACAATTAATATTGGGTTTGCCCTCATGTTAAACCAGTACTCAGTGCTGATTCAACTCCAGAGTACAGCTAGAAAATAGTGTTTCCAGCTCCGCCTTATAATTGCCGGGAATAATAATATGGTGGTTAGCAATCGGATCTGTCACAAAATAATCACTACTGCCGTCAAGTTCGACTACTATCTGGCTCCGGCAGGCATGAGGACTATCTCTATTTTCTTTAATCCGGCCGGTTTTTATTACATAATCAGTTAAGTCACTACCGCCTACCTTGACTATCGTCACCGGCGAAGGCTCAAATTTGCCCTGAATCGCCGCCCCAATTCCGCTTTCAAAGTGAGAGCGGAGAGTATATTCCTGCAGACCAGCAGTCGGCACCGTACAGTGGGCAAACAGCAGTTCATTTTTATCTCTATCTAACTGATATAAGTTGGCCATAAAGGGGTATTCGCCCGTCAAATAGTGGCTCAACATCATCGTGAATGTCGCCGGAACATCTCCCTCACAGCCGGCAATCACTCCTTCATTCGTTAGCCAGGCCAAGGCCAGACAACCGGTAGTTTCTAATTCCGTTAACAAATCAAAACAGCGGACAGTTACTGCCGTTAACTCCGATTCAGCAATTACTTCTTTTAAGGCTAAATAAACTTTAGCTGCTTGATAAACATCTTCTTTAGTATTTTCTACCATTCCTTCCGCCTTAGCAATAAATTCTTCACTAATCTCTTGCGCCTGCTCATCACTTATCTGCTCGTAGCAGTCAATTACTTTTTCTATTTTCAGCGGCACCACTTCTAATCCCCAGTTTTCCTCTACTGCCTGGGCATCCACTGCACTGTCAATCAGCCAGTCAGAAGGTTCCCCGATCACACCTAACTTACCAGCAGCCAGGCCTTTTTTAGTTTTGGTAATCTGGGCCCAATTTGCTACTTCTTCAGTAATTTGCTCCGGACTGCCGTGAATAATGCGGCCCTGTCCACCTTGACTCTGCACCCAGCTTAAAATTTCCATCGAGGCCGCCAGTGAATTATGTAACGGTGTGCTTACAAGTAGTACTGGTGATTCTAGCTGATCATAAATATCTGTAAATTGATTTTCCGTGCCCCCTGACTTGACAAATACTAAGGTCAAATCATATTCATCCTGGTTGGTTAAATCTTCAATCTTTTCTACCGTAAACTCTGATTCTAGTGCCTGCCAGTAATCAGCCAAACTCGCCTCAATCTGTTCGGGATCATTAATCGGCGACATCAGCGAATAAACTCCTAACTTCATGATTTAACCCCCCTATTAATAATTTACAATTGACAATTGACAATTGACAATTAAACATCAGTTTCTTAACAGCATTAAAACTAGTTTATACCTCTATATTTCTAAAAGGCAAGCTTAGTATTAATTAGTTCCCGGTTTGGTTTTAATTTTAATTGTCCATTTTACATTTTCAATTGTCAATTGGTTTTTTTAGTTGTTCTGCTATTTCAGCCCCTGTTCGAGCATTATCTTTAACCAGGGCAATATTGGTAGTTAGACTGTCACCCTCGGTAATCTCCTTGATCCTATCCAGTAAAAACGGAGTTAGTTCTTTCCCCTCAATATTTTGTACTTTGGCTTCCTCCAAAGCAGTCTCAATTGCTTGCTTAATTACTTCCGGCTCAATTTCATCTTCCTGAGGAATCGGATTGCTGATTAACAGTCCCCCTTCTAAACCTAAGTTCCACTTAGTAGTGATAATTTCTGCTGCTTCCTGGGCGTCTTCTACCTTATAATCAGCTTGATAACCACTGCGGCGGGTATAAAAAGCCGGCAGTTCTTCTGTTTGATAGCCCAATACCGGCACGCCCAAAGTTTCTAGCTGTTCCAGCGTCAACCCAATATCCAAAATTGCTTTTGGCCCCGCGGAAACTACCGCTACGTTAGTTCGGCTTAATTCATACAGGTCAGCCGAAATATCAAAAGTTTCGTCTGCTCCCCGATGGACGCCGCCGATACCGCCGGTGACAAATACTTCAATTCCGGCTAGTTCAGCCGCAATCATCGTCCCCGCTACTGTAGTTGCTCCGTGTTGGCCGCGGGCCGCCACTACCGGCATATCTCTCCGGCTAACTTTTATTACTTCTTCTGATTGGCCTAGCAGTTTAATTTCTTCTTCCGTCAATCCTATTTTAAGTTGGCCGTCGAGAATCGCTACCGTCGCCGGCACCGCCCCCTGGTTCCTGACTATCTCTTCTACTTCCAGAGCCGTCTCTATATTTTCCGGATACGGCATTCCGTGGGCAATAATGGTTGATTCTAATGCTACCACTGGTTTATCTGCTTCCAGGGCTGACTTTACTTCTGGTTTGATGTCTAAATAATTCATGTTAATTTTCCTCCCCCAAAATATAATAATAGCTGTGTGTTTTACAGAGTAGCGACATGATATATCATGTCGCTACATTTTAGCTTATACTAGTTACTGTAATTTTCGCGTTACACATTTAATTTTTCTTTTAACGCTAAATTGACGCTGCGGCCGCTCTGGATAGTTATCCCGGCTGCTTCTAAGCCAAGTTCAACTGCTACCGCTAACTCTCTACCAGTTAATAAACCATAAATCATTCCGGCGGTCAGCGCATCGCCAGCTCCTGTGGTCTCCACAATTTTATCTTCTGCTACTGAAGAAGTGGTGATTAGTTCTGCCTTGTCCGGAGTCAAAAGATAAGCTCCCTTACTCCCTAAACTAATCAGTAGTTTAGTTGTTAACTCCTGCTGGCGATAAGTCGTTTTCACTAATTCTAATTTTTCTTTTAGCGGGGCCGATTTCGGCTCTAACTGAAGAATTTCCAAAATTTCATCCAGATTGGGCGTTAAAATATCTATTTGCTCTAACTTGCCAATTAACTTTCGGCTTTTGCTGACCGATACCGATTCTACTACTGAAGGAACCTCATTTTCCGTTCCCACCTGCAATAAATAATCAATTACTTCCTCAGCCAGATTAGTATCTATTATTAACATAGCAGCTGTTTCCAATAACTGTCGATATTGCCGCAGATAATCAACATCTATTTCGGTCAGAATTTCCATATCCGCAATTGCTCCCAGTAACTCTCCATCCGCATCCAGATGAGCTAAATAAGTTCCGGTCCGATAATTACTCGAGTGCAATACATAATCGAGATTCAACTGCGGTTTGGCCGTCTGCTGCAGGAGTTTCTCTCCGGATTTATCGCGGCCAACCGCTGATAAAAGTACCGTCGGCTGCTCTAAAATACCTAAATTCTCTGCAATATTGCGACCGACGCCTCCCATAGTTTCCGTCAGTTGGCCCTGATTGGAGGTTCCAGATAAATATTCATCAGCAGCATATCCTTTTAAATCTACATTGCTGCCGCCCACAACTACTACTTTCTGTTCCGGAGCTACTATATACCCCTTGCCCAATAGGTAGCCTTTGTTCATTAAATTATGAATATGGGTTCCTACCGCCGAGGTAGAAATAGCTAACTGTTCTGATAGTTCACTCCGGGAAATAGTTGGCTGCTGCTTAATTAATTCTAACACTTCCTGTTCCCGCTCAGTTAATGACATTTTCTTCACCACCTACTAAACAAATATTTAGTCATCTAAATATCTATTTAAAGTATAACAAATCACTTTTCTCTTTTCAAATAAAAAAAGAGCCAACCAGAGTTAACTCTCCTTAAAACACATCTATTTCTATCCCCGTCCGCCGATAAAACTCATTCGCCTCCTCTTTAATCATCCACAGCGGATAATTCAACTTTAAATCTTCAGCTATTTTAGCTGCTATCTTTTCTTTCCCGCGTAGATAATAATTATAAATTAAGACCATTTTCTTCTTTACCTCGCGGCGCAGGTCATAATCCCTTAATTGTTCTAAATTCTGTTCTTTTTTTCCTAACTTAGCCCTGGTAATTACCCCCAGTTCTCTATTTTCATAATTTGTCTGCTTTAGATTAGCCAGTGCCTCTTGGTAACGACCCTGCTTAAACAAAACTTCTGTTTTGGTAACTGCCAAATCAAGATTATCGATCTGACTAGTTGCTAGCTGATTTAATACCTCCTGGTAATCATGCTGGTCATAAATTGGATTAGCCTTAATTTGCAATAGCCTTTTTTTAGCTCCCAGGCCAAATTTCTGGCAGCCGTACTTGGCAATAACTCGCTGATACTCTTCAACTGCCCGGGCCAAATAATCACTCCTGCGGGTTAAAGTACCCAACTGTTGGTATAAATTTCCGCGGGATACAGGAGCAGATAACTCTTCTTGTTGATTTAAGTTAAACCGGCTGTTAGCCGCCTGGTTCAATCTGGACACAAACCGGCTAGCAGTCTGCTGAAGTAACAAATCATAACTTTTTTGCTGCGCCAGCAAACCTTCAGCAGTTAAAGTTTCCTGCCCCTGATAATTAAAAGTAAACCGCTTAGTAGTTGTTACTTCCGGCCATAACGTAAAACTCTGCACAGTAAAATCACTTTCTATCTTCCCCGTTTTAACTAACGGCAGCGGAGAAGTTTCTACTGCAAAATCACAGCTAACCAATAAATCTAATTCAGGTTCCGCTGGTAGTTGATCCTGCTGGATGAACTGCACCTCTTGATACCCACTCTGCTGTAAATATTCCCGTAGATAGAAAGCTAATTTTTCCGTCAATAAAGTGGACTGAGCTTCTTATTCTATCTATTCTGTCCAAAACTGTTTCTCTATCTACCACTCATATCACCTCGCTTAATTATCGTCTCTAATTCACATAAAAGTCAGCCGACGAAACTAAATCAGTCTGATTTTCAACAAATAATACGCCCAAATCAAAATCACTAAATTCATCAGTTTCTCCCGTCACTTGTGATCCATACAAGTAAAGTGCCAAAACATTATAATCTTGACAGACTTTTTTTAACTTTTTAAAATCAATTTTCTGCTTAACTTCTTCTCTCATCTTTCTCACTCCAGACATAAATTATTCAGCCTTTTATATAATTTTCCCTTTATATCTATTTAATTCTTGAGCAATCTAATTATCCCTCTTCTCAAGAAAAAATAATCGTTTGCAAATAATTAGGCCAACTGCATAACTTCCACAGTTGACCCAAGTAACCAAAATTCTAGTTTTGAACAGAAAAAGTTAAATTAGTCTAGTGAATATAGGAGTTTCACCTGAATTTTCAGAATTTTTGTTTATATCCACTTATTCATACTCCGCTAAACTAATTGCTTTAAACTCCTCGATATCCTGCCCCAATATTTTAATCAACGCTTTAATCGTATCCAGCGAAGTCAGACAGGGAATATTATACTCTACCGTTTGCCGACGCAGCTTAAAACCAAATCGCTCCGGAATCTTACCCATTGTCGGCGTATTCAGTACTAAATCAATTTCACCGTCATCTATCTTAACCATCGTTTCTTCTTCCGAACACTGCTCAATCTCAATCCCCTGCTCCTGCAGAAACTGAGCCGTGTTTTTAGTTCCTACTAGATTAAAACCTAACTCACTTAATCGTTCTGCCAATTTAACTGCCTCTTCTTTATCCCGATCGGCAATCGACAGTAACACTGTTCCAGACTCAGGAATTTCAAACCCAGCTGCCAGCATTGATTTATATAAAGCTTTCGAGTAAGTTTCATCAATGCCCATTACTTCCCCGGTCGACTTCATCTCCGGACTTAAGAAAATATCGACCTGCGGCAGCTTAGAGAAGGAAAATACCGGCGATTTGACTGTTACCAGCTCAGCTTCCGGCTGCACCCCGCTGGTATAACCTAAGTCAGCTAAACTGTTACCCAACATAGCTTTTGTCGCCAGTTTCACCATCGGCACCTTAGTAACCTTACTTAAAATCGGAATTGTTCGGCTGGCCCGCGGGTTAACTTCTAAAACATACACTTCTTCATTTTCATCAATCACATACTGAATATTAATTAAGCCTACCGAATCTAGTTCCCGCGCCAACTTCAGGGTATACTCCTCCATCTTATCCTTAACCTTTTGACTTAAAGTCTGGGGCGGATAGACCGCCATACTGTCCCCAGAGTGAATTCCTGCTGCCTCAATGTGCTCCATAATCCCGGGAATAACTACTGTCTCGCCGTCCGAAATAGCATCAATCTCCGCTTCTTTGCCGGTAATATACTTATCAATCAACACCGGATGATCCGGAGAAATACGCACTGCCCGCTGCATATACTCTACTAGCTCTTCCTCTTTATAGACCACTTCCATGGCCTGACCGCCTAAGACATAAGAAGGACGCACTAATACAGGATACCCCAACTCTTCCGCCGCCTGAACAGCTTCTGTTTCTGTCCGCGCAGTCTTCCCCGGCGGAGCAGAAATATCTAATTCAGCTAACAAGTTCAGGAATTTATCTCTATCTTCTACCTGATCCATACTCACCATCGAAGTTCCCATAATCGGAGCTTCCCGTTCAGCTAACGGTTCAGCTAAATTGATGGAAGTCTGGCCCCCAAATTGGAGGATAACCCCATCTGCCTGTTCATTATTAATAATATTAGTCATATGTTCCGCCGTAATCGGTTCAAAATAAAGCTTATCCGAAGTATCAAAATCAGTACTAACTGTTTCCGGATTATTATTGGCAATAATTGCTTCTACCCCTGCTTCTTTCAAGGCCTTGACACAGTGAACACTACAGTAGTCAAACTCAATTCCCTGCCCAATGCGGATAGGCCCAGCGCCGACCACCAGCACCTTTTCTCCTTCAGTCTCTCTGGTTTCATCTTCTAATTCATACGTGGAATAATAGTAAGGGGTTTCCGCTTCAAATTCCGCCGCACAGGTATCCACCATCTTATAGACCGGATCTAAGCCTAAATTCTGCCGCACAGTAGCAATCCGCTCCGGCTCACTATCTATCAGGTTAGCCAGATAAGTATCACTCATCCCTACCTGTTTGGCTTCTTCCAACAGATCAATTATAATATGCCCTTTTTCTTTGATCCGCACCGCCAAATCAACTATTCGCTTTAATTTATAAAGGAAAAACGGGTCAATTCCGCCGCTTAACTCTTCTAACTCTTCAATTTCCAACCCCCGCTCCAGGGCTTCTACCAATAAAAATAAACGCTCATCAGTCCCCTGCTGAATTTTTTCTTTTAATTCTTCCGTCGATAAATGACTAAAATCAGCACTGGTTAAGTCAATATCAGTATCCAGCGAATCAACTGCCTTTAAGAGCGATTCTTCAAAATTACGCCCGATAGCCATAACCTCTCCCGTAGCCTTCATCTGCGTCGTTAAATTGCGATCCGCAAAGGAAAACTTATCAAAGGGCCAGCGCGGTATTTTACTGACTACATAATCGAGCGCCGGTTCAAAACAGGCCGTAGTTTTGCCGGTAATGGGATTTTTAATTTCATCTAACTGCTTACCAATGGCAATTTTGGCTGCTGTCCGGGCAATCGGATAACCAGTAGCTTTGGAAGCCAACGCACTAGAACGGCTAACCCGCGGATTAACTTCAATCACTGAATATTCCAGACTCTCCGGATGAAGAGCAAACTGAATATTACAGCCGCCTTCAATTCCTAACGCGCGGATAATCCGCAGCGAAGCCGAACGAAGTAACTGATATTCTTCATCCCGCAGCGTCTGGCTGGGAGCCACTACAATACTATCTCCGGTATGAATCCCCACCGGATCAAAGTTTTCCATATTACAAATAATAATGCAGTTGTCATTTTTATCCCGCAGAACTTCATACTCAATTTCCTTCCAGCCGGCGATACTCTGTTCTAATAGTACCTGGCTTACCGGACTATTTTTTAATCCCCGCTTGACTGTTGCTTCTAATTCCGACTCCTCCTCTACAATTCCCCCGCCTTCACCGCCCATTGTATAAGCCGGACGAATGATTAGCGGATAGCCGACTTCTTGGGCAAACGATTTTGCTGCTTCATAACTGGCAATAATCTGACTCTCCGCAATTGGTTCCTCAATTTCTTTCATTAACTGTTTAAACTCTTCTCGACTCTCCGCCTGCTGGATTACCGACAGCGGCGTACCTAAAAATCTAATCTCTTTCCCCTCTAAAAAACCGGATTCCGCCAGCTCCGTCGCCAGATTAAGCCCGGTTTGTCCGCCCAGCGTAGGCAAAATACCGTCCGGCTGTTCCTGTTCAATTACTTTCTTCACAAAATCCAGCGTCAGCGGCTCGATATATACCTGATCGGCAATATCTTCATCAGTCATAATTGTAGCCGGATTACTATTAATCAGCACTACTTCAATTCCTTCTTCCTGCAGTGATTTACAGGCCTGAGTACCCGAATAGTCAAACTCAGCCGCCTGCCCGATAATTATCGGCCCCGAACCAATTACTAACACTTTATCTATATCTTTATACTTCGGCATAAGATAACCCTCCAAAATTATTTAAAAAAATGAAATCAAGATTTTTAATTTAATATTTTGATCTTAACTATCAACTGTTAACTATACACTATACACTATACACTATACACTATAATACACTGTTTATCTACGCTGCCTTTTTCTCAATCAACTTAACAAATTCTTTAAACAGATACATAGAATCCTTCGGTCCCGGAGCAGCTTCTGGGTGATACTGTACCGAAAAGAGCGGTAAACTCTGATGCTTAATGCCTTCTACCGTATTGTCATTTAAGTTGCGGTGAGTAACAACTACTTCCTTAGGCAAGCTATCTTCCTTTAACGCATATCCATGATTTTGCGAAGTAATGAATACCCGCTCAGATTTTAAGTCTTTCACCGGTTGATTACTGCCGTGGTGGCCAAATTTCAACTTATAGGTATCGCCGCCTAAGGCCAATCCTAACACTTGATGGCCTAAACAAATTCCCGCAATCGGATACTGCCCGATCAATTCTTCTACCAGTTCTACTACGCCCGGAATATCTTTAGGATCTCCCGGCCCATTAGAGATCATTACTCCGTCCGGCTGCAGTGCTTGAATCATATCTGCTCCCGCATCAGCCGGTAAAACAGTTACTTTACAGCCCTGTTCTACTAAGGAATCAAGAATACTCTGTTTCGCCCCTAAATCCACAACAGCCAGATGATATTGAGTATACTCAGGTTCCAGAGTATATATTTTATCAGTAG
The DNA here is from genome assembly GCA_964346395.1 of uncultured Halobacteroidaceae bacterium. GTDB lineage: Bacteria > Bacillota > Halanaerobiia > Halobacteroidales > Halobacteroidaceae > CAYFUT01. Next base: position 25,723 of record CAYFUT010000011.1, read on the forward strand.
TTACCTGATAAACTAAATCAGAACTCATCCCGCTGGCTTGAGCTTTCTCTACTAGCTTTTCGGGGTTGCTTTCTTCTGTGGAAATAACTCCCCGCATCATTCCTTTTTCCCGAATATGCTTAGTTAAAGCCCGAGTATCAATGCCCTGAATACCAATAATATTATGCTGAGCTAAATAATCTTCGCTTTTAGCTTCCAGTTTCCAGTTGCTCGGCTGCTGACAGTCTTCCCGAACGATAAAACCAGAAACCTGGACATCATCTGATTCTATATCAGTCTCATTTACCCCATAATTTCCGATCAGCGGATACGTCATGGTCACCAGTTGGCCCGCATAAGAAGGGTCAGTCATTACTTCTTGGTATCCGGTCATACTGGTATTAAATACTACTTCTCCCGTAACCTCTCCCTCAGCTCCTAACGACTGACCAATAAAATACCGCCCATCCTCTAACGCTAGAATTGCTTTCATCTATATCGACCTCCTAAGTATCTGCTTTGTTGTCTATAATTATACATTAATATGTATTTTTATTCAAGGGTAGATTTGATTTTCCTCTCCCCTATGCATAAAAAGCAGTTAATTTCTCATACTAAGTAGTGAAAGTAAACTAAATAATATTTTATTCCCGCCGAAAATGATATCTTTTCCCCACAAGAACTTATATTTACTCTAATCTCTGCTTGCCATTGGGGGAAGGAAGTTTAAATCAGCGGAAGGAGATTATAATGCATAAAAAACAAGTAATTATTAGTTTTTGTTGTTTGTTATTTCTTTTATTTACCATGCAGACATCAGCTTTGCAACAGCCAGGGCGAATCACTAAACAAGGTAACCAATTACTTTATACTATTAAGTCGGGCGATACTTTTTATAAGTTGAGCCAAAAATTAGGAGTTACAGCCGCCAAACTGCAGCAGTTAAATCCAGACCACCAACCTCAAAATTTAAAAATCGGCAGTCAAATTAAGATTAAAACTAACCTGCAGACTTATACTGTACAACCTGGGGATACTATTTGGAAAATCAGTCAACAACATTCTCTCAACCCTGATTCAGTAGTGGAAACTAATTTAATGCCGCAGCCGAATCTTATTTTTCCGGGAGAAATCATTTTCCTGCCTAAAAATATAAAAACTAAACTTTATTTTCTTAAATTCACCCAGCAAAATGCTTATTTAATAGCTGAAGACAGAAAAATTCCAGTTAGTAATAACCCCTATACAGCAGTGATAAAGGAACTAATTAACGGGCCAACTAAAACTAAAAATGCCCATTTTCCTATTCCTACTGACACTGAAGTCAAGGGAGTAACTCTCAAAGATAATATTGCTTATGTCAATTTTGGAGAAAAGATTAGACGTTCCAACGTCGGGTCAGCTGGAGAACACTTACTTTTACTTGCTTTAGCTAATACCTTAACTGAATTCAAAAAAGTTAAAGGAGTTAAAATTCTCGTAGAAGGAAAAGCAGTGGAAACCATTGGAGGGCATATTGTTCTCGATAAACCATTACGGAGAAGTTTAAAGTTAGTCAAAGAAAAATGATTCTAAAAAAATATAAATTCCTAATAAAAAAATGTAGCGGTCTGATACAGGCCGCTACATTTTTACTCTAAAAAGTATGAACATCTACTTCTGACTGCGAACCAGAATCCCCAGCATCAATTTTTACTGTTAACTTTATCGGCATACAGACAATCACCTGATACGGCTTACTGATCCACCCCATTTCATTATGGATCGGTAACGGGGAAATCTCCTTATTTAACCTTTCTAACTTTACCCGCCCCTGTTTCATCCGCAGAACTCCGTGGTACTGCTCCCGATCAATAGTAAAATCAAACCTTACCCTCTTTTCCTGCTGGCTGTTTACTAAGCGATGGCGGAAAATTTCTCTTCCCCGTAAGGTAACTACTACTTCTTTATCTTGCGTAGGTTGGCCCGCGATAATTTTAGGAGTTAAAATTATTAAAGTTAAGCTAATTATTAAAATAGTTACTATTGCTATTTTATCAGCCGCAGTCAATAATTGATTTAATTGTTTTAAACCCAGCTTCTTCATCATCTTATCACCAACTTTATTTTATTAAAAAATTCAGTAAGGTTAATATTCCCGATAAATTTTAACTTTATTAGCTGTCTCACAAAAGTAATATTTAATCTAGTCCTCTAAAAAATTCAGTACCTGTTGATGAATTTCTTCTTTTTCCGGCCCTACTGTACAGACATGTCCGGACTCTTCTAACCATAAAATCCTTGGCTGGGAACTAACAATTTTTTTCTCAATTATTTCTGCACTAACGGGTTTTACCGTTTCATCTTGATAAGACTGGACTATTAGCGCTGGGCAAGTTACTTGACCTAAATTTTGCTCCATCATTTTCATTAATTCCAATAATTCCGGTACACATTTAACCGGCATTTTCGAATACCCAACATCATACTCATCTTGATCTTCCGGCTCTGCCCAGGAGTCATACTGTTTAAAATACTTCAGCACTGGTGATAAATAAGCTAATTTATCGTGAATTTTTACCGGCGCAGCAATCGGAATTACTTTATCTACTTCATACTCTTCAGCTAACAGCAAAGACAGCACGCCCCCCATTGAAAGCCCCATAACATAAACTTGTTCATAATCTTCCGCCATTTGTTGGTACTCTTCTTCAGCCGCTGTCAACCAATCCTGGTGAGTAGTTGCCGCCATTTCTTCTACACTAGTACCATGGCCCGGTAATAAAGCTCCCCGCACAGTATACCCGCCTTGTTGATGCAAATACTCACCTAAATACCTCATATGAGCTGGACTACCGGTAAATCCATGCAGTAAAAGACACGCTTCAGTCTGACTTGCTTCCCACAAAAACGGCTTTGCATATTCATTTAAATAATCCACAGCCAGAACTCCCTTCTACCTTTTGTTCTAATTATTAGTCCGCAGGGTATTAGTAGTATAATTAGCGTTGGCTGGTTGGGCTGAACTATCGCTCTTTTCTGACCACCAAGGTCCGTCCTGCGGCACTTCTTTTTCCTCTATAAACCGCCAGTTTACTTTAATTTTCCCTTTATCCGGATTATCTTCAGTTCCCCCTACTAAATAACTAATTGCTGCCGGAGAAATATCAAGTCCTGCTCCATTAGTTTCTCTTACTTCTCCCGTCCAACCCATATCTAATCCTGTCTCTGCATAAGGACGGTCTTCATTAGTACCGAATACATAATAAGGATCATATACATTCCAGGGGCCTACATCTTCCCATTGAGCATAAACATAATTATTTTTTGCTTCTTCAGAGGAATAATAAATTTCAACCCACCAATCCTTTACCTGACCATTATTTTGATATACTTTCCCATTATAGCCTGGACTATAGGGCAAAGCAAAATAATAAGGGTTTTCTTCAGTTAAATAATTACCAAAAGCAACCGGTAATTCATTTCCTGCCTCATCATAAGCAGGTTTAAAATAGGTAGTAACAATATTTTTATGCCAATTAGCTACCAGTGTAGATTCCGAATCGGTAGTGATTTTTTGTTTAAATTCACCGTTGACAATAAGCTTTAACTCAAAATATAATCCACTTCCTAACGACTCTGACTCCTCCAAGTTTAACTTTGAAAAAGAAACAGTTTGACTCTGATTAGTAAAAGTCTTTTCTCTTGTTATTAAGCCCTGATCATTATCAAGTCTCCTAACTGTTAAATTAACTTTTACCTGCTCGTCTCCCGGTTTTTCAGTTAGATAATCGCTCTCAATCATGAAGTTTTCTCCCGGAGTTACCCGCTCCGGATAACTGAGCAGATTCAACTGGGGATTCCCTCCCGAACATCCCGCCAACCCAATAATTAATATACTAATTATTAGAAGTGATTTTTTCATTTTTATCCCCCAATTAATTTACCTTTCAACTTAAAAAAACAAGACTGAAGTTAAGCTTGAGCAAACCAATTGAAAACCGCCTACCCAGTGTGCGCAAGCTCAACTTCAGCCTTAAATCTAATTTTCCTGCGAAACTCTTCGTTGCTCAGCATTACCACCGTGAGCCTCTCCAGCCTGAAAAATAGCATACTTAGTAGCCAACGGCCCGAATACTTCCGTTAAAGCTGCAGTAAATAGTAAAGTGTTAAATACTAGCGTACCTAATTCTGCCCCAGCAAAATCTTTTTGCACTGTATAAGCCAGAGCAATAGCTACTCCACTCTGGGGAAATAATCCAAACCCGATATATTTTCTTATTTTTTTCGGCGCATCAGCCAACCAAGCACCGAGAGAAGCACCGCCGACCTTTCCTACTAGCCTAGCTGCGGTATAAGCAAAAGCCACTATTAAAAAACTAGCTGACGCAATCCCGCTAAACTTAATCTCAGTACCGGCCAGGATGAAAAATAGAGCATAAAGTGGAATTGTCAAAGTATCTAAATAATCAGCAATCCCTAAATTCTTACGAGCAAAATTTCGATAAGCAAATCCAACTGCCATATCAGTAATCAACGGCGATAAATCAAATAAAATAGCAATTGCCGACCCACCAACTATAGTCGCTACTACCGTCAGTATTTTCTTCGTTTTATCTTCAAAATCTACTAATAACTTCTGCGATACATATCCTAAGGCTAAACCAATCGCAATTGAGCCTCCAATTTCAATTAGCGGCAGCAAAATAGAATTAGTAATCGAAAGTGTCCCTACTCCTGAATAAAGAACCAAAGCAATCGGTTCTACTAAACTAAATATAATTAAAGCTACTGCATCATCAATCCCCACTACTGCTAAAATCATAGAAGTTAACATACCTTCAGCATCATATTCCTGCAAAACCATCACTGTTGCCGCCGGAGCAGTAGCAGAAGCAATTGAACCCAGTAAAAGAGCTAAATACAGCGGCTTCCCCAGCGCTAAGACAACTAAAGTCACCAACGCAAATGCTCCAAATGTTTCTAAAATTACTACATAACCAATCTTTTTCCCTAAATTTTTAAGGACCTTAACTGACAATTCACTACCAATTGTAAAAGCAACAAAAGCTAAGGCAATTTGCGGGACATAATCAAAAGTTTCAATTATAAATTGGTACCAACTTTTATAGTACGGCGCTAAAAAAGGAATTTGGCCTACTAATTCTATACTTAGTAAAATCCCTAAAAACACATATCCTACTACAATGGGAACATGTATTCGCTTAGCAAGTAAAACTACTAACCAAGCAAGAAAAATGAAAATGGCTAATAGATAAATAATTTTATCGCCTGCCTGATGAGCTGCAAACCATTCTTGAAAATGATGTAAATTAGTTATTATATCTCCAGTCATTTTTCAACCCCTACTCCCCTCCAGTTAGCTATTTTTTATTGGCTTTTCTAGCCTTGAAGTATTCTAGATTTAACTTTAATCTCCCACGCGAGCAAGATAATAAAGAAGATCAGCCCGCGAAATATAGCCCCTTAATTTTTCTTGATCATTTACTACGTACAGGTAGGACTCTTCATTGTCTAGCATTATATCAGCTACATTATCCATGCGATCCTGTTCTTTAACTACCGAGGTTGTCCCCGACATATACTCTACCACTGACTTATTCTTTATTTCACCCAGATTTTCCGCTGCCTGATTCACTTCATATAACAGCCGATGGCTTTCTAACAATCCATACTGTTCAGGAATAATATTCTTTAAAATATTCTCCCCATAAATAGTTCCTAAAAACTTATTTTCTTCATCCACTACCGGAAGTACCGACATTTCTGTTTTATACATTGCATCAATTACCTCTTCTAACGTATCATCTTCCCCCACTGAATTTAAAGTCCGCATCATATAATCTTTTACTTTATTCATGGGTTATATTGTAACCTCCTCTATTTTAATCCGATCTAGCCGTTCCTCAATTTCCGACCGATCCTGAATAAAGACATCCCTCTTTTCCGCCACTGCTAAAGCTGCTGCTCCTGCATATTTATTAGTCTCTATTATATCAAATCCCTCTTGGAATACATAATCAAAAAAACCTGTATTATAAGCTTCTCCAGCTCCCAGCCAATTAATCAAACAAAATTCTCCTGAAGAAATAGAATAAACTTTATCTTTACTAACCACTAACCGATCACAGTGGAAAGGAATCATCACTTGACCTGCTCCTTCTGCCTGAAGCCTTCGGCTGGCCTGTATATAATCTTCTAACGTTTCTACTTTTTCATCCAAAATTTCATCGGTATGTTTAAAATAAGGAGCTACAAATTCAGGTTCTTCTGATAAAGCCCTATTTAAAGCTTCCCCACTAGCATGTAAATAAACCTTTTTTCCCTGGTCATGACAAATTTTTACCAACCGCTTATAAATACTAAAATTAACCCCTTCTGGAATAGAGCCTGAAATCATAACAAAATCACTATCAGAAATTCCCCGCTTAAACCGTTTAATTAATTTTTTTACATCGCCCGGCTCTACCTCATAAGTATAATCATTATAATGCGTATAAGTCACCGGATTTTTCCCAATTACAAATACATTATTTCTCATTTCCTGTTCCGTATAAATATAATTAGTCGTTACTCTGTGCTCCTGAACCATCTTTTCAAAAAAAAGCCCCTGACGGCCGCCCACAAAACCAATATTCTGCACATCAGAATAGCCGATATTTTTTAAATTAATAGCACTTAATAAACCCTTACCCCCAGGAGATACTTTAATATCTCGATTAGTATAAATATACTGATGCTCGCCGGGCTTGTTTTCTTCTATAAAATATTCCCGATCAATAGCCGGATTTAAAGTAACTGTTGTTATCATTTATTAATCGCCCCCCCTTTTTTTCAAGTGATTTATCAACTCTTTATATATCCTATCATTTATATTATATTATTTTATAACTAATTTTTAAAGTTTGCAACTCAATCATTGCTTAAAAAATATTTTTAAGCAGCCAGTAAAAACATAACCAGCTAAGAAGATAAGTTCTCCTCAGCTGGTTTTGACAGCCTATTTCGCTTTTAACTTCCCTTATTCTAACTCTTTACTAACCTTATCCAAAGCAGTAATCACTGTATCCACCTGAGCCTTAGATATAATTAACGGCGGAGCAAACCGAAGTACATCTTTGCCGGCCACTAAAATTAAAATCCCCTCCGCCCGCATTTTAGTCATAATTTCTTTAGCTCTACCTCCTACTTCTACTCCCAATAATAGTCCCTCACCTCTAACTTCTTCCATCCAAGCATACTTTTCTACTAACTTAGTTAACTGCTCCTTAAAATAATCACCTATTTCTGCCGCCTGAGAAACAAGTCCCTCGTCCAAAATAGTCTGTACAGCCGTGTAAGCCGTCCGACAGGCGAGTGGATTGCCGCCAAAGGTGGATGCATGATCCCCCGGTTCAAAAGCATCAGCAGCTTCTCCTCTAGCCAATAAACAGCTAATTGGTACTCCATTACCCAGCGCCTTTGCTAAAGTGAAAATATCCGGTTGTACTCCGTAATTTTGGTAAGCAAATAAACTCCCCGTCCGGCCAATACCCGTCTGTACTTCATCAAAAATAAGTAAAATTCCCTCCTGATCACACAAGTCTCTTAGTCCTTGTAAGTATTCTTTATCAGCCGGATTAACTCCGCCTTCTCCCTGAATCGGCTCCACCATTACCGCCGCTGTCTGATCTGTTATCTGCTCTTTTACAGCTTCCACATCATTATAAGGAGCCTCTTTAAACCCCTTCGGTAGAGGAGTAAATGGTTTCTGATACTTCGGCTGGGCAGTAGCCGCTACAGTTGCTAGCGTACGACCGTGGAAAGAGTTTTTCGCTACTATTACTTCGTAGCGGTCTTCGCCCTGCTGCTTAAAATACTTCCGGGCCAACTTCAAGGCTCCTTCATTAGCCTCCGCACCGCTATTACCGAAAAATACTTTATCTGCACATGAATTCTCCACCAATAGTTGAGCTAATTTAGTTTGAATTTCAAAATAATAGAGATTAGACGAATGCAGCAGTTTCTCAGCCTGATCCTGAATAGCTGCTGTGATTTTAGGATGGTTATGGCCTAAAGCATTAACTGCTATTCCCCCGGCAAAATCAAGATATCTATCGCCGTTCTTGTCGTATAAATAGACTCCCTCTCCTCTATCAGCAGCAATCGGCAGCCGTTCCCCGTAAACATTCATATGATACTTCTGATCAAGCTCTTTAATTTCTTCCTTATCCATTCTTATACCCCCGTTTTAGAAGTTGATAGTGGATATGGTTTCTATGGTTTTCATAGCCAGGCTTGGTTTTTAGCCTGGATATATATG
>CAYFUT010000011.1:34103-35378 GCA_964346395.1 uncultured Halobacteroidaceae bacterium
ATATATATGGTTTCTATGGTTTTCATAGCCAGGCTTGGTTTTTAGCCTGGATATATATGGTTTCTATGGTTTTCATAGCCAGGCTTGGTTTTTAGCCTGGATATACAGTTGAAAATCTAAAAATAAACTAATTGGAAAAATATACATTAAGTTAACACACATGATTTATATTTTAAACTATTTAAGTTTAAAATTCAACTTGAATTTAAGTAAACGATTAACACCAAATGGTTTTTATGAATTTTATCTTTCTAATTTTGATTTTGACTTCTAACTTTCAACTGCCCACTGTCAACTGGTTGTAATCATACTCCCAATCCCCTGGTCAGTAAAGATTTCTAACAGCATAGCATGATCTACCCTGCCATCTAAAATATGAGTGCGCCGCACTCCACCTTCTAAAGCAGTAATACAGGACTGTACTTTCGGAATCATTCCGCCTACTATCTGTTCTTGATCAATCATCGACTCAGCTTCTGCAGTTGTTAGCCGGGAAACTAGACTTTCTGGATCTTCCGGGTCAGTCAAAATTCCTTCTACATTAGTCAACAGAATTAATTTTTCTGCTTCCAAGGCAGCTGCAATCTCTCCCGCTACTAGATCAGAATTTATGTTATAACTCGCACCTTCAGCACCAATACCTACAGGAGCAACAATCGGGAGATAGCCGTCCTCAATTACTGTTTTCAATACAGCCGGATTTATTTTCTCAACCTCACCTACATACCCAAGGTCAACTCCATCTTTTGACTCACACTTTTGAGCTGCAATCAAGTTGCCATCTTTTCCCGACAGTCCTACAGCTTGATTGCCCGCTTGGTTAGCCAGAGCTACTATCTGACTATTGACTTTCCCTACCAGCGTTTCTTCCACTACTTCCATAACTTCACTATTAGTAACTCTCAAGCCTTCATGAAACTCACTTTCCACTCCCAATTTATCCAAATTATCACTAATAGCTGGTCCGCCTCCGTGCACTAAAACCGGATTAAGTCCCACATACTTCAATAGCGTAATATCTTCTAACACTGACGCCATTAAGTCTTTATCTACCATAGCATTACCGCCATATTTGATAACCACTGTTTGGCCGTGAAATTCTCTAATATAGGGTAATGCTTCAATCAAAGTATCTGCTTTTTTTATTAATTCTTCCATTTTTTCACCTCCTAAAGTCACTTAAGCACACTAAAAATTAAAACTAAGCCTGATTTAACTAACTTATATTTATTAATTTTATTGCAATTATTTAAATAAACTAAAAACCGGATGGTT
>CAYFUT010000011.1:35478-44051 GCA_964346395.1 uncultured Halobacteroidaceae bacterium
GCTCAGCCGAACCCCCGCACAGAAAAACCACCACTTCTACGTATGATATTCAGCATTGATTTCTACATAATCATAAGATAAATCACAAGTCCATACCTTTTCCGCTCCTGAACCGCGGTTTAAATCTACTTTAATGGTAACTTCCTTCGTGCGCAGCAAGTCATCCGGATAGTCATGCACTTCTTCCTCGGGACCAAATATAGGTTCTCCATTCATCTTCACTTCCAGTTTAGGTACTTCCACCTGAACCCCAGCTGCCCCCACAGCAGCTACAATTCGGCCCCAGTTAGGATCTTCTCCAAACAGAGCAGTTTTAACCAAATTAGAATCAGCAATTTTTTTAGCCATCTTTTCCGCCTGCTGCTCCGAATTCGCTCCTTTAACCTCTATTTCTACAAACTTAGTAGCTCCTTCCCCGTCCCGCACAATAGCCTGGGCCAACTCTCTCGTGATATGTTCTAAAGCACCCAAAAACTGTTCATATTTAGGACCTTTCTCAGTAATCGGCTCATTACCTGCCTGCCCATTAGTTAAGACTGCTACCGTATCATTAGTACTTTGATCCCCATCAACTGTAATTTTATTGAACGAATAATCCACTGCTTCCCGCAGTGCTTCCTCTAACAATTGATTGTCAATCGCCGCATCAGTAGTTAAAAAGGAAAGCATAGTTGCCATATTAGGTTCAATCATTCCCGAACCCTTAGCAATCCCACCCAGCCGAACAGTAGTTCCCGCTATCTCAAACTCAACAGCAATTTCCTTAGGGAACGTATCAGTGGTCATAATCGCCCTTACCGCCCGGCTGCTTCCCGCTGGTTTTAAATCACTAACTGCCTGTCTTAAGCCAGCAGTCACCCGGTCAATAGGTAGAGGTTCTCCGATAATCCCCGTCGAAGCCACTAGTATATCTTCAGGTTCCACTGCCAGTTCTTCTGCCGCTGTTGCTGCCATTTTTTCTGCATCGCGCCAGCCTCGTTCTCCGGTACAGGCATTAGCATTACCGCTGTTAACTACAATTGCCTGCAGTTTTTCCGGCTCCAAATGCTGCTGGCTTAATTTAACCGGAGCAGCTTTAACTTGATTGGTAGTAAATACTGCTGTTCCTTGCGCAGGAGCCTGACTATAAATAACCGCTACATCCAAACCTTCTTCCTTGACTCCCGCTCTTACTCCTGCCGCCGTAAACTTATCCGCTGCTGTAACACCGCCTTCAATCTGCTGCATATTTATCCCTCCCTATAAATTACCTTCTATATTTTTTATCATTTTCATTCTTCATTCTTCATTCTTCATTCTCCATTTTATCATAAGTAAAGTCCAGCTTTTTCTAAGCCAGTCGTTTCTTCCCAACCAGCCACTAAGTTTAAATTCTGTACTGCCTGTCCTGCCGAACCTTTAATCAAATTATCTATTGCCGCTAATACTACCACCTGACCGCGGTCATTAACAGTTACTGCTAAATCACAATAATTAGAACCAGCTACATACTTAAGCTGCGGTGTTTTATCAGTTAAGATTCGTACAAATTCTTCTCCGCTGTAAAAATCCTGATAGCAGGAAATTAAATCTTGTTCAGATAAATTATTCGTTAAATTGCCGTAAATTGTTGCTAATATCCCCCGTTTTACCGGCAGCAAATGAGGCGTAAAAGTAACTTCAGTTTTTTCTGGTGTCCAGGCAGTTAACCTTTCTTCTATTTCTGACTGATGGCGGTGATTAGCAACTTTATACGCCTTGAAATTTTCCTCTACTTCACAAAAATGAGTCCCGCGGGTCGGTTTACGGCCAGCTCCGGTAACTCCTGATTTAGCATCAATGATAATCCCCTGCGAATCAATCAATCCCTCTTTCACCAGCGGATAAAGAGCTAAAATAGAAGTAGTAGGATAACAGCCGGGATTAGCAATTAAATTACTAGTCCTCACTTCTTCTCGATTTATCTCCGGCAGACCGTAGATACCGCTGTTCAATAAATCAGGACTCGAATGTTCTTGATACCACTCTTCATAGGTAGCTAGTTTTTGATAGCGGTAGTCCCCGCTTAAATCAATAACTGTAACTCCCTGCTCTACAAAATCAGGCACTACCTCCATTGATACTCCGTGCGGCAAAGCCGTAAATACCACCTCAGAAGCTGCTGCCACTTGTTCTACATTTAGTTTTTCACATTCTATATCTAGTTTTTCTTTTAGATGGGGATATATATCTGCTATCTGCTCCCCAGCAAAACTATGCGACGTTAAGGCGTTTATTTCTACCTCTGGATGTTCGGCTAATAGACGTACTAGTTCCACTCCTGTATAACCAGTAGCCCCTATCACACTAACTTTCATGTTTTACCCTCCCCACAATAGCCAATTCTTTATTTATAATTATACATAAAATAGTATAAAAATACAAACAGTTTCTTTACTAGTCCGCTAGAAACTATTAACTAACAACTGGAGCCAACCACTACTTTTCTTATGTAAAAATTTTAGTTTAAATCTGTAAATATCACCTGTTAATTATAATTATACCTCTTTCTACGCAAAATATAAAGTATTCTCGGTATAAGAGCCCAAAAACCAATTCATACTAGAAATAAATACTGCAATTAGGAGGCACGTAAATGTCTCAACAAGATCAGGATATTGACGAGTTAAAGCAAGAAATAGAAAAAATGAGAGAACAGCTGCATAAAATAGCCACCAAAAAAGAAAAATTCACCCACCAACGGGTGATAAAAATCAGCCAGAAACTGGATGAATTACTCAATCAACTCTATGAAAAATTATATTAAAACTCCCTTTTGACTGCAGCTGCCGCTGCAGTTATTTTTTTATAAATCTGATAGCAGCTTAATACCGCCGCCTAAAATTGCTCCGCCCACTAAACTTTTAAATATCCAGAAAGGAAAACTAGTAATCACTATTACCAGTCCTAAACAACTAAGTAAACTTCCGGCGCCCAATTTAATTTCTTTGTGATTATAAAACCAAATACGTTTTAATTGCTCCAGCATAGAGGATCTTCCTCCTCTCTCATTCTTTCAATCACTAATTAACTATCCGCATAATAGTATATGTTATAATTATAAATCAGTGCAGACTTATAATCTGTAATCCAAATTACTTAATTCACTAATCTAACCGCTATTTAAATTATTCTTTTGGGCAGCACTTCCTTTCCAAATCTAAGACCAGATGCCCAAAGGACATCTGGTCTTCTAATTAAAAAATTATAGGCATTAATTTAAGCTAAATTTAATTCTGAATTTAAAGTAAAAATTTTTCCCTTTCTTTATCTTCACCAGCTGTTACTAAGTCATTCAGTTCTCCAATTACTCCTTCCACAAGGTTGATTTTTTCGGCTAGAGTATTAACTATTCTCTCTTCTACTGTATCTCGAGTTGCTAAATTATAAACAGTAACCGAGTTCTGTTGGCCCAACCGATCTACCCGCCCTACTCTTTGCTCTAACCGCATGGGATTCCAGGGTAAATCATAATTGATAATTACATTACAAAACTGTAAATTAATCCCCTGCCGCCCCGCTCCTGTACTTAGCAGTATATCTCCCTGTTCTTGAAAGAAGTTTTTAGTCCATTCTTTTTGATTATCTGATAGATTCCCATTAAATACAACTGGGTTATAGCCCTGCTGCTGTAAATAATAACCTAAATACCCCTGAGTAGCTTGGTATTCAGTAAAAATTATTACCTGTTCGGAAACTTCAGTTAAAATTTGTTCTACTTCTTTTACTTTTTGATTTTTCCCGATTTTAGCAGCAATATCTAGCAGTAAACTAACCTCTTCTTCCTGCCAATTTTCATGTTGATTAAATAAATCCTGTAAACTTTTAGCAGCAGCAAAAGGACTGCTGCATACTTCTCTTTGGAGGGTTATCCGCTGTAAACCATTGGCCTGGGTTTCTTCTTCAGTTGTCAAATCAGTAATTCGTTGGTAGAGTTTAGCTTCCTGATCAGTTAATTCCACAGGTAAAAGTTCCACCTGTCGGGAGGCGGATTCCCAACCAATATCCTCTCTTTCATTTCTAATCATTACCTCCGCTAATTGGTCGGATAACTGCTCGTTATTAACAGTAGAACACTGTCGGTGGAATTGATTATAATCCTTAAATTTCTGCGGTTCTAATAAGCGGACTAAATTATATAACTCCCGGAGATCATTCTGAAGGGGAGTAGCAGTTAATAATAATAAATATTCTTTAGGAATTTGATCTACAAACTGCCAATTCTGAGTTTCATCATTCTTCAATTTTTGTGCCTCATCAACAATTACTAAATCAAACCCGCGGTCACAAATAATATCCGCATGCGGCTCTCGTTTTGCTAAATCAAGAGAAGCAATTATAATATCAAAATAATGCCAGCCCTTTCCCTTGCGGTTGTTATATAAATCAATTTTAAACTTATCATGGAGTTCATTCCACCACTGAAACCCCAGCGAAGCAGGAGTTAAAATCAAGCAAGTATCCACTGCCCCCCGCAGCAGATACTCCTTTAAAATTAATCCAGCTTCAATCGTCTTCCCCAGTCCTACTTCATCAGCTAATAAAGCTCTACCGTCCAGTTGGTCAATTACTCTTTTCGCAGTTTCCTCTTGATGAGGTAGTAAAGAAAATTCTTGCTGCTGCCAGTAGTTCTGTAGTTCTTCTACTGCTAATAGTTTATTTGCTGGTTGCATTAGAGGCATTTTTATCAACTCCAATAAGTTATATAATCTCCTTTAACAACTATTAACTTCTTAATCTATTTCTAAATAGTAAATAACCGGCCAACCCTAAATGAATTATTAAACCTAATCCTAAGGTTAAGTATATATTCCAGTTAATATAATCTCTATAACCAGTTGCTACAAATAAATACTCAATAACTGTAGCTCCCACAACAAAAGCAGCTACTAAGCCCCAATTAAATTTAATCCGGGGGAAATAATACCCAAAAATAATCACGGGCGGCACCCAAGCTGCTAAAATCCCCAACGGGATGTTGGCCCAGGAAATCAAAGCAGCATTGAATTTCCACCAACTAAAGATATTAATTGCTAAATATTGAACAACTAAAGCTACTATAAATCCTCCTATTAATCCAAAGGGAAGTAAATTAATGATTTCTTTTTTCGGTACTAACAAAAACATCCCCACCAGCAAACTGAGAAAAAAGTAAATCCAAATTAAACTAAACTCCATTTTTATCCCTACCTTCAGATAGTTTTCATTTTTATTATGCCTCAATCCAACTATAAATATAGTGGTAAATATTGAGGAGTAACTTCTCATCGGTTGTACATCAATATTCCTCCCAATTTTAACGGAGCAAAAAATAAAAAAACACCCCCGCGGGTGTCAAAGAGCCTCTTGTTGCCAATTATTTTTTGTTGTCCAAATAAAACTAGCTGTTTGCTGGTTATCAAAATCAATCTGCGCTACTAACTTATTTAAGTTTTCTAAAGCTCTTTTTATAACCTCCTTATCTTCACTTTGTATTTTGGCTGTTACTTCTACCCCCTCATAATTAAATTTAAACTCAAACCCCGGCACTTCTCCTTTAGAATCAACAAAAATTTCTTTTAGATTGCTCCAAATCTCACTACCGATTGCTTTTAAAAAACCAGTGGACACAGTACCTAAAATAAAAGTAATTACCGGCAGCCACTCTGCTTGATCAATAAACTCAGATTTTAACATTTCTTCCTTTTCGATCTTCCAGTTCATTAAGCCTTCGTAAATCTGCTGTTCTCTCTCTGCTGACGATTCCAGATGCCGCAGAGAAATTATCAATTCTTTATATTGATTCATAACTACCACCTACTTTTAAACAATATTAATTCCTACCATCCCTCCTAGCCCAGCCACAATAAAAGCAAGTAATACCCGCAGCATTAGTCCCCAAGAAAATACCACTGACTGCCACAAACTGCCTAGCATAATAATTATCAGCATATAAATTACCCCTACCAGTCCGCCATTCAACCAGCCGTTAGTTTTAACTCGATAAGCAGTTACCAAGCCTCCTATAAAGATAGCTGCATAATTTAAAATAAATAATAAGTTAGTAGGAAGCTCATCAGTTAGACTAGTAAAATTAGTTATCAACCCCAACACTAAACCGCCTACCGCCAATAAACCTAAACTGACCACTACCCCCCATAAAATACCCTTTAACTGAAGCATAGTCTTCTGCTGCGCAGTCATCAATTTCCCTCCTTAAGACTCTTTAGGATTCTCAGCAAAAATATTAGCTTATTTTACTCGTATCACGGCTAAATCAGCCCTTCAACTCGACGATTAGTCCTTTTCCTAGCAGGGGTGGGTGGGGGTTTTTAGCTGACATTTAGCGTTTTTTCTTTATGAATATCCCCTACCCAGCCTATTAAAATTGCCTTAAAAAGAACTTTTTTATTTTAATAGGCTGGGTAGGGGATGAAGAAAAAACGCTACCGGAAGCTAATAACCCCCACCTTCCCCTGCTGAAGAACACCTGAATTAGCCGAAAAGCCTACTTTTATTATAAAATATTCAAAGAGGGAAACCTTCATGACGATACTGGGGATTATAAATCCCAGTTTTTTAATTCTTCAATTTTATCTTCCGCAGTTAAATTGAGAGTTAGCGGGGTAATAGAAATATAGCCCTGATTAACTGCTACTAAATCAGTTTCTTCATCATTACCAGTCTCTACTTCTCCCACTAACCAGTAATAACTTTCTCCTTTCGGATCTACCCGCTGTTCAAAAGTATTCTTATAACCCATATCCCCTAGTTTAGTAATTTTTACTCCGGCTTCCTGCTCTTTAGGAGCAGGTAAATTAATATTCAGTAAAGTATCAACATCTAAACCACGGCGGTAGTAATCACAAATAAACTGAGAAATAAATTCTGCTCCCGGCTTAAAATTCCAATCTTCATGCGTAGCTAACGAGACAGCCACCGAAGGTACATCCACCAAAACCCCTTCAATAGCCGCTGATACTGTCCCTGAATAAAGCACATCATAACCTAAATTTGGCCCGGCATTGATACCAGAAAGCAGCAGATCAACTTCTTTATCCAGCAGTGACTCTACGGCCAGCTTAACACAATCAGCCGGTGTTCCACTAACCGCAATACAGCGCGAATCTATAGCTTCAAATTCCATCTCCTTTGCTCTCAGCGGCTGCCGAATCGTAATAGCATGTCCAATAGCACTCCGCTCTTGGTCAGGAGCTACCATAATAACTTCATGCTCCTGTTCTAATTCGCGGCATAAAGCTTGAATTCCCGGAGCAAAAATCCCATCATCATTAGTTAACAAAATCCTCACTAGCAACCACCAACCCTTACTTGCTCTTTATATATTCAAATACAGTCTGCGGACGACCAACTAAAAATCCAATTATACTGCCGATTACAATCGGTAAACTAGAATTAAAACTCCCCATTTCCACTACTAACACTATCGCAGCCAGCGGTACATTAGCAATTGAAGCCAGAGTAGCTGATAAACCGACAATTACCAGGGCTGCTAACGACAATTGAGGTGCTAAATAATGCAGCAAATTACCTGCCACCGCCCCACTAAAGAAAGCCATATCTACAACTGCCGCACTACCGCCGCTAGCCACTACAATAATTACAGAAATAACTTTATAAATTAATAATCCAAATAATAATTTAAAACTCCAATTGTGAGCCGCTAACTCTTCAACACTAGTAAGCGCCATCGGATTAATCAACTCAGTCAGTATAATAACAGTCCCCGCTGCTAATATAGGACGTAATAACTTAGAACCCGGTAAATTAGAAAACAAGTTAATCATTTCTCTAAACAACCAAATAATGCCTTGGCCTAAAATCCCACACACCACAGCCGCTCCCATTAACAATAAAATATCTAATAACTGAAAGTCAGGAAAATTAACCGTCCAGACCCCAGCATCCGTCGGCACTAAAAATTGATAAAAAAAATAGCCGAAACTACTGCTTAAGATAGCAGGAAATAGATCATTATAATCAAGCGAAGATTGATAGAGAACCTCACTAGCAAAAATCCCCCCACCCAAAGGAGCTTTTAACCAGGCTCCTAAAGCAGCAGCTGCCCCACAAACATTTAATACCCGATACTCTAATTGATTATTAATCAAACCACAACTGACTTTGCTTAATCCCTGATTAATAATTACTGCTCCTAAACTCCCCAGTAATAACAGCGGGCCAACTAATCCTCCCACTCCGATCAACCCTAACGTAATAACCGTCGCTGATAATTTAGCAGCCATCAGCTTAACTGACTGCCGTACAGCCTGTTTTCCTTTAGTATAAGATATATATTTATTAGTGCCTAATCCAGCAGCTCGCGAATCAAAATAATAAACAATAAATCCTACTAACAAGCCACCTAATAAAGGAACAGCTGAATACTGGTCAGTAAAACTTAAACCTTCAACTCCAGTCTTAACAACAAAAGTAAGCCCCGACCCCATTAGCCCTAACACAAGACTAATTCCGAGCCAGCGAAAAATATAATCGGCTACTCTTCTATACACCATAATTCCACCCTCAATAATTACTATCTTCCCTATTTTTTT
>CAYFUT010000011.1:44151-60151 GCA_964346395.1 uncultured Halobacteroidaceae bacterium
CTCTTCTATACACCATAATTCCACCCTCAATAATTACTATCTTCCCTATTTTTTTATTCTTTATTCTCATTATGTTTATTACTTGATTTTTCATTCTCCATTCTCCATTTTAATTAATGTGCCAAACTAAATAAACCAAAACCACAATAATCAAATTCCACACTCCGTGCGCCAACATAGCTGAATATAAAGATCGCGTTCGCCGATAAATCCAGCCCAAGACAATCCCCCCTAAAAAGGTAGGGATAAAAACCCACAAGCTAAAATGAGCTAACCCAAATACTAAACCATTAACTATTATCCCTTTTACTGCCCCCATTTTTTTCTGTAAATAAGGATAAACAAGCCCCCGGAAAAAAATTTCTTCCGTAACTGGAGCTATTACTATAATTAACAAACTGTGTAAAATAAATACTACTAGAGTTTCCGTAGCTAACAAATCTTTAATCACCTGCTGGGTGGGAGGCATAATTTCAAAAATATTAGCTGCTAAATTATGAGTTAAATTATTAATCCCCAACACTAACAAACACAAACCTACTCCTCCAATTATCCCATATCTAAATCCAGTTTCTACTTTTATTCGTCTCAAACCAAATTGGCGGAGGTTTATTCCGTACTTTTTCTTTACTACCCACAAAGAAATGACTCCTAATAAACCGGCTCGCAGTAAATTTAAAATTAATAGTTTATTCTGCTGTAAAAAATCACACCTTAAGCTCCAGCACCCCCCCCAAAACAAAAGCGGCGTCAAGGTATAAGTAAGCGCAATTACCAGTATAATATCCACTATATCCCAACTAACTCCGTCCGTAGTTAGCCTTTCAGTCATCAATCTATCGCCTTCCTACTATTTGTAATTTAAAATTGATTTTCTTATTAAACTATATTCACTACTGTATTAATTTATTCTTGCTCCTCAGCTTCCTGAACACTAAAAACTTTAGTTACAATTTCACCTTTTTCGCCGAAGGGCCCTAAAGTTTGCTCCCCTTTTATAATTTTTACCCCAGCAGCATTCCCAATTCTTACTTTAATCTCTCGACCCGAAAATCGTTTGGTGATATCTGAAGCCACTAAGCCACGAAATTCCTCTTGGCCATTCACTTGTACTAAATACCAACTTTCTTCTACCGTCTCTATCTGAATTTCTATTGTTTGCTTACTGTTCTGCACTTGTTGTTGATTTGTTTGGCCTGCTTCTGTCTGTTCGCTATCCTTAGGAACTGATTCTTCATCTGCTTTTGTTTCTTTACTATCTAAATCGGCTTCTGTCTGCTGATTGGCTGATTTCTTTTCTGTAGCGCTTTCTTCTTGCTTACTATTTGTTTTTTCTGAAGAAGACTGCTTAGATGTTTCCGACTGCTCAGTTGCCCCCTCTTCCGCAGGTTCAGTTTCTACCTGGCTTTGAGTCTCATCTGGGGAAGAACTCTTAGCATCAGTTGGTTCCTGCGAACTTGTCTCTGACTGCTCAGCACTTGAATTTCCAGTTA
Source organism: uncultured Halobacteroidaceae bacterium (assembly GCA_964346395.1). Lineage (GTDB taxonomy): Bacteria > Bacillota > Halanaerobiia > Halobacteroidales > Halobacteroidaceae > CAYFUT01. The sequence continues at coordinate 45,645 of CAYFUT010000011.1, forward strand.
AATTACTAATATAATTTTGAATTTTTTCTCCCGTTTCATGCTTAGTAAACTGTTGGTAAGCTACCGTTCCTAAATAAACCACCCCTACTATTAACAGCAAAATCAACCCACTGATAAATACCCCTAATAATAAATTTTGGTGCTTGTCCACAAATTCTTTTATCTTTTCCTTTACCTGCCCTTTTTCTTCTTCAGGTTCTACTTCTGAATCTGCTTCTTTAGATTTAAGCTGTTTATACTCTTCCATGATAGCTTCCGTATCCAGATCGAGATAATTAGAATATACCTTTAAAAACCCCTTTAAATAGACTTCCGCTTCAATCTGATCAAAATCTCCCTCTTCAATATCCCGCAGATAATCAGTTCGAATATTAGTTTCTTCACTAGCTGTTGACAATTCAATTTCTAATTCCTGCCTGCGATTTTCAAATTTCTGCCCTAATTCCTCCATTCGCATTCCCCCCATTTTTATCTTTCGCTATCCAGTAGACATTTTCCTGCAAAAAAATAATCCGCAGGCAATTAACCTGCGGCCAAATTTATTCTTCCTTTTTGAATGGTTCTCCGCTAGCAGCCGGAGGAGTGGCTCTTCCAATTGCTCCCGCCAACGCAATTACCGTAAAAATATAAGGTATCATCTGAATAAATTCATTTGGAATCGCTACGGTACCCTGCAGTCTAATCTGCAGCGCTTGAAAAAAGCCGAACAATAAACTAGCACCCATAGCTCCAAAAGGATACCACTTACCAAAAATCATCGCTGCTAAAGCAATAAATCCCCGGCCGGCCGTCATCCCTTCTCTGAATACATCTAAAACCCCTAACGAAAGATGAGTCCCTGCTAAACCAGCAAACATCCCACTGAGAATTACTCCTATATAGCGCATCTTACGTACACTAATTCCTACCGAATCAGCTGCATGCGGATGTTCTCCTACTGACCTTAATCGCAAACCAAAAGAAGTATAAAAAAGTACATAATGAGAAATTGCTACTAATAATAAGCCGAGATAAACAGTTGGTTTAAACGGCCCCCAATACGGTAAAGCAGTTACCGACGGTGAAGTCCCAGAAGTATTAAAGAAAACATTAAGTAAAAAGACTGTTCCTCCTGCAGCCAACATATTCAAAGCTGTACCGCTAACTACTTGATTAGCATAATATCTGATACTCACTACCGCATGAATAGTAGCAACTAATCCGCCGGCCAAAATAGCTCCTAACAATCCTAACCAGGGACTACCGGTAAAATAACTAACCAGTACGGCTACAAAAGCTCCCGACAACATCATTCCCTCTAAGGCAATATTAACTACTCCGGAACGTTCCGAAAACATCCCCCCCAAAGCAGCAACCATCAAGGGAAGTGCCATCCGTAAAGTAGCATTAAATGTATTTATGCTGATAATCTGGTCTAAGACTTCCATTATTCTCCCTTCCTTCCCGCTGGCTTTAATGATAATAAACGTCTAAATAATACATCAGAAGCTACAAATAAAATAATAATTGCCTGCAGAATATTAATTAAATCTACTGGAACCCCCGCCATCATATCCATATAAGTCTGCCCGTTAGATAAAGCACCAAATAAAACAGCAGCTAGTACTATTCCTACTGGATGAGTCCGTCCTAATAACGCTACTGCAATCCCGGTAAATCCATACCCAGGAGAAAATCCATTACGGAAGTTATGATATAAGCCCATAGCTCGTTCAGCACCGCCTAATCCAGCTAACGCACCGCTGATTAATAAAGCCAGCAAAATCTTAGTAGTAGAATTAATTCCGCCGTACTCAGCTGCTTGCGGATTAATTCCCACTGCCCTAATTTCATAACCAATGGTAGTTTTCCACAGGAGATAATAAATAAATCCTCCTGCTAACAGGGCAATCAAAAAACCCAGATTCAAATAAGAAGGCATCTCTATAATATTTGATAAACGCCACATACGAGCTGACGGTTCAATACTAGGAGTATGAATTTTGCCGGGCGCCGCCAATATTTTCAAGTTAAAATAAGCTGTGAAACTATAAGCAATATAATTAAACATAATAGTAGTAATTACTTCGTGAACCCCTAGCTTAGCCTTTAGGATAGCTGGAATAGTTATCCAGATAGCTCCTGCTACCATAGCAGCTATAATCGCCAGCGGCAGATGTACTGCCATGGGAATTCCTTCCCACATTCCTACCCAGGCTGCCGTCAATCCGCCTACTAATAGCTGTCCTTCGGCTCCAATATTAAATAATCCACAGCGAAACCCTAAAGCCACTGCTAAGCCAGTAAAAATCAGGGGAGTAGCAGCTAATAAAGTATCTGCAAATCGATTTAAACTGCCGAAAGCTCCTTTCAGCAGAGCCATATAAGCAGCGATCGGATCATACCCCGAAACAGCTGTAATAATAGCACCGATAATAAAAGCTGTAAATATAGCTAACAACGGGATAGCTAATTCCCTAGCTATCTCCCTAATTTCAATATCTTCTAGCATCCACATTACCTCCTCAACAATTATTGAGTTTGAGTCTGAATCTGAGTAAATTTAATTAATAATTCCCTCGGTTTACTCAGCCTTAAACTCAAACTTAACCTAATCCGCTTCTCCTCCTGCCATTAGTAGTCCTAACTCTTCTTCGGTAGCTTCTTCAGCCGGTAAAATATCAACTATTTCCCCTTCATACATAACTGCAATCCGATCACTTAACGACATAATTTCTGACAGTTCGGCAGAAACAAGTAATACCGCTTTTCCTTTATTGCGCTGGTCAATCAACCGCTGGTGGATAAATTCAATAGCTCCCACATCAACGCCCCGCGTCGGTTGGGAAGCAACTAATAACTCGGGATTGATATCAAATTCACGCGCTACAATTACTTTCTGCTGATTACCGCCGGATAAAGATTTAGCTAGTGCATCTTTATTCCGGGGGCGAATATCAAATTCTGGAATTAATTGCTCCGCATGATCCGCTAGAGCAGCAAAATTACGGTTGATTCCCTGAGCAAAAGGTTCCTGATAATGATAACCCAATACTAAATTATCCTCTAATGTATAATCTAAAACTAATCCCCGCTTTTGCCGATCTTCAGGGATATGAGCTACTTTAGCTTCTTTTATTTCACGAGCAGATTTATTTAATAATTCCTGCTTATTAACCTTAAATTCTCCCTCCGTAGCCTTTCTAAGTCCAGTTAACACTTCTACTAATTGCGACTGGCCATTACCTTCCACCCCGGCAACTCCCAAAATTTCTCCACCTCTAATTTGAAAGGATACATCATCTACAGCTAACATATCTCTGTCATTATAAGCACTGAGTCCATCAACTTCTACCTTAACTGCTCCCGGATCAGCCGGCTCTTTATCTACCTGTAAAACTACTTCTCGCCCGACCATCATTTCAGCTAGCTCTGGCTCTGTTGTTTGGGCTGTCTCTTTAGTTCCGACCGTCTTTCCATCACGCAGAACAGTTACTCGATCAGAAATAGCAAGTACCTCTTTTAATTTATGAGTAATAAATATAATTGATTTACCCTGCTCTGTTAAAGTACGCATAATTTTATAAAGACCCTTTACTTCCTGCGGAGTTAAAACTGCCGTCGGCTCATCTAAAATCAACACATCAACTTCTCGGTAAAGAGCCTTTAAAATTTCTACCCTCTGTTCCATACCTACCGAAACATCTCTTATTTTAGCATACGGATCAACATTTAAACCGTACTCCTCAGATAGCTCTTTTATTTTTTCTACAGCTATCGGTAAATTTAAGCGGCCTAAACCTTTGGTTGGTTCATTACCTAAAATAATATTCTCAGCTACCGTTAACGGAGGTACTAACATGAAATGCTGATGCACCATACCAATCCCCGCGTCAATTGCATCATTGGGATCTTCTACCTCCAGGCGCTCTCCTTGATAATAAATTTCTCCCTCATCCTGTTGATGAATGCCAAATAAAGTCTTCATCATTGTCGATTTTCCAGCACCATTTTCTCCTACTAAGGCATGAATTTCACCTTCCTGTAAAGCAAAATTAACATGGTCATTGGCCAGCACTCCAGGAAAGCGCTTAGTAATATCCTTAAGTTCGAGAATCGGCTCCATCAAAATCCTCCTTCCCTATGATAACTAAGTAGTTGCCAGGAATCCCTGGCAACTACTCTGGTTGTCTGCCTATTCATTTTGCTGTTCTAAATAATTAGGTACTTCAATCTCGCCGGCAATAATTTTTTCTCTAATTTCCTTAATCTTATCTTTAATATCCTGCGGGATACTATCCTTCATTTCTTTAATTTTCTTTGCCTCTTCTTCAGTAATATCTCCATCATCAAGTGCTTTCTGACTCATACCTCCTAGTCCATCTAGAGGAGTTAAGCCAACTCCATTCCGCTCTAGGCCATAACTTTCTGCTCCCGCAGTAAAGTTTCCATTCTTTAAATCTTTTACCGTTTTATAAACTGAATTATCAACCCGTTTTTGCATGCTGGCCAGGATATTACCCGGTTCTACATAGTCCTGATCAGAATCAACACCAATCCCATAGTGGCCTTCCTTGGCAGCTGCACTAAACATTCCGCCGCCCGAACCTCCGGCCGCATGATAAATTACATCTGCTCCATCTTCAAACTGAGACAAGGCAATTTCTTTTCCTTTAGCTGGGTTATTGAAAGCCGAAGGACTACTGCCCACATAAGCAACTTTAGACTTTACATCTGCATCATAATTCTCATTTACATATTCTACTCCCGACGTATATCCTAATTCAAACTTATGAATTAGTGGAACATCCATCCCACCTAAGAAACCTACTACCTGTTCTTGATTGATTCCTTCAATTTCATCATGAGTAGTCATCAAGGCAGCCAAAGCTCCCGCTAAGAAAGAACCTTCATGTTCTTTAAATACTAACGAACGTACGTTATCATTATCCACTACTGTATCTACAATTGCAAAGTTAGTATCCGGAAATTCCTTAGATACTTTTTTCATTGCATCTTCCTGCATGAAGCCGACCCCAATAACTAGGTCATAGTCATTTTCAGCCAGGAAGCGTAAACTTTTTTCGGCAGCTGAAACTTGTTTCGGTTCAATATACTTATAATCAGCAATTACACCCTCTTCTTTAGCTCTACTTAAGCCGCGCAGAGCTGAATCATTAAATGATTTATCTCCTTTCCCTCCACTCGACAGAACAATACCTACTTTCAAATCACTTTCTTGTGTTTCTTCATCCTGAGCTTGCTGCTGTCCGCCTCCGCATCCAGCTAACAAAGAAATTATCAACAATACAGAAATAACTAATAAACTTTTCTTACCCATTACTAATTCCCCCTTGATTTATTTTAAGATTGAGGTTTGACTATATTGATTATTTATTTGTGCAACCCCAATCTTCATCAACTTAATTGAATTAATTCTGGCAGTAATTATTCTCTAGTTCTGACTACATGAAACTCAAATTTGTCACTGCGAAAAAAATTTTTAGAATACAAAACTGGATTATCTCGATCGTCATAATGCATTTGCTTTAACAGCAAAATAGGAGTTTGCTCCTCTAAATTTAATTTTTCTGCTAATAACTCGTCTACATTAACCGGTACTACATCAGCTACGGCATAGGTAACATAAATATTACATTCTTCCTGTAAAAAATCAAACAGCGACTCTGAAAAGACTTCCTGTTCAATATTCTCTGGTAATAATTTAGTTGGTAAATAATCTGTACAATAAGCAACCGGCGTTCCATCAGCAGTCCGGGTTCTATGTAGCACCACCATTGACTCTTCAGTTTCTAGTTCAAACTCTTTAGCTAACCGCGGAACCTCTTGGTCTAATTTTAATTCAAGATCTTCTGTTCCTGCTTCCAGTCCCATCGCCTCAATTGTTTCTGTAATGCTAGATAGTTCTTCAATCCCGCTCTTAAACAGAGACAGTTTTTCTGTAATGAATGTTCCTACCCCCTGCCGGCGATTAACCTTCCCTTCCTTCTCTAATACACGCAGAGCTTCGCGCAAAGTAGCCCGGCTAACTCCAAATTCTTCTGCTAATTTAGCTTCAGAAGGCAGTCTTTCTCCTGGTTGATAAGTACCATTAATAATCCGATCATCAATTTCTTCCTTTACCAAAATATATAACGGGCGAGAATTACGATTGATTGAATTCATAGATTTCCGCTCCTCCACTTCTCTAAAAATAAAGGTAAGATGTCTAACCTTTATAAGCACTTATAGTATATCACATTTTTTAGAAAATTTAAACACGGCAACAAAAAACAAAACTAATTCTACCTGGACATCTTAATTATCTAAAATCTGTTCTAATTCTTCCGGGTCAATCAGTACCTCTCGAGCTTTACTTCCGCGGTGCGGGCCAACTATATTCTCCTCTTCCATTTTATCGATCATCCGCGCGGCTCGATTATAGCCGATGCTCAATCTGCGCTGCAGAAAAGAGATAGAAGCCCGATTATTGACTACTAACTTGACTGCCTTCTCATACAACTCATCCTTCTCATCATCAAGTTCTACATCGACACTATTATCTTTAATATCAGCAATTTTATCGGCAAATTCCGGCTCTTCCTGCTGCTTAACAAAATCAACTACCCGCTTAATTTCAGCCTCCGAAATGAAAGCGCCTTGCACCCGCACCGGCTGATTGGAATCCACCGGTGCATACAGCATATCTCCCTGCCCAAGCAGCTTCTCGGCACCTCCCATGTCGAGAATAGTCCGCGAATCAGCCTGGGAGGACAAAGCAAACGAGACGCGGTTAGGAATATTAGCCTTAATTACTCCCGTAACTACATCTACTGACGGCCGCTGAGTAGCCAAAATCATATGGATTCCAGCCGCTCTTGCCTTCTGAGCCAAACGGCAAATAGCATCCTCTACTTCTTTAGCAGCTACCATCATCAAATCAGCTAATTCATCAATAATAACTACTATATAAGGTAACGGATCCTCCTCATGCTTGCGGTTATAACTATCAATCCCCTTAGAACCTGTATCCGCAAACAGTTCATACCGGTTTTCCATTTCCTTAACGACCCATCTTAAAGCCGTAGCTGCCTTTTTGGCATCTGTTACTACCGGCGATACCAAATGCGGAATCCCTTTATAAGCTGTCAGTTCTACCATTTTGGGATCTACCAACAGAAATTTAACTTCTTCCGGAGTTGCTTTCTGCAAAATACTATTGATGATTGAATTAATAAATACACTTTTGCCCGAACCTGTAGCCCCCGCTACCAGCATATGCGGCATTTCTGCTAAATCAGCGACCACCGGTTGACCGGCAATATCCTTCCCTAATCCTAAGGTTAACTTACTATCTTCCGTCTTAAACTCAGAACTATCCAGCACTTCTCTTAAAGTAACTAACACCTGTTCTTCATTGGGAATTTCAATTCCTACTGCCGACTTGCCGGGGATAGGAGCTTCAATTCTTACATCAGAAGCAGCCATTGACAGCGCTATATCATCACCTAAATTTACAATTTTACTTACCTTGACTCCCGGAGCCGGCTGGATTTCATAGCGGGTAATAGTTGGCCCGTGGTTAACATCAGTAATTTCAGCCTCTACTCCAAAATTTTCTAAGGTTTCCTCCAAAATTTCTGTTTTATTAACAAAGGAAGCTTCCTGGCCTCCCGCATCATTTAGCAGAGAAAGGGCCGGCAGTTTATACTTTTCGCTTTCCTGAGCCTCTGCAAATAATTGCTGCTGCTGATAATCATCTGGTTCGCTCTGTTCAGTATCCGTTATCAACCGCTGTTGATTAGGTGTTTGGGAAGTGGACTCCTCTTTATTTTCAGTCGAGCTATCATCAGCAACCTCTTTTTTTCGCGGTGACTGACTAGCTGCTGACTGCTGAAGAGATTGTTCAGGTGAATCAGCTCCCTCAGCTGCAGCAGGAGAATTGTCGTCTGTTTCTGCTTTATCATCTTCACCTAACAGCGGTAATTTTTCTTTTATCCAGAGCCAGATTCGTCCTATCCGCCCCGGGTTATCTTTTTTCTCCTGCTGAACTGAACGCTTGTCCGCTTTTTGTTTGTCCCCCATCTTATTTTTTAAGTTTTTTACCCCAGCTAAAGAAGACTTTGATTTATCTTTAACTCCTTCTAACAAATGAGCCAGGAAAATGTCAGTCACCAGGAGGACTCCAATCAGAGTCATCCCCCCTAATACTATATAACTCCCAATTTCTGCTACCCCTTTGCGCAGCCAATAAAGAAGGAAACCGCCGATTAATCCTCCGCCGCGGCCCTGAAATGCATATTCAAATTCATAGGGATGTTCAGCCTGCAGATGAAAAAAAGCTAACAACGTTAAAAATAAAACCATTAAACCTATAAACCGGGAATTAGGTTTCAACTTAACCTGTGATCTATAAGCAATAGTTAATCCCCAAAACACAACTAATAGGGGAACAGCATACTTCCCCTGACCAAAAACTAATTTTAGCATATAAGCTATTCCATTGCCTACTACTCCTGTATTAGTAAAAAAACTACATTCTGCTAACACGCCTAATATAATAAGCATAACACCTGCAATTTCAAATACACGCCGTTCCAGCGTACTTTCCGAAGTCTCATTCATCATTTGTCACCTCGTATAAGGTATTCTATTTAGTTGATTAAATTCCTGCCCGAAAAAACAGTTAATAATTTAATAATTTACAATTGACAGTGGAAAGTTGACAGTTAACAGTTGGAAATAATTTATATAATATTATTGATGTAAACTTCTCAATTATTGAACTTAGTTTGATTTAAGGCCTGAGATTTGTCTTATTTTACTGTTAACTGTCCACTATAAACTATACACTATACACTATAAACTATACACTATACACTATACACTATAAACAACCCTGGCTATGATAACCGTAAAAACCACATCAACTACTAACTGCTAATAAAATAGTTATTAACCCCAGTGCCCAACAATAATAAGCAAATACACTTAATTTTTCTTGGTCTATTAGCTTCAGTAGTAACTTGATGGACAGATAACCAACCACTGCTGCGGTTAAGGTGCCTACTGCTAAATGAAACAAATTATTTCCCTGACCGCCCGTCACCACTAAATCTTTTACTTTTAATAAAGTAGCTCCTCCTACTGCCGGCAGAGAAAGTAAAAAAGAGTACTTAGCTGCTAATTCTCGATTTAAACCTTTAATTAAACCCGCTACAATCGTAGAACCAGACCGAGAAATACCGGGAATAATAGCCAATGCTTGAGCAAAACCAACCACTATCGAATCCCCCAATTTCATTTCTTCCATCTCTCGGCGCGCTACTGTTATCCGATCAGAAACCCAAAGTAAGCCACCAGTTACCAACAACATAAAACCTACTGCCAGAACAGAATCAAATAAACTGGCAAACCAATCTTCCAGTGAAATCCCGATTACTCCCGCCGGAATCGAGCCAATAATTAAATACCAGGTAAACTGCCGATACTTAGGTTTAAACACAATAATATCCCGTATATCATCCCAATAAACTACCACTACTGCCAGCAGAGTGCCAAAATGTAAGAATACTTCCATCATTAAGCCGCCTTCTCCAATTCCTAACAACCGCTGACTTAATACTAAATGGCCAGAACTACTAACCGGTAAAAATTCCGTCACACCCTGTACAATTCCCAAAAAAATTACTTTTATTAATCCCATTCTGTTCCTCCTTGTTTCCAGCAATAAATTTGTAATCCCATAATAAATAAACCAGTATTTACAAGATTAAAAATAGTATGCGCATTTGCTACCTGCCGGGCCAACTTTTCAGCTGTTAAGCTGACTAACTTTACAAAGTGAGGTAAAATCGGCCCTAAAACTATAACACCGGCTAAATTAAAGAAAAAATGAAACCAGACTACCTTCTTGGCCGCTGGAGAGGAGTTAATTCCCGCAATAAAAGCCGTAATACAGGTTCCTACATTGCTGCCTACCGCCAAAGCAACAGCTCCCAGTAAATCAAGTAAGTTTTCTTTAGCCAGCACAACTACTATTCCTGTCAGGGCACTGCTGCTTTGAATAATGGCTGTTATTAACCCGCCGCTTATAATCCCCAGAATCGGTATTGCAGATAAATTACTAACTGTCCGTAGAAAAAAATCAGCTTCCCGCCACTGGTTAACTAAGCCGCCCAGAACATCCAGACCAAAAAATAAAATGCCAAAACCAATTACTCCCCGAGCTATGTATTGTAAGTACTTTAAACCAGTAAAATAATAGCTGCTATATAATATTAAACCGACCAAAATAATCAACCCCGCCGAATCTTCTAAACTGAAAGAAAATAACTGAACAGTTGCTGTAGTTCCTATATTAGCTCCCATTACTACTCCTTGTGCCTGCCGGAATGATAATAGACCAGCATTAACCAGACTAATAATAATTACCGTCGTTGCACTACTGCTTTGAATTAACATAGTGACTACTAATCCCGTAATCAACCCAGCTGGTAAGTTAATCGTTAATATATTAAAAACAGCTTCTAATCTGCCACTAACTATCTGATAAAAGCTATCTTTAACCGCCTTCATCCCCAGTATAAATAATCCCAAGCCACTCCCTAACTGGAAAATTGACTCAACTATCATTGACAACTCCTTCCTAACTTCTCTTTTACAGTAGTATTATTCCAGCTAGGCTAAAATTATGACGCACCCGACGAGGGCAAGCCCCCATCGAGTTTCCCCATTCATCAAAACTTGCCAGTTTACACTGGTCTTATAGTTTCTCCAGGGGCTTAAATTTCCGTTAGCCCGAACGGTAATATAGCTAACTAGTTGCTAATTGCTTTCTAGCTTGATTTAAAATATTTTTAGAAGTATTTAAATCTCTGTCGTGTTTAGCTCAGCACTCACAAGTCCAAGTACGAACTGATAGATCTTTTATTAATGATACCGCCTCCAGAGGGCAAGCCCATCTGGTTTTTTAATGCCTAACTTCTATAACATATCGGCTGGGAACTAGAAAGTAAAACTTATTAATTTACTTGCGGGCTAAATTCTATTTCACTGCCCGGTTGATAGGTAAGATAATCCTGCGGATTAGTACTAATTACTCTGATAATTTCTCCTGTTTGATCAGAAGTCAATTTTACTTCCAATTTAACTCCGTCTACTTCTATCTCTCTTGTATCTTCCGGCTCTTCTTCTTCCAGCAGCTCTTCCGGCGGAACAATTGAATAATTAATTATCTATCACCTGCCGTTTATCAAAATTGATTAGGCTGAGTTTACCCACTATTTTAATTTTCAATTTCCTGAGAAGCATCAATTGTTGACTTCAACCTATTAATCGCCGTACCTACTCCGCCTACCTCATGAATTATCCCTGCTTCAACTGCTTCCTCTCCAACCAATACTGTACCCACATCTCTTACTAATTCCCCCTTTTCAAACATTAGCTCCTTAAAATCTTCCGGGGAGATTTCAGCATGCTGGGCTACAAAACTAGTAATCCGCTCCTGCATTTTATCCAAATAATCATAGGTCTGGGGCACTCCAATTACCATTCCCGTTAGCCGCAGAGGATGGACAGTCATCGTCGCCGTATCAGCAATAAATGAATGGTCGGCTCCTACAGCTATCGGCACGCCAATACTGTGTCCGCCGCCCAAAACCAGGGAAACAGTCGGTTTTGACAAGCTGGCTAACATCTCTGAAATAGCCAAGCCGGCTTCTATATCCCCACCTACTGTATTTAAAATTACTAGCACTCCTTTAATGCCTGAACTTTCTTCTACTGCTACTAGCTGCGGTAGAATATGTTCATACTTAGTAGTTTTATTCTTTTTAGATAGTGTCTTATGGCCTTCTATCTGCCCAATAATTGTTAATGTATGAATCTCACTCTGCTCTTGCGGCAGATTAAGTTGGCCCATCTGTTTAAGTGATTTTAGTTTAGCTAATTTTTCTGACAACTCCTCCTTGCTTAACTCCGGTTCACTTCCTCCCTCACTAGCGGCTTCCGCCTCTAAATCAATTTCTTTATTCATTAACCACACTCCCTATTAAACAAATACTTGTTATACTTACAACTTAGTATGGGAGTTTTTCTAGTGACTTATTCACAAATGGTATGGTTAAACTTTCATTCTTTATGGACACGCGTTAATTCAATGTATATTTTGTATTTATAGGTATTAAGTATAACTTTCGTGGGGAATTTTCGCCTGGGATTTAGCTGATTTAAATAAGATTTAATTACTCATCTTACTCTCTAAACTTTACTAACACTGCTTTATTTCCGGCTTGATTATAAGCAAATCCATCACAGATGCGATTCGTCATAACCAGCCCTAATCCACCATCTTTTAAAGCCGGCTGTTTCATTTCTCCTTCCAAATGCTGCTTCCAATTAAAACCTGACCCTTCATCTTCAATTATAATCTTGACATAGCTAGCAGTCACAACCCCGGTAATCTGCACTACCTTATCTGCATCACCTTGATTACCGTGCTGAATTGCATTAATTACTATTTCATGAATGCCAGCCATTAACTTTCTAAAATCACCGGTTTTACCCAGTAATTCTTGCTCAAGCTTTCCTTTTACCGACTTTAAATAATCATAATTGCTGTTTAATTGAATAGTAAACTTATTTTCCACAGCCTCCCGCCTAACTGCCAATAAGGTAATATCATCAGTCTGCGGCAGCTCAGCAAACTGGCAAAAGTCATCAAGCAAACGATCAATGATTACCTGCGGCGGATAATCCTGATTGGCTGCGAGCTGCTGACTCATTCTTTCTAGTCCATATCTTTCTCCAGCTGCCTCTTCTTCAATTAATCCATCAGTAGCAGCTAAAATTATATCCTGACAGCCTAAATAAAAACTTTCTTCTGCAAACTGATACGACTCAGCTGGAACAGCCGGAGAAATGGGGGCTTCAGTAGCAGTTAGCTGTTTCAATTTTCCTTTTTTAATTATCAGCGGTAAACTCTGAAATCCAGAATTCACATAAGCAACCTGATAAGTTGTCAGGTCGACTACAAATAGCAGCAGACAAATAAAATAATCATCAGGGAAACTTCCTGCTCTAAAACGCTGGTTGATATACCGCAGCAAACGCTGGGGAGAAAGATCATCAAACTGCTCTTTATTAACCAAAAAGTTATTAATTGTTTCCTTTACAAACACATTTAAAAAAGCCCCATCAATTCCATGGCCGGTAATATCAACTAAATAAAATATCAGTTTATCTTCTACTTTTATCATATCATATAAGTCGCCGCCGATTTCTTCCGCCGGTAAATAATAAGTAACAGCCGCTAGTTCTTTCACTTCCGGCAGCTCATTTTCCATAAACTGTAAGTGAAATCTTCTTCCCGCTTCAATGCGCTGTTTTAACCGCTCGTTAGTAGTTATTAATTTCTCCTGAGTAGACTTTAACTCTTCATTAATAGAATCAATTTCGGTATAACTTTCTTCTAAATCCTTATTTTTAACTTCTAATTTTTGCTTTTGAACTTTGATTTTTTCCATTTTATCAGTTAATTTATAGAATAAAGATTCGTACGGATTCTGCAAAGTAGCCTCTATAATTGCTTTATAAATAAAATAAAATGAAATTAACTTAAAAACATGGCCTACTACATTTGATAGATCGTAAACATCTAAATAAAGAGTAAAAGCTACCTCCCCTAAAATAGTAGTCAGCAGTGCTCCCAACATAAAGTAATAACTCCGTTCAATAAAATAAGACCGATAATACCAGAGCAGCCAAATAGCTATCAACAATAATCCAATAATAATATACTCACTAACTATTTTAAATAATGTCAGCCCGGTTCCGGCTACAAAACAGTCCGGAAAATATCCCATAAATATACTTTTAACTACCAATATACTTACAACAGTCAACATAATAAAAGTTCGCTGCAGCTTTAAGGAATGGTCTAAGTAAAAAAAGGATCCTGCCAAACAGAAACTTTCTAAATACCGCGCTGCAATCCACAGTTGGGTGGGCAGATTAGATCCGGCCTCTACAATCTCCATCCCTTCATAGGTAACTGTATGCAGTAAATCAATTCCAGCAATAAATCCATACGCCGCTCCCAAAAACAGCAGATAATCATTTTTAGCTATCTCTTTTGTATTTACCGCAATAGTAAACATACTGCCAGCAATAATAATGCTAAATAACTCGACTCCTAGGTGAAACAATAAAAAATTCTGTACTTCTAAAAAGATCAAGATTCCACTAATCAATAAAAAAATAAACCAACCTTGTTTCTTAGCTAACCATTTCAGCATAATTTCACCGCCTATATTACCTCTCATTTAACTGCGAAGAAACTTTTAAACCACTATCTCGTTCCGGATAAACTACTTCATCGGCTCCTATATCCCGCAAAATTTCTCCATGAAGATCATCTTTAGCCTTTACCACAATATAAGAAACTCCAAAATTTTTTTAGAATAATCAATCCCCTTTTTTAATCAGTCAGTCCTACCTTAATTATTTTCTACTAAAAATACTTAAAT
>CAYFUT010000012.1:0-43768 GCA_964346395.1 uncultured Halobacteroidaceae bacterium
GAAGTACCTTACTTTAGAAATATATTAAATAGTGGTTTTGTAGGAATCACCTATACTGTTTTAGCTATGTTTATAGCTTGTTTAGCTGGGTTTGCTTTATCTAAATATAAAAATGCCCCGGGTAGAAAAATTTTTTTACTTTTTATAGTTTCTACAATGATTATTCCCCGGCAGGTGCTAGTAATTCCTTTATATATTTTAATGGGCAAGGTAGGTTGGATAAATTCTTATCCAGCATTGATTTTTCCTTTTCTTGCTCGCGGATTAGGAGTTTTTTTATTCAAACAATATATTGATAGTTTACCAGATGATTTACTTGATGCTGCTCGGATTGATGGGTGTTCTGAATTCGGCATTTTCTGGAAGATAGTAGTTCCTATTTCTAAACCGGCAATGGGAGCAGTAGGGACTATATACTTTATGAATAACTGGAATTTCTTTTTCTGGCCTTTGATAGTTACTAATAAAACCGAGATGTTTACTATTCCGGTGGCTATTGCCCAATTGCAGGGGCAGCAGTATGGAGTGCCTTATGATTTGATTATGGCTGCCAGTGCTTTAGCAACTTTACCGTTAATTATAGTTTTTCTTTATTTCCAGAAGTATTTTATCAAGGGGATTACAATGGGGGCTTTAAAACAGTAGAGAAGAGAATGATAATCTTTATTTAGGAGGCGATAGTTGATGACTAAGGTGAAAGTAGTTCAGACGGCTAAAAATACGGAAGATAGATTAACTGAAAAGAAAGAATTAACATTTACCACAGCAGTTAAGACTGATAATCCGGTAATAGAAGTTGATAGCACGAAAAAATTTCAAGAAATTGAAGGTTTCGGCGGTTCCTTTACGGAAGCGGGTGGTTATACTTTAGCTCAACTGCCTGAGGATAAGCGAAACCAGGTGATTGAAGCCTACTTTCATCCGGAAAAAGGATTGGACTATAGCTTATGTAGGACCCATATCAACAGCTGTGACTTTTCACTGGGCAATTATGCCTATACAGAAACGAAAGGAGATACTGAGTTAGAAGATTTTGATGTTGCCCGGGATGAAGAGTATTTAATTCCGTTTATTAAAGATGCCCTTAAGGTAGAAGGAGCCCAGTTTAAATTATTTGCTTCCCCGTGGAGTCCGCCGGCCTGGATGAAAACTAATGGGCGGATGAATCGCGGCGGAAAATTAAAAGAAGAGTATAGAGAAACCTGGGCGCGGTATTTTGCCAAGTATATTCAAGAGTATCAGCAGCAGGGCATAGATATTTGGGGGGTAACTGTTCAGAATGAACCAATGGCAGAAACCCCGTGGGATAACTGCATTTATACTGACGAAGAGGAAAGAGACTTTGTTAAGATATTAGGGCCAACTTTACAGAAAGCCGGTTTAGAGGATGTGAAAATTATGGTCTGGGATCATAATAAAGATATTATGCAGTCCCGAGTAGATACTATTCTGTCCGATCCGGAAGCTGCCCAGTGGGTCTGGGGGGTCGGCTTTCACTGGTATGGAGATAATGATACGGAGTCGATAGTAAATAATGAAGTTTTGAACTATACCTACCAGACTTACGATGCGAATTTAGTCTTTACTGAAGGCTGTAATCCGTTATTTGATGAAGATAATTTTATCGGTGAGTGGTGGACTGGAGAAAAGTACGGCCGCCATATTATTGCTGATTTAAATCACTGGACAACTGGTTGGGTAGACTGGAATATGGTGTTAAATGAAGAAGGAGGCCCCAACCACGTAGAAAATTACTGTGATGCACCGATTATTGTGGATACGGAAACGGAAAAAATACATTATCAAACTCCTTATTATTACTTGGGTCACTTTAGCAAATATATCAAGCCGGGGGCAGTAAGAATCGGCTGGGAATCAGAAATTGATGAACTACGCATCACGGCTTTTGAAAATCCAACTGGGGAAATAGTGGTAGTAGTTATGAATGAAGAAGATAGAACGATAACTTTTACTTTACAAGATAGAGAACAGTCAGTAGAGGTAACTAGCCCCGCTCATTCGATTAAAACGTTAGTTTATGGGGACTAGAAGCAAAGTCACTTGTCGGCGATTTAAAAGTTAAGCTAACCACTTATTTTGCAGATAGCTTCTTCAATAGCTAATTTAAGTTTAGGATAAAGTCTATAGTTTAAAACATTCCGGGCCAACTCCCAATGCTGAGAAGTTGGCCCGGAATGTTTTAGGATAAAACTGTTAATTTTACTTACTTAAACTTAATCTTACCCTCAAACTAAGCTGCAGTTAGGCAGCTTTTATCGATTTAAGCTAGGCAGTTCTCGATAACAGAAATACCAGTCTTTACAGTCAGCGTCTGATTCTACTCGTTTATCAGCTTCAGTAGTTGTTTTGGGCGGCGGCAAAATAGCATCTGCCCCTGGTTCCCAATTAGCGGGAGTAGCTACTTTATACTTATCTCCAGTTTGTAAAGCATCAATTAGTCGAATTATTTCCTTTATATTCCTTCCTGCCTGTGGAGGATAGTAAAGAATACTGCGGATGATACCCCGTTGGTCGATGATAAAGACTGCTCTTACAGCGCTGGTGTCACTAACCCCCGGCTGAATCATCCCATACTTAGCGGAGACTTCCATTCCTAAATCGGCAATAATAGGGAACGGAATTTCTACATCGAATAGTTTTTCAATATTGCGGATCCAGGCGATATGAGAATAGACACTATCAATACTTACGCCGATTAATTGGACATTCCGTTCGCGAAATGCGTCGTAATTTTCAGCGAAGGAAACGAATTCCGTTGTGCAGACAGGGGTGAAATCAGAGGGGTGGGAAAATAAAACCACCCATTGCCCCCGATAGTCTTTTAAACTAATTTCCCCGGCAGTAGAGGGAGCGGTAAAGTCAGGCGCCGGTTCGTTAATCAACGGCAAACGCGGCTGTTGATCATCAGGCATTGCTCACTCAACTCCTTTTTGTTTTATAATCTTTAGTCACAAGCGTTAACTTAGTGATTTAGAAGTTTGACGTAATTTAGTTTAAGGTTGAGGCTGAGTCTGAGCAATTCAGAAAACTCATCAATTGAGAAAAGATATATTAAATTAAGTTAACGCAGATGAACACACTTAGTAAAGTCTATTACCTGATGATCAAAAATATAATGTAAAAGAAAACCACTTAAGAGTGAATGAACACTAGCTGCAGTTATTAATTTTAAAGTTTAGGAAAAAGTAACCCCTGTTTCCTGCAGCAGCTGGTAAAGCTTTTCAAACAGTAGACCGAGAGTAAACCAGGCCGGGGCGTAATCTAATCTAATTAGTCCGTCAATTGAATAAGGAACTTGACTGTAGTTCCAAGGACAAGCGCCGACTGTATTTTTCAGCAGCCAGCCGGATAAGTATTCAACAGAAAAGATAAGTAAAGTATAGATCCCTCCTCTAATAAGAATTGGCTGCGATTTGATTTTGCTGTAAATAGGTTCTAAAAAGATGGCTAAACCGTAAATAGGGAACATCCAGAGGTAAGTCCAGCCAGTGAGATTGGTATTTCCCTGCAGCAGCGAGCTAATTCCAGTCCAGAAGATTTCTACACACCAACCCAGCAGTCCATAAATTATAAATCGAGTAATCATATTCTTAGTATGGAAAAAGAAGAGTTAAATTATGTTTAAAAATATTCTTTTTTTATAAGTTTGCCCCGTTTACCGGTGAAAGAAAGATATAGGTTAGATAGCATTTGACATTTATATAATGATATGCTAATATGGTTGTGAAAAGAAACATTTAAATTGGACGGTAAATTCTGAGTATGTAAATAGATTTTTGATTTATTTTTTGAGATTTACCTATAAAATATGTTAAAATATTTACTAGAGGGTTGTTTTTTCAAATACATGACACCTATGCCGCGTGAGTAAAGGTTTCAGTGAGGAGTGAAACTATGAACGAGAGGTTGAGATTAGGTATTGATGTAGGGTCTACTACGGTCAAGGTGATTATACTGAATGGTGATGATGAGGTTATTTATCAGAAGTATTTACGCCATTTTTCGGAAGTAAAGAAAACTGTTACTGCTATCCTAAAAAATGCTCGTGATATTTTATATAATAACCAGGTAGCGGTAACGATTACCGGTTCGGGAGGCATGGGGATTTCTGAACAGCTCGAAATCCCGTTTGTCCAGGAAGTAATTGCCTGCAGTAATGCCGTAGAAAATTTAATTCCTCGCACGGATGTAGCGATTGAATTAGGGGGCGAGGATGCGAAAATCACTTATTTTGGCGATTCAGTAGAACAGAGGATGAATGGTACCTGTGCAGGGGGGACTGGGGCCTTTATTGATCAAATGGCCTCTTTACTGCAGACTGATGCCAGTGGACTGAATGATTTGGCCAAGCAGGCAGATGATATCTATCCGATTGCTTCTCGGTGTGGGGTATTTGCTAAATCAGACGTTCAGTCTTTATTGAATGATGGGGTTTCTAAAGAAGATATAGCTGTTTCTGTTTTACAAGCGGTAGTTAACCAGACAATTAGCGGTTTAGCTCAAGGTCGGCCCATTCGCGGCAATATTGCGTTTCTCGGGGGGCCGCTGCACTTTATGCCCCAGCTTAGGCAGCGATTTGTAGAAACTTTAGAACTGACCCCTAAAGAAGTAATGGAGCCTGACCGGGCGCAGTTTTTTGTAGCTCTGGGAGCTGCTTATGAAGCCCGCCAGCAGGAAGTTTATTCAGCTGAGCACTTATATGAGCAACTAGCAAAAATCCACCAGATAACAGTACCTAGCAATGAACGCTTAGCCCCGCTGTTTGCTGACCAAGAAGAATATGAGGAGTTCAAGCAGCGCCATGCCCAATATCAGGTAGAAAGGGAAGAGTTGACTAATTATCAAGGGCAAGCTTACCTGGGGATTGATGCTGGTTCGACAACGACTAAAATAGCTTTAGTCAGTGAAGATGGAAAGCTACTTTATTCTGATTACGGCAGCAACCAGGGCGATCCATTAGATTCTACCATTGAAATTTTGCTCAAGATGTATGAACAGCTCCCCAGAGAAGTAACCATTTCTAAGTCAGCGGTGACCGGTTATGGAGAACAGTTAATTCAGTCGGCTCTTAAGGTAGATATTGGGGAAGTAGAGACTTTAGCTCACTATAAGGGAGCCCATTTTTTCCAGCCGGAAGTTGACTTTATTCTTGATATCGGCGGCCAAGATATGAAGAGTTTAGAAATAGATGACGGAGTAGTTAATTCGATTATGCTGAATGAAGCCTGTTCTTCAGGCTGCGGTTCCTTTATTGAAACCTTTGCTCATTCTTTAGATATGGAGATAGAGGAATTTGCTCAATTGGGGGTTGAGGCTGATAACCCCGTTGACCTCGGTACGCGCTGTACTGTATTTATGAATTCTAAGGTTAAAGAGGCGCAAAAAGAAGGAGCAGAACTGAGTGATATTTCTGCTGGTTTAGCTGTGTCGGTAATTAAGAACGCATTATTTAAAGTGATTGGTTACCGGGAAGAAGAAGAATTAGGCGCTAATATTGTAGTTCAAGGCGGAACGTTCTATAATGATGCTGTCCTGCGGGCAGTAGAAAAAATAATCGGTAAAGAAGTAGTCAGGCCGGATATTGCCGGTATTATGGGAGCTTTTGGGGCTGGTTTACTGGCTAAGGAGCGAGCTGCTGATAACCAGCGGTCTAATCTATTGACTCAAGAAGAACTGGCTGACTTTAGTGTTACCACCTCTAAGGCTCGGTGCGGTAAATGTAGTAATAACTGTTTGTTGACGATAAAAAAGTTTTCTGACGGGCGAAAATTTATTACTGGAAATCGGTGTGAAAAAGGAGCAGGAGTAGAAGAAACAGAACAGGAAAAAGTGCCTAATTTATACGAATATAAATATAACCGCGTCTTTGATTATCAAGCCTTACCGGACACAAAGGCGCAGCGGGGGCAGATTGGAATTCCGAGAGTACTTAATCTTTATGAAGATTATCCATTCTGGTTTACGTTCTTTACTGAACTTGGTTATCAGGTCCAGTTATCGGCTGATTCGGCGCAAGAAATTTACGAAAAAGGAATGGAGACTATTCCCTCGGAGTCAGTTTGTTATCCGGCAAAGTTGGTTCATGGGCATATCATGGATTTGATTGACCGCGGGGTAACTAAGATTTTTCATCCTTGTGTTCCTTATAATCAGCAGGAAGACCAAGAGGCGGGGGATAATTATAATTGTCCGATAGTTACTTCCTATCCAGAGACAATAGCTGCTAATATTGAAGAGCTAGCAGAAGAAGAGATTGATTTTTATTATCCGTTTTTACCGCTTGACGACCGCAAGAAATTAATTGAGCGGTTGGAAACCGAATTAGAGCGGGAAGGAATTGCTAAACGAGAAATAGTCGCGGCTGTTGATAAAGCCTACGAAGAATGGGAAAATTATAAGACTGACGTAAAAAATAAAGGAGAAGAAGTACTGGAGTACTTAGTGGAACATGATCAATCAGGAATTGTATTGGCGGGTCGGCCGTACCATATTGATCCCGAAATTAACCATGGGATTCCAGAACTAATTACTTCTTTTGGCTTGCCTGTACTGTCTGAAGACTCGATTAGCCATCTGAGTGATCCCCAGCGGCCGCTGCGGGTAGTAGATCAGTGGGTTTATCACTCTCGACTTTATGCGGCGGCTACTTATGTAGGTCAGCAGGATAATTTAGAGCTAGTGCAGTTAAATTCCTTTGGCTGTGGACTGGATGCGGTGACTATTGAACAGGTAGAGGAAATTTTAGAGCGGCATAATAAATTATATACTTCGCTGAAAATAGATGAGATTAGTAATTTAGGAGCAGCCCGGATCCGACTTCGTTCTTTACTGGCGGCGATGGAAGAACGAGAAGAACAAGATTTAGAAGCAGAAGAAATAGAAGAACCGCCGGAGCGGACAGTATTTACTAAAGAAATGAAGCAGGAACATACTATATTAAGCCCCCAAATGTCGCCAATTCACTTTCAGTTCTTTGAGACTGCTTTTCAAAACGCAGGCTATAATTTGGAAGTGCTGCCGGCAGTAGATAAAGAAGCAATTGATACCGGACTAAAGTACGTTAATAATGATGCCTGCTATCCGTCGATTATTGTGGTTGGGCAGCTGCTGGAAGCTTTACAGTCGGGCGAGTATGATTTAGATACTACTTCTGTGATTATTTCTCAAACCGGCGGGGGCTGTCGAGCTACTAATTATATTGGGTTTATTCGAAAAGCTCTTCAAGATGCTGGTTTAGAGCAAGTTCCGGTTATTTCGCTCAATGCTTTGGGCATGGAAAAGAATCCTGGGTTTAAAATAACCCCGTCACTGCTTGATGATTTACTGCAGGGAATAATTTACGGCGACTTACTGATGCGGGTATTATATAAGGTTCGGCCTTATGAACAAGAAGAGGGAGCGGCCGATGAACTGTACGAAAAATGGGTCAGCAGATGTCAAGAAACTCTGCGTGAGGGCAGCCGCAGCGGCTTTAAAGAAAACTTATATAAGATAGTAGAAGAATTTGATGAACTGCCGATTGATGAAGATATAGTAAAGCCGAAGATAGGAATTGTTGGTGAAATTTTAGTTAAATTCCACCCGACTGCTAATAATAACGTGATTGACTTTCTAGAATCAGAGGGAGCAGAAGCAGTAGTTCCTGATCTGCTGGATTTCTTCCTGTACAGTCTGTATAATAATATAGAAAAATATAAGAAATTATCCGGTAGTTTCTGGCGGTTTATCGCCGGCAAGCTGGGAATTAAAGGAGTAGAATTCTTTTACCGCCGCCATTTAAAACAGGCTTTAGAGAATAGTGACCGGTTTGAACCTCCGCAGTCAATTTATGAAATAGCTGACGGAGCCGAGCGCCATTTATCGTTAGGTAATCAAACTGGTGAAGGCTGGTTTTTAACCGGCGAGATGGTAGAATTGATAGAGAGTGGAGTCAAGAATATTCTCTGTCTGCAGCCGTTTGGCTGCCTACCGAACCATGTAGTCGGTAAAGGGATGATCAAAGAAATTAGAGATGCTTACGAAGGAGTTAATATTAAGCCAATAGATTATGATCCGGGAGCGAGTGAAGTTAACCAACTGAATCGGATTAAGTTGATGTTGTCAGTAGCTTTTAAGAACCTAGAAGCAGAACAGCCAGTTGAGCAGTTGGAAGATGAAGACTATTTGGAATCGCAGCCTTTAGAAGTTAGTAGATAAGGGATTGTTAAGCTTGAGGTTGAGTTTAAGATTGAGCAAGTTAGTTAAAAAAATTAAATAAGAGTAGCCTTGCTAAAAATCTTACGTAAAATTAAAGAGTAAATTTATTAACCTCGGGCCAACTTCTGGCTGCGGGGTTTTGTTATTTTAAATTTTAGTTGACACATCAACTAAAGTAATTTATAATATTTCTTGGTTGATATGTCAACTAATTTGAACAACAAAAGGGGGATGCAAATGGGGAAAAATTCTATCGGGAAGTATTTGAGTATTGCCCGTCGGGCCCATGCAGCGTTAATCGATGAAAAATTAAAGCCGTATAATATCAGTCACGGACAGTTATTTCTGTTAATTCAGCTGTATAAAGAAGATGGAGTTTATCAACAGACCCTTTGTGAAGCTTACAATTTAAATAAAGCAGGAGTCGGCCGGAGTATAAAAAAGTTAGCTGCTAAAAACCTAATCAAGAAAGCACCGGATCCTGAAGATAAACGGAGGAAATTGATCTATTTAACAGAGCGGGCTGAAGAATTAAAACCAAAATTTTATTCGCTGTTAAAGGAAGTTGAAACTCAGGTAAGAGAAAATTTAAGTAATGAAGAAATTGATGACTTTCTACATATAATAAAAAAGATATGCACTAATTTAGAAGTTGAAGTGGAAGAATAGTTAAAAACTAGCGGACAATAAACGATGATTCTCGGCTACATCAGATGTTTTTTAGCAGGGGAAGGATTAATTGCTGGAGATGAGAAAAAGGAGTAAGATTAATTATCCCGGCAATTTGCAGGATTGATTTAGCTGCGATGCGAGCAAAGCGAAGCTAATATCTTTTTAAACGTTTTAGGGGGGATAGAATGGCACTGACTAAGAAATCAGACCGCTTAGGAACTAAAAAAATCAGCACTTTATTAGTTAAATTATCTGTGCCGGCCATTGCCGGGATGATTATCCAGGCTTTATATAATATAATTGACAGCATTTATATCGGCCGATTAAGTACCGAAGCTTTGTCGGCCTTATCACTCTGTATGCCGGTACAGTTGATGATCATTGCTTTAGGAGTAGGAACGGGGGTCGGTACTAGTTCTTTAATTTCCCGGTTATTAGGTCAGGGGAGAAATCACCGGGCCAATAATGCAGCCGAACATGTATTTTTAATTACTATTTTTTATGGAGTAGTAGTGGGGATTATCGGTTTCTTTTATTCACAGGAGATAGTACGCTTGTTTACTGACCAGCCTGAGTTGATTCGATTAGCCGAAAAATATATCCGAATTATTTTAGTTGGTTCGCTGGCTATCTTTATTCCGGCTACTTTCAATTATATTCTCCGGGGTGAAGGGAATACCTTTGTGCCGATGCTGACCATGTTTATCGGCGCCGGGATAAATATTATTCTAGATCCTTTTTTAATTTTTGGGATCGGCTTTTTTCCGCAGTTAGGAGTAGAAGGAGCAGCTTATGCTACCGTGTTGGCCCGGATTGTAGGCGGAATTTTCATTACGTTTGTAATTTTAAGTGACCAGAATGAAATCACCCTTAAATTAGAAGAATTCAGCTGGGACTGGGGGATTATTAAGGAAATTTATCAGGTAGGAATTCCGGCGATGATTAACAGAATTTTATTCAGTTTAGCGTTGATTATCATTAACAAAATTTTAGGTAGTTTCAATGCTACCGCGATTGCAGTAATGGGGATAATTTTTCGGCTGCAGTCTTTTTTCTTGATGTCCGTGTTTGGTTTAAATCAAGGTTATCTTCCGTTAGTGGGATATAACTATGGTCACAACAAGCCTGAGCGGATGAAAAAAAGTATTTTGTTAGGCGGAATGACTGCTTTTTCTTTTGGGGTGTTGGCTTTTATTGTTTTTCACTTCTTCCCCGAAGTGTTGATTAAGTTATTTAACAGCGATCCTAAATTGCTGGAAATAGGAGTCCCCGCCTTAAAAAGAGTTAGTTTTGCCTACTTATTTATGACGCTGAATATTATTGGGGCAGCGACTTTTCAAGCACTGGGTAAAGGACTGCCTAGTTTGCTGCTTACCTTTTTACGTCAGTTTGTCTTACTGTTACCCGGAATGTATTTATTAGGACAAATTTATAGTTTAAGTGCTACCTGGTTAGCCTTTCTGGTGGCCGAGAGCATTACGTTAGTAGTTATGCTCGGCTGGCAGTTTCTGACTTTACGCCAGGCAGTTGCTGATATGAAAAGGAAAGAAACAGCTTTTTCTGGCGAGCAGGAGCTGCAGGAAACATAATAATTATAATTTAATAAGAGAGAAAAATTATTTTAACAGAAAGTGAAATAAGTTAGTGCAGTTAAAATTTTATGTAGAAAAGGAGAGAAGACGGCAAAGCAATACTGCCGTCTTCTCTCCTTTTTATATTGCAAGCGAAAAATTTAATTTTAGCTTAAATTCCTCTTAGATGATATTCTGGTTAAAATACGATTCCAGCTAGTAAAAAGGCTGCGGAAGAAACTCCTGCTACCGTTAAGGCGTAGGGCAGCTGAGTATTGACGTGATCCATGTGATTACAGCCGGCACCAATTGAGGACATAATAGTAGTATCCGAAATTGGAGAACAGTGATCGCCAAAAGTTCCTCCGGACAGAACGGCTGCTGCAGCTACAAAGGGGTTGCCGCCGGTAGATAATACTAACGGAAGTGCCATCGGCATCATGATGGCCCAGACGCCGAAGGAAGTACCCATCGAAAAGCCCATAAAAGAACCAATTAAAAAGGTAGCAAGCGGGACTATTGCGCCCGGAATATTTCCACCAGCTACACTTTCAATAAATTTAGCTGCGCCGACTCCTTCTGGAGCAGGTACCTGTAAGATATCGCCTAACGTTACAGCTAAAACGATAATCATACCGCCGGTAATAGCTGACTGAGTACCTTCCAGAGCGTCATCTAAAAATTCTTCCGCCGACATTAACTCACTAGAAACATACTTAATGAAAGCTGTAATTAATCCTAATACAAAGCTTATAATCAACATGTCCCGGCTGCCTAACGGAATTTCAGATACTCCCCAACTATTAAAGAGGGGCACACTGGCAAAAGTGTAGTTCCAGGAACCTAAAATTACAAGTGAGGCAATGGAGACTCCCAACGGCCACATCATGTCCGATACATCCCCATTTTTATTATCTTCAGCAGTGGAACTGACTTCCGCATCACTATAATCAGTTTTGCCTTGAGCAGCTTTTGTTTCTACTTTTTTCATCGGACCGTAATCTTTGATTACTTTATTGGCTAGTAAAAAGACAAATACCAGCATGAATAGGTTGTAAAAATTATAGGGGATAGTCTTCACTAACCCTACAATTCCATTGGTTACACTGGGAATATTTTCTTCCATTAATACTGTCATATAGGCAACCCAACCGGAAACAGGAACTAGTGTATTAATGGGAGCCGAAGTAGAGTCCAAGAGGAAAGCTAGCTTTTCTCTTGAAATTTTCATCCGGTCATAAATAGGTCTAAATACTGTTCCGGTAGCTAAAGAACTGAAATAAGCACTAGTAAATAACAGACAGCCCATAATTCCGGTAGCAGTTTGAGCCCCTTGTTCACTTTTTACTTTTCCGGATAGCCATTCTCCAAAAGCCATAGCGCCTCCGGATTTTTCTAGTAATGTAATAAATGCTCCAAGTAATAATACTACTACAAATATTTTAGGTAGACTAGAACCGCTTAATACTCCTATTCCTTCAAGACCTGCTTCTTCATCGGGAGCATGCCCCACAATTGTATTAAATAAGTTAGGAATTGAATATAAAAGGGCATCTCCTAATCCATCTTGAACCGTATTAATCATTAGCGAGCCGGTTAATAACCCAGCCAATAAAGATTCAATTACCCGCTTAGACCAGATTGCTAGACCTAAGGCAACCACAGCCGGCAGCAAAGATAAAATACCAAAATGTTCCATATTAAATTAATTCCTCCCTGCTAAATACTTTTAATTTTTAGCCTGATTCACAAAATATTTGAATAGCTTAGTCTGCTCCTCTACTTCTTCAAACATCATTTCTGGATGCCACTGAACGCCTACTAAAAAATCTTTCTGTTTATCTTCAAGTCCTTCTACTACTCCATCTTTAGTGCTAGCAGTTACCTGTAGATTTTCGCTCACCTCCTTTATAATTTGATGATGGAAACTATTAGTCATAATGTTAGATTTATTAAATATGTTAGCTAGATGAGACCCAGTTTCCAGTTTTACTTCGTGGACCGGCTTCCATTTGGGATAATTAAGCGCTTTGTGATGTTCGAGAGAGTGTTCACATTCACTTAAATCTTGGCATAAGGTTCCTTGGTAATACGTATTAATTAACTGCAGTCCCCGACAAATTCCTAATAAAGGTTTATTGTGGGTGATTACTTTTTTAATTAAGGCCAGTTCAAATTCATCTCTTTCCGGGACAACCTGACCGCATTTTTCAGTAGGCGTCGCTCCATAGAGTAAAGGGTCAATATCGCCTCCGCCGCTAAATAAAAAACCGTCGCACTTACGAGTGATGTTAGTTATATAGTCTTCATTAGTTAAATGACTCAACATAATGGGGATACCGCCAGCTTGTTTTACTGCTCGGACGTAATCCATGGTGCACATCGCCATATCTTGGCCGGTAATGCCCCGCGGTCGATCTTCTAATTCTCCTAATTCATTGCTGTCTACATAATAATTAGTAATTCCAATTAAGGGTTTCATAATAGTTATTACTCCTTTTATTATTATTAAATTATTAATTTTTATTATCATATATTTTCTTAGGCTAGATTTAAATTTTTTAAATTATATTTTCTTTGTTAAAACTTGACAACTTTCAATTTATAATTATAATGAATATATTTAAGATAGTAAAGAATTAATTAAAAAAAGTAGGAATTTTAATTGCAGAAAAGAAGAAAAATACAAGAGGGAGGATATAAAGATGAGTAGTTTACAAGAAGCAGCCGAAATAATTGTTAATGATTGTTTAGCAGTCAAGGATGATGAAACTGTATTGGTGATTACTGATCAGCCGCTGCGAAAGATTGGACAAGTGCTCTTTAGGGCCAGTAAGCAGGCAGGCGAAGAAGCAATTTTAACAGAAATTGAACCCCGGGCCAACCACGGGGCAGAGCCGCCGGCCTGTATTGCGGATTTAATGCAGCAGGTTGAGGTAGTGCTGATGCCGACTTCCAAATCACTGTCACATACCAAAGCTCGCAAAGCAGCTAATGAGGCGGGAGCGAGAGCAGCTACCTTGCCTACGATTACTGAAGAGATTATGACGAGAACGCTGACTGCCGATTATGAAGCTATTAAACAGCGGAGCGAACAAGTGGCGGAGCTGCTGACGGAGGGCACTACTGCTTATTTAACTACTGAGGCTGGAACCGAACTTGAAATGTCGCTGCAGAAACGCAGCGGTCATCCCGATACGGGCATTTATCATCAGCCGAGAGACTTCGGTAATTTACCGGCGGGCGAAGGGTATATTGCTCCCCGGGAAGGAACAGCTGCCGGACAAATAGTAATTGACGGCGCTATGTCGGGGTTAGGAATTTTAGAAGAACCGGTTGTTTTAATTGTGGAAGACGGTTATGTGGTAGAAATTGAAGGCGGTAAAGAAGCTGAACAGCTAAAAGAATTAATAGCGGAGTACGGCAAGCCAGCTCGAAATATTGCTGAGCTGGGAATTGGTACCAATGATCAGGCGACCTTGATTGGTAATGTATTGGAAGATGAAAAAGTGATGGGCACAGTTCATGTTGCTATTGGTGATAATAGTGCTTTCGGGGGAGACGTAGAAGTGGCATCTCATTTAGACGGGATTATTAAGCAGCCGACACTAAAAATTGACGAGCAAGTAGTAATGAAGGGCGGCAAGCTTAAAGTTTGATTTGGTTGACAACAGTTAGTAAGTAGAACTAACAATTTTGGAGTAGAGTAGTAAGTTGGAAGCAAGAATTTGCCCTCGGGCTAACTCTTGAAGTTGGCCCGAGGTTATTTTTTTGGGTTAGTAATTGATTTAAAATGCTAGTAAAGTTTTGGCTATCTATATTTAATAATAGTAATTAATTTTAATAATAAGCAGAGGATAGTAGATTAAATGTAGAAAAATTAGATAATAGGTCATAAAAAGTTTAGGTAGGGAGGTATAAAAATGCAGATTGAACGATTGACGGGTCGACAGATTTATTATGGAGTACTGTCGGGAGCAAAAAGGTTAATTAATAATCAGCAGCTGTTAAATAAAATAAATGTTTTTCCAGTACCTGATGGAGATACCGGCAGCAATTTGGTTTCTTTAATGAAAACAATAGTGCAAGAGATCAAATTATATAATTCGAGCAAGCAAATCATGAATCAGATTGCTGAAGCTGCCTTAGAAGCAGCAGAAATGATTGCTGACGACTGTTCGCTGGAGAAAGTAGTTAATCAGGTTCATGAGACGATTGAGCAGACTGAAATTTATGTCAATCTAGATACTTTAGAATATATGGTGAAAGGAGGGCGGCTGAGTAGACCGGCCGGCTGGTTGGGCAAAGTAGTAAATTTAAAACCAATTATTTCTCTGGATGAAATGGGAGCAGGTACAGTTGCTGCTAAAGCATTTAGTAAACGGGGGAAAAGAGGATTAAACAGATAGTAGCCGAGCAGGAGCAAAACGGAGGTATTAAACGCTACTGTGTAGTTCATGCTCAAACCCGAAAGCAAGCTGAGACTTATGCCCGGGAACTTACTGAATTGACTGGGCAGGAGCCGGAGTACCTTATGGATATTTCTCCAATAGTAGGACTGCATTCCGGACCAGGCAGTACAGCTGTGGCATTAATTAAGGAAGGATAAGGAGGTGCTTTTTGATGTTATTAAATTATTTAGTTATTTTATTGTTAGTTAGTAATCCAAGAAAATCTCTCCCAAATCTTTAATTTGGTGGAGGTTCACACTTGACTTGACTTCAAACTTAGCCTCAATCTAAGTCGCCGATAGGCGACTTTCTTCTTTGCAATTACCATTTTCTATGTTATAATGCTAGTTGGCTTAAAATATGAATAATAAAATTATATTTATATAGATTAATATTAGAAGGAGCGATTGCAGATGACAGTAGAAAAAGGAAAGTATTTCATCCGCACTTACGGCTGCCAGATGAATGAACATGATTCAGAAAAATTAGCTGGAGTTTTAGACGAGGAAGGATATCAACCAGCCGCTAATATAGAAGACGCTGATGTTATTTTACTAAACACCTGCTGTGTACGGGAAAATGCTGAACTAAAGGTATACGGGAAGCTAGGTCAATTAAAACAATTTAAAGAGAAAAATCCTGAATTAATCATTGGGATCTGCGGCTGCATGATGCAGGAAGAAGAAGTAGTCAATAAGATCAAACAGAAGCATAGATTTGTTGATTTAATCTTTGGTACGCATAATATTGATCGATTTCGGGAATTATTAAAACAGGCAAAGGAAAAAAATAAACAGTTAGTAGAAATCTGGGATGATTCGCGCGGTTTAATTTCTAATATGCCGGCTGATCGGGAAGCAGAGCATAAGGCAAAAGTAAACATTATTTACGGTTGCGATAATTACTGTACTTACTGTATTGTGCCTTATGTTCGCGGAGATGAACGAAGTCGACCGCAGGAACAGATCCTCCAGGAGATTAAAGAATTAGCTGCGGATGGCGTTAAAGAAGTAATGCTTTTAGGACAGAATGTAAATTCTTATGGACAGGATTTAGATAGAGAAATAGATTTTGCTGATTTATTAGTGGAAGTCAGTAACATTGAAGGACTGCCGCGGATTAGATTTATGACTTCTCATCCGCGCGATTTTAGTGATAAATTAATAGATGTAGTTACTGAAGTTGATGAAATCTGCGAACATTATCATCTGCCTGTTCAGGCGGGTAGCAATAAAATTTTACAGAAGATGAACCGCGGCTATACCCGCGAAGAATATTTAGCTTTAGTAGAAGAACTGCAGGATAGAAGACCAGAGGCTGCAATTACTAGTGATATTATTGTCGGCTTTCCCGGCGAAACAGAGGAGGATTTCCAGAAAACTTTAGATTTATACCGCCACGTTCGGTTTGATCGGGCCTTTACTTTTATGTATTCCAAGCGGACGGGGACTCCTGCTGCTAACATGGAAGGTCAGGTAGCGGAGGAAGTGAAAAAAGAGCGGCATCAACAGTTGTTGGAATTACAAGAGCAGATTAATCAAGAAAAGAATAAACAATTAGAAGGAGAAATTATGGAAGTATTAGTTGATGGTCCGAGCAAGACAAATCCCGATTTGCTGTCTGGAAGAACCAGAACTAACAAAATAGTTATTTTTTCTGGCCCAGAAAATTTGACAGGAAAGTTAGTTAATGTTATGATTAATAAAGCGAAGAGTTGGACATTATTTGGTGAAGTTGTAAACTAAACTCAAGGGGGACGTTTAAATGTCAGTAATGGAAAAAGCGCAGGAATTAGCAGACGAGATTGTAGAAACAGAAGAATATCAAAATTTACAGGAGGTTCAAGCAGAAGTAGAGCAGGATGAGGAAGCTCAGCAGCTGCTGCAGCAGGCTCAAGCACAGCAGAAAAAAGCTCAGATGGCGCAGATGAACGGCCAGCAAGTTGGTGAAGATGTGCAACAAGAGCTGCAGTCTCTACAGGCAAAAATGCAGCAGAACCAGAAGCTGCAGAAGTTAGAACAAGCCCAAGAGAAATTTAATGAAGTAATGGAAACTGTTAATCAGGTAATTTCTGGTGCTCTAGGACCTGAAGAAAACGCACAATAAGTTTAAATATAGAGGGCAGTAAGCCTCTAGGGTAGAACCTGGGGGTTTTACTTATTTTTTGGAATAATTATTTGTTAGTTAAAAGTTTATTATCGTCTTTTTTATAAGGGAAATTTATGATATAATATTTCTTTAGTATTTAATAGAATGAGACATTGGAAACTGTTTATTTTGAGGTCAGCAAGTTATAATATTCAAACTTAAAATTTTAAAATATAAATTGTAAACTATATAATTGGGAGGGATGAAAGTGTCGGAGTTAACACCGCTAATGCAGCAGTATTTTTCAATTAAAGATGAATACCAGGAAGAAGTTTTGTTTTTTAGATTAGGAGATTTTTATGAATTATTTGCTGATGATGCCGAGTTTGTAGCCCGGGAACTAGAGTTAACGCTAACTTCCCGCAATAAAGGAGGCGGCGAAGATATTCCTATGGCCGGAGTGCCCTGTAAATCAGCTGAGTCTTATATTTCGCAGTTGATTAATGACGGCTATCGGGTGGCAATTTGTGAACAGACTCAGGATCCCAGTGAAACAAGTGGGTTGGTAGATAGAGAAGTAGTGCGGGTGATTACCCCAGGAACAGTAGTCGATAGCGAACTGTTAGAAGATAAAAATAACAATTATTTGGCAGCAGTGGTAGGAGAAGAAGACGGATACGGATTTGCGTTAGTAGATGTTTCGACAGGAGAATTTGCTACTACTCAACTGGACGGGTCAACTAAAGTAAATAAAATAATCGATGAATTATCTCGGATTAATCCGGCTGAATTATTAGTAGATGAAACGGTAAAAGAGTCGGAAGAAATTATGAGCTTTATTAATAATTACATAAATCCGATTTTGACTGAGATTGGATCGAATTTTGATTATCAGGGAGCGTATAGTTTACTAACTGACCATTTTGGGGTAGTTAATTTAGAAGGCTACGGCTGTGAAGAATCACCCTTGGCTGCCGAGGCCGCAGGAGCAGTATTAAATTTTTTAGTAGAGACGCAAAAGCGGAGTTTAGACCATATTAATGAATTATCGACTTATTCAACAACAGATTATATGGTTCTGGATGTGAATACCCGGCGTAATTTGGAACTGGTAGAAACGATTCGGGATAAAGAAACAGAAGGTAGTTTGCTGTGGGTGTTAGACCAGACGGTAACTGCTATGGGAGGGCGTAAGCTGCGTAAGTGGTTGGAACAGCCGTTGCTAGAATTGGATAAGATTCAAGATCGGTTGGACAGCGTCGAAGAAATTAAAAATAATGTATTTTTAAAGGAAGAAATTAAAGACCTCTTGAAAGAGGTTTATGATATTGAACGGCTGATCGGCAAGATTATTTACGGTTCAGCTAATGCCCGCGATTTGATTTCACTGAAAAATTCGCTGATAATTCTGCCGGAAATAGAAGAAATTTTAGCTCAATTTGAGACAGGAAAATTAACCGCTTTACAGGAGCAGTTAGATAAATTGACGGAGATAACAGAATTAATTGAAACAGCAATTAAAGAAGACCCGCCGACTAATTTAACTGAAGGTGAAATTATAAAACCGGGCTATGACGAGGAACTAGATGAACTGCTGGAAGCAATGAATAAGGGAAAAGAATGGGTGCTTGATTTACAAGAACAGGAACGGGAAAGAACGGGGATTGATTCCTTGAAAGTAGGGCATAATAAAGTACACGGCTACTATATTGAAGTAACTAACTCTAATTTAGATGCTGTGCCGGACGATTATGTTCGTAAACAGACCTTAACTAATAGTGAACGGTATATTACCCCGGAACTAAAAGAAAAAGAGTCAACGATTTTAGGCGCGCAAGAAGAGAGTAAAGATCTGGAATATGAACTATTTGTAGAAGTTCGCAACCAGGTAGCCGAAGAAACCGAGCGGATTCAGAAGTCAGCTACTGTGCTGGCGGAACTTGATGCGTTAGTTTCTTTAGCTGAGGTAGCTATTAATAACGGCTATACTAAACCAGAAGTTAATCATAGCGATCAGATAAATATTGACCAGGGCCGCCATCCGGTAGTAGAAAAAATGATGGCAGAAGAAGTATTCGTCCCTAATGATACCTATCTAGATAACCAGGAAGATAGATTTTGTATTTTAACCGGTCCTAATATGTCCGGGAAGTCTACTTATATGCGGCAGGTTGCTTTAATTATTCTTTTAGCTCAGATGGGGAGTTTTGTGCCGGCAGAAGCAGCAGAATTGGGAATTGTAGACCGCATTTTTACTCGAGTGGGAGCTTCGGATGATTTAACTACTGGACAGAGTACCTTTATGGTAGAAATGAACGAAGTGGCTAATATTTTAAACAATGCTACGGAAAATAGTTTGATTATTCTAGATGAAGTAGGCCGGGGGACCAGCACTTATGACGGCTTAAGTATTGCCTGGGCAGTAACTGAGTATATTACTGACCAGGATAAGTTGGGCGCCAAGTCGCTGTTTGCTACCCACTACCATGAACTGACGGAGATAGAAAATTATTTGCCGGGGGTTAAGAATTATAATGTAGCTGTTAAAGAAGAAGGAGAGGAAGTAGTCTTTCTTCATAAGATAGTACCCGGAGAAGCCGATGAAAGTTACGGAATTGAAGTAGCTAAATTGGCAGGAGTTCCCCGGGAAGTAATTGACCGGGCCCAAACAGTTTTAGAGCGGTTAGAAGAAGAAGAGTCAGCCCGGATTGTAGAGGCTACAGCGAAAGAAGCAGAAGAAAACAGCGGTTTCCAAGCTGAAACAGCGTCCGTTGAGGAGGAAGCAGCGGAGAAAAATAGAGGCCAAGCGGAGAAAAACAAAGTTCAACAGACTGCAGCTAGTCAAGAAGCAGAAGCAGTTAAAGAAAGTGCGGGCCAACTGGCTTTATTTGACGTTCAGGAGAATAATGAAATAGTGGAAAAATTAAAAGAGCTGGATATTATGTCTTTAACTCCGCTGGAAGCCATGAATAAACTGCATGAGCTACAGCAGGAGGCAAAAAATAATTAAATTTACAATTGACAATGGCCAATTTACAATTAGAAATCAAAATAAAAAATATTTTTATGGTTTTGAATTTAATTGTCAATTGTAAATTATAAATTGTCAATTTCAAGTAGGGAGGTGAACCGGATGGGGAAAATTAAGCTCTTAAATGAAGAAGTAACTAATAAAATAGCTGCTGGGGAAGTGATTGAACGGCCGGCTTCTGTGGTTAAAGAACTGGTGGAAAATGCTATTGATGCTGATGCCACCCGGATTCAGGTGAAAGTTAAAAACGGCGGGAAGGATTCTATTCAGGTGATTGATAACGGCAGTGGAATTGCGGCGGAAGAAGTAGAATTAGCTTTTGAGCGGCACGCTACCAGTAAAATTGAGGAAGCCAATGATTTGTTTGCTCTGCGGACACTTGGTTTTAGAGGAGAAGCACTGCCGAGCATTGCTGCTGTTTCCCGGATAGAGGTAACTACTAAGCCAGAAGATAGCTTAAGCGGTACTAAGGTGCAGGTGGAAGGCGGAGAAATAGTAGAAAAATCGAGCTGCGGCTGTGCGCAGGGAACTAATATTATTGTGGAGGATTTATTTTTTAATACTCCGGTCCGCTATAAATATTTAAAACAAACAGCAACGGAAATGGGTCATATTACCGATATAATCAACCGACTTAGTTTAGCTTATCCGGAAATCAGCTTTACCTTACGGCATAACGGCCGCCAGGTGCTGGAAACAAACGGCAACGGAAAGCTGCGGGATGTGATTTTTAATATTTACGGTCGGCAGGCGGCTCAGGAAATGATTGAGGTTGATTATCAGGAAGAGCATATGCATCTAGAAGGATATATATCGAAGCCGAGTGTAACCCGCTCTTCCCGCAAGTACCAGTCGTTCTTTGTTAATGATCGGTTTATTAAAAGTGGGTTAATGGGCAAAGCAGTGTCAGAAGCCTATCATACTCTACTGACAGTAGACCGCTATCCAATTGTAGTGTTAAAACTAAATTTAAATCCGATTCTGGTTGATGTTAACGTGCATCCAACTAAATTGGAAGCTAAATTTAGCCGCGGAAATATAGTCTATGAGTTAGTTGAAAATGGTGTTCAGCAGGCGTTGAAAAATAGTGATTTGGTGCCCGAAATGAAATTGTTAGCAGCTGAAGAAGAAGAGACTATTAATAACGAAGCTCAGCAGACTGAACTGCAGCTAACTAATAAGAGTAATAAAACTAAACAATCAACCGCTGACAGCGGGCAGGATAAGAAAAAAATTAGCGCTGATTCCAGTTCTGATTATCAGCCCTCTTCTTCTGATCAAAACAGTAAAGAAGTTCGAGCACAGAAAATAGATGCTTTATTGGGAGTAGAAAATTCGCCAGAAGAAAATAATAAAGATGAACCAGCAGTAGCAGAAGAAGCGGAGGACTACCAGACAGAAAAAGGGTTAATTCCCTTAGGGCAAATCCATCAGACGTATATTGTTGCTCAGGGGCTGGATGGGATGTATATTGTTGATCAACATGCAGCTCATGAGCGAATTCGGTATCAGCAGCTATTAGCAGAATATCAGCAGCAGGAGCTTGAAGTTCAGGAGTTGTTGGTACCGCTGAAGTTAGATTTGATTCCTCCCGAACTAGAACTTCTGCAAGATCGACAGGATAAATTAGCTGAATTAGGTTTTGAGTTAGAACATTTCGGGGGGCAGACTTATTTAGTCCGGGGGGTTCCTACCCAACTGCACAATTTAGATAATAAACAACTGATTAGGGATAGTATTGAGCAGTTATTAGCAGAAGAAGCAACTGAAAGCTATCAATTAGTAGAAAAGTTTATTACGATGTTGTCCTGTAAAACAGCCATTAAAGGCGGCGATAAGTTGTCAACTGAAGAGATGCGTCATTTGCTGGAGCAGATTGATGAATACGAAGTAACGAACTGCCCGCATGGACGGCCGGTGATGATGCACATTAGTAAACAGGAGCTGGCTAAGAAATTTAAAAGACAGTAAACAAAATGGAGAATTGAGAATGATAAATGATAAATGAAAAAGGATAAATTCGAAATCAAGTTCAAAGTCAAATTCAAACTTAAACTCAAGTTCAAAGTTAAGCCCAATTCAAGTAGCGACATGGCATGCCGTGTCGCGGTAAAATTATATCCATTAATTTGGAGAATTAACTTAACTGAATTTAACAGGGGGGTAGATTATGCGAGAAAAGATAGCAGCGATTGTAGGGCCGACAGCAGTCGGGAAGACTAAATTATCTTTACGGGTAGCCGAAGATTTAGAAGGAGAAATCATTTCCGCTGATTCGATGCAGATTTATAAAAAGATGGATATTGGAACTGCTAAGCCGAGTCCTAAAGAGCAAGCTCGGGTGCCGCATCATTTAATAGATTTTGTTGATCCGGCGGAAGAGTTCAGTGTAGCGCAGTTTCAGGAACGGGCTGATGAGATAATTCCCAAGATTTCTGAGCGGGGTAAATTACCTATGTTGGTAGGAGGTACCGGATTATACGTTAAAGCCTTACTAGAAGGTTTTATGTTTCCCGAGATGGAAAAGGATTGGGATTTACGGGAAAGATTAGAGCAGGAAGCAGAAGAAAAGGGAACCGAATATTTACATAATAAATTAAAAGAAATTGATCCCCAGCGGGCAGAAGAAGTCCATCCCAATGATGTTCAGCGAGTAGTCAGAGCCATTGAAGTTTATCAGCAGACAGGGAAGACCTTTACTCATTTTAAGCAGCAGGCTCAGGCGCGTCCGCCGCGGTATCAAGCAGTTAAGATTGGGCTTAGGCGGGAGCGAGAAGAACTTTATGAGCGGATTAATCAGCGCGTTGATCAGATGATAGATGAGGGATTAGTAGAAGAAGTTAAGGAGTTATATCAGGCTGATTATGATCGAGATTTGATTGCGATGCAGGGCTTAGGTTATAAGGAACTGATTGATTACTTAACTGGAGAATATGATTTAGAAGAAGCAATCAGATTGATTAAGCGGGATACTAGGCACTTTGCTAAGCGGCAGTTAACCTGGTTTAAACGCGATGATAGTATTCACTGGTTTGATGTAAGTGAGTATAAAATTGAAGATTTAGTTGCCGAAGTAGAAACTTTAATTACGGAACAACTGCTGGAGGGCATAGAATAAATGGTTAAATATGATCAGCAAGTTAGTAGATTGATTGCTCGGCTGCAGGAGCAGTCTAAAGTGAGGCTCATTTCGCCGTCGGCTAGTCAATCGATTAGCTGCAGCGCCTGTAATTGTGAATCAGAGGAGCACGACTATTATATTTACTGCGGGCTAATAGATGGCTATTTATGCCGGGTGTGCTGCTGCTATGATCTGTATAATGATTATCAGTTAGTTAATGACCTGCTGGCAGCGGAAGTATTTGCGGGAGTAGAAGAAGTACAAATGCTGTGTGATGAGTACTGTTCGGCAGAATGGGAGGAGAGATGACCCTTTTAAATAATTACATAAAACAGTATAATAAGTATAATATTACATTAAAACTATAATTTACTGATAGAGAGGAAAGCAAGCAGTAGTCAGGCGGAGGATAAATTAAGGAGGATTATTGTGGAGCGTATAATTTTATTAATCTTAGGAATTATTATAGTTGGTCTTATAATTAAATTACTTGCTTGGTTAGCTGAAATAATTATGAAAGTAGTAGTTGCTGTTATCTGCATAGTGGTTTTACTAATTTTATTTGAAGTACCCATTCCTCCGGAAGTTAGTGAACAGTTAAAAGAAGGGATTGCTTTCCTGCAGCAGCAGTTTAAAAATATTAATTTTGCGGGGTTAAAGAAAAAAATAATTGCTTTCTTCAAATTAGGTCGAGAGTATTTAAATGGATAACTAGTTTAAGCAGCCGCGGGGCTGCTTTTTTATCTAATTATTTATTATGTTTCTCTGACCTGCGGCATATAATAGTAAACAAGTAAGTGCGGGGAGTGATTTTATGGGCCAGGATAGAAGAGAAGAAATATTAGCTAAATTTAAGCAGGGCCAACTTTCTCTGCCGCAGTTGTTTGACCAACTAGAGGAATCTCCCGCAGCTGAGAAGCAGGAGCAGGGAATTAAAACAGAAGAACTTCAGCAGGTAGAAAAAGAGCTGAATCAATTAATTGGGCTGGAGAAAATAAAAAAAATAGTAGCTGAAATAAAAGCCTTTGTTCGAATTCAAAAAGAGCGAAAGCGTCGCCAATTACAGGCTGAATCAGTAGTATTACATATGATATTTAAAGGCAATCCGGGCACCGGGAAAACTACAGTAGCCCGGTTATTAGGCAGGCTATTTAAAGCATTGGGCGTTCTGGAAACGGGAGACTTAAAGGAAGTAGAGCGGGCGGATTTAGTAGGAGAATATGTCGGTCATACTGCCCAAAAGACTAAAGAAGCAATCGAAGCAGCCCAGGGGGGCGTTTTATTTATTGATGAAGCTTATTCTTTATCCCGAGGCGGGAAGAAGGATTTTGGTAAAGAAGCTATTGATACTTTAGTGAAAGCTTTAGAGGCTGAACGACAAGAGTTGATTATTATTTTGGCTGGCTATCCGGAGGAAATGGATTATTTTTTGCAGAGTAATCCCGGGCTTAAATCTCGTTTTCCGCTGCAGATAGAATTTGAGGACTACACGCTAGAACAGTTAGTAAAGATTGGGTGCATAATGGCGGAGAGGAGAGAGTATAAATTAACTGCGGGGGGAGAAACTAAATTATATACTATTCTATCTCAATTAAGAGCCGAAGGGGGCTTAGATGCCGGCAATGCTCGGACAGTACGGAATATTATTGAAGGAGCTGTCCGCAAACAGGCACTGCGGTTAGTAAACGAGGAGCAGTTGGCTCGCCAGCAGTTAATAAAATTGACTAAATCAGATTTGGGGGAGGTAAATTTTTAGCTAATCAGAGGTGAAAAGATGAGTTCAGCGCTGCTAGTAGGACAGCCTAATGTAGGAAAAACTTGCTTTTTAATAAATTTTGCTCGTTATCTAGGGATTAGTCAGCTTAATTTATTAGTTCGGCAGCCGGCCGGATTTATGGTGAATAAGAGTTATCAGCTAGAGACGGCCGAACAGGAATTGACCTCTCTTAAGCCACACCGGACTAAACAGCTGCAGCATATAAAATTGAAATTGCCGGCCGGCAAACAGGATAAGCAGGTGAAATTATTTGATAGCTGTGGGTTAGTAAAGGGAATTCACAGTCAGGCTCGAGTTAGAAAAGGAATGGCTCAGACCTTAAATCAGCTCTTTAATAGTGAGATTGTGCTGCATATGATTGATATTAGTAAATTTAACCGCCAACAGGGTTTAGAACGGGTAGATAGGGAAATATATGAGTTTTTACAAAACCAGACAAGTTATAAAATTATAGCTAATAAAATTGACCTTGATTACCAGCAACAGCGGTTAAGAGGACTACAGGAATTAGTAGGTGAGCGGATGATACTACCTATTTCTGCTCTTTACCAGCAGGGGTTTAAGCAGGTAAAAGCCTTTTTGCTGCATAATTTGTAGCTATAAGGAGGGAGTATAGTTAAACAGATTAGTGTAATTTTTCTAGTCGGGATAGTGATTAAGTTGATGGATGATTACTTAGACCAGGAACTGGATAAGATAAATAATAAGGAAACGATAGCAATTAAGTTAGACCGGGCGGCTTTGCCTTATAGTTTGCTCTGCTTTACGTTTGCAGTTGTAATTGATTTTGAATTGGCTGTTATTTTATTTTGGGCCAGTTATATTGTGGGGATGGGTTTTGATGTAACTCCCCTGCCGACGCGATTAAAGGCCTACCAGGAGTCTATATTACTAACAGCGGTTGGGTTCTTCTTTTTAGATAAGCAGTTGTTTGCTTGGGGATTGGCGTGTATACTATTTATTCAATTAGGAGATGACTTAATTGATTATCAAACTGATAAATATATCAGCCGGACTAATTTTGTCAATTATTTAGGCCAAGTAGGAACTACTTTAGTGGCTTCAGTTGCTTTAGGGATGGCTCTGAAACTTCAGCTTGGTTTGACGGGAGTTACAGTTTTAGTGACAATTTTAGTAGCTTGGTTATTGGGGTGAGGGGGCTTGTTGACATGAACTGGCTATTAGTGATAGTATTATTTACAGCTGGGTATTTAATCGGCTGGTGGCGCGGTAGAAAACAAGGATTTAAACAGGGATTAACTGCAGCTCCGCTTGTTTTTCGCCAACAGAGCTTTAAAGAAGGAAATTGTGTATTATGTGAAGCAAAATCGGATAATTTATCTTTAAGGCAGGAATATGACTAGTTATATAGAAACACAGATTTTAGATAAAGAAAATAATTTAATTATAATTAAGGAGGAGATTATAGTGTCAGGTCAAATTAATCTGCAGGATAAGTTTTTAAACCAAGCTCGGCGGAAAGATATTAAGGTAACTATCTTTTTGGTTAATGGAGTTCGCTTGACGGGGCATATTGAAGGATTTGATAATTTTACAGTTGTAGTGCAGACTGATAAAGGACAACAGTTGGTGTATAAACATGCTATTTCAACAGTAGTTCCGGCTAAAGAGATCGATAATTTATTTGAAGAAGAATAAACAGTACTGTAGGCAAGAATAGGGAGGAATAAGCAGTGGAATTTACTAAGATGCACGGATTGGGCAATGATTTTGTGTTAATAAATCGCTTCCAAGAAGAAGTCAGCCGACCAGCTCAGTTGGCCCAGGAAATGTGCGACCGTAATTTTGGGATTGGGGCGGACGGATTGATTTTAGTGCTGCCGGCGCAAAAGCCAGAAGCTGACTTTCGGATGAGGATTTTTAATCCGGACGGCAGTGAACCGGAAATGTGCGGTAATGGGATTAGATGTTTTGCTAAGTATCTTTATGATCAAGAGTTAACGGAAAAAAAACAAGTAAATGTTGAGACTTTGGCTGGGATTATTAAACCTGAGTTGTTATTTGAAGCTGGGGAAGTAAACCAAGTTAAAGTAGATATGGGAGAGCCGGCCTTAAAACGGAGTCAAATTCCAATGAAAGGTCCAGAACAGGATCAGATAGTAGATGAGACTTTAACAGTGAAGGAGCAGGAAGTAGAAATTTCTTGTGTCTCGATGGGCAATCCTCACTGTGTAATTTTTATAGAAGATGCTGAAGCAGCTCCTGTGCGGGAGTTAGGACCTAAAATAGAGACGCATGATGTTTTTCCGGAAAATACGAATGTAGAGTTTATTGAAGTAATGAATAAAGAAGAACTTAAGATGAGAGTCTGGGAACGAGGGGCTGGTGTTACGTTAGCCTGTGGAACTGGCGCTTGTGGTTCTACTGTTGCTTCTATTCTTAGAGGGGCTACTAATAACCAAGTAACTGTTCATTTATTAGGTGGAGATTTAATTATTGAATGGGCTGCTAATAATCATGTATATATGACTGGTCCGGCCACAGAAGTATTTACCGGCCAGTGGAAATTATAAGGGCGGGGGAGTTTGTTCCCCGTCTTTTTTGTCCGGGAGGAACTTCTATTTTTTGCAATTATAAATAACTTTAATTTCAAATAGTTGACTTAATTTCAAACTCAACCACAATCTGAATTAACCTAATATAAAGGGTGCGAAAGATTACTTAGGAAGGTGACTGGTCGTGAAGAAGAAAATTATTTGGGCCTTTATTAGTTGTTTATTTGTGTTATTAGTTATAGGTCAGATGGAAAGTCAGCCCGTAGTGGCAAAAACTAAATTTGCAGCAGAATGGGAAGCAGTAGTTAGTAGCCGTCAGAAAGCTATTGACCAGTCAGATTCAGTGGCTAAAGAAAAATACGAATTAGCAGTAGCTTATGCTAATTTAGGGGCTATAAAAAAAGCAAATGATTTATTTGATCAGCTAGAAGAATTAGATTGGAAAGAAAAAGTTAAACAATTGATTGCTGAGTATTCAGCAACTTTGGCAAAAGAAGATAAAGATATAAAAGTTATTAATTATCTTGCTTTTGCTTACTATCTTGATGATCAGTATAAGAAAGCGGAAAACTTATTTAATCGTATCATCCGGTTAGACCCCAAAAATATCTGGAGTTATAATTATTTGGCAGTAGTTCAACATGAACGGGGTAATTATGAACAGGCGGAAACTACTTTAGAGGAATCGCTATTGATTATGGAAAATCAATATACTC
The DNA here is from genome assembly GCA_964346395.1 of uncultured Halobacteroidaceae bacterium. Classification (GTDB taxonomy): domain Bacteria; phylum Bacillota; class Halanaerobiia; order Halobacteroidales; family Halobacteroidaceae; genus CAYFUT01. The sequence goes on from CAYFUT010000012.1 coordinate 28,161, forward strand.
ATTTTTTATTAGGATTTAATTACTATAAAAAAAGTAATTTATTTAAAGCTGCTTACCATTTTGGGAAAGGAAGAAAGGCAGCAAAAATGTTTTTAGGAGATTAAGCAATTAATTGCAAGCTATATTCTAATAAATATAATAGGAGGGAAAAAGAAAAGATGGACCAAGTGTTTATTATTAGTCCGTTAGTGGGCTCGGTAATTGGTTATTTTACTAATTGGTTGGCAATAAAAATGTTATTCCGACCGTTAACTGAGAAAAAAATCTTCGGGATTAGAATTCCGCTGACGCCGGGAGTTATCCCCCGCCGCCGCAATAAGTTGGCGGAAAGTATTGGCAGTACGGTGGGGAGTAAATTACTGACGCCGGATGCTTTTCGCCAGCTGCTGCAGGGCCCGGAAATTCAAGCTAAAGTGAAAAAGTTTATCCGCTGCCAGCTGAAGAAGCTGGAATTAGAAGAACGGAGTATTAAAGAAATTGTAAAGGAAATAATGGCAGAACAGGAGCAGAGACAGAATTTAAAAACGGAAACTAAACAGTTGATTGAACAGCTAATAGAAAATTTATTGGCAGAATCTAACTTGTCTAATCTGCTGCAGAAATTATTTACTCAGCTAGACCAGGAGAGCATAGAAAATTATTTTGCCTCTGCTAGTTATCAGCAGTTTAGAGACGAGCTGTTAGCTAAGCTTAATTCAGAAATGGGGAAGAACCTGGTTGTGCGGGGCTTAAAGTTGGCCCGAGCCAAGGCAAAAGTAAGTGATCAAACTCTTGGGGAAATATTACCGGACCTGGTGGTAAAAAAACTCAAAGAATGGATTGCAGAGCAGGAACCGAAGTTAGTAGCCCAGTTAGAAAAAGTTTTAAAATCTCCTGCTATGAAAGATAGACTTAATCAGAAAGTAGAAAACTTTTTAGGCAACACTCCTTTGCTGGGAATGTTAGGCGGTTTTAAATCCAATTTAATAGATAAGTTTATTAACTTGTTAATTGATTTTTTACAGGAGGACGAAAATCGAGCCGAAATCAGACGTCAGCTAGATAAATTTGTAGATTCTTTGTTGGCTACTCCGCTGAAGGAATTAGCAGGGAAAATTACTGATGAAGATGTTCTCCAAACAGCACAAGTGGTAGTTGATTATTTAACTGAAGCTAGATTACAGTCACTATTAGCGGCTTTAGAGCAGGAATTAGCAGCTCAGTTAGGAAATGGTGAACAAAATCACCAGTTAGTAAAGAAGTTGACTTCTCAGTTAAGCTCTCAGTCTTATTTTTTGACTGCTCAAGCGAGTGGAATTATTTATTCAGGGTTAGAAACCTTAGTTCAGCAGCCGCTGGCCAATTATTTTACCGAAGTTTCTGATAGTAGATTAAATCGACTGGAAACTGGATTAGTAATTGCGATTGAATATATTTTAGAGCATCAGTTTGGAGATGTACTGGCCAATTTGGATTTTGAGCAAATGGTAATAGATAAGATTAATTCTTTCGATGTTTTAGAAGTAGAAGGCCTGCTGTTAGATGTAATTGAGACTGAGTTAAATGCCATTACCTGGTTTGGAGCTGGTTTAGGGTTTGTAATGGGTTTAATCACACCAGTCATTTCTTTACTTAGTGGATAAATAAAAATATGGGATATTTTCTTTAGATTTATCTTTTTTTCTGTTATAATATATATAGCTGAGTGTATAAGAGGATTAAAGATTAGTTAGTAATTAGTAAAAGGAACTTTCAAATGTATAATAATTTCTGAACAGGAGAAAATATATAAAGGTCAATTGGGTTTTGCTTGGAAGGAGAATTGTTGGTATGGAAATTATTGTAGCTGAAAATGGCGGGTTTTGTTTTGGGGTAGACCGAGCAATGGACTTTACTTTGGAAGCAGGAAGGGAAGAACCAGGTAAAGTATATACTCTAGGACCCTTGATCCATAACCCGCAGGCAGTAGCTAGATTGGAGGAAGTAGGAGTTGAAGTAGCAGATGAGCTAGCGGATATTGAAGAAGGAACAGTAGTTATTCGTTCGCACGGAGTACCGCCTACAGTTATTGCTGAAGCTGAAGCAAAAGGACTAAAAGTTATTGATGCCACCTGTCCGTTTGTTAAAACAGTTCAGCAGAAAGCCAAGGAATTAAAAGAATCAGGGTATCAAGTAGTTATTAGCGGAGATAAGAATCATCCCGAAGTAAAAGGAATTTTAGGTTATACAGAAGGAGAAGCAGCGGTAGTAGAATCAGAAACAGATTATGAAGATTTAGAATTAACTAGTCAGATGGGGGTTGTAGCCCAGACGACTCAGTCGCTTGAAAAGTTACAGCAGTTAGTGGATTTTTTGCTGCCGCAAGTAGAAGAGTTAAGGGTACATAATACTATTTGTACCACAACAGATCAAAGGCAAGATGAGGCTTTTAAACTAGCTGAAAAAGTAGAATTGATGATAGTAGTAGGTGGCTATAACAGTGCTAATACCAATCGCTTAGCTGAAATTTGCCGCAGCAATGGTGTAGAGACATATCATATTGAACAGGCAGATGAATTAAAAAGCGGTTGGTTTAAAAATATAAAAAAAGCAGGTATTACCGCAGGGGCTTCAACCCCTAATTGGATAATTAAGGAGGTTGTGAATCGAATGACAGAGATGAAAGAAGAAATTGATGGTCAGGAATCGCAAGAACAGCAAGCAGAAGCAGTAAAGCAGCAGGAAGAGGAAGAAGAAACAGAAGCAGTTCAACAGGAGGTGGAAAGTGCTTTTTCTGAAGGTGACCGGATAACAGGGACGGTTACGCAGATAACAGAAGAAGGAGTTTATTTAGATGTAGATGCCGAAGTAGAAGGCTTTATTCCTACTAATGAATTGGCTTCGCGTCAGGTAGAACCTGAGGAAGTAGTAGGCGAAGATGAAGAAGTAGAAGTGGAAGTAGTAGAGCCGGAAAATGAAGCTGGACAGGCTGTATTGTCTAAGCGAAAAGTAGATGAGGAAGCAGCTTGGGCAGAAGTAGAAGAAGCCCATGAAAATGATGAAATTATTACCGCTGAGGTTACTAGAGAAGTCAAAGGTGGATTGGTAGTTGATATTGGATTACGGGGGTTTATTCCTGCTTCCCACGTAGCAATTGATTATATTGATGACTTAAGTCAATTTGTAGATGAAGAAGTAGAATTAAAAGTAATTGAGGTGGAGCGCGAAAATAATAATGTAGTTTTATCGCGCCGTAAAGTTCTGGAAGGAAGAAGAGAAGAGAAGAAGCAAGAAGTAATGAATTCCTTAGAAGAAGAAGAAGTTATTACCGGTACAGTTACTAAATTAGTTGACTTTGGAGCCTTTGTTGAGATTGAAGATGGAGTAGAAGGCCTCCTGCATATTTCTGAAATTGCCTGGCGGCGAATTGAACATCCGTCAGAAGTACTAGAAGAAGGACAAGAAGTGGAAGTTAAAGTACTAAGCGTCAATCCTGAAGAAGGAAGAGTGGCTTTAGGTTATAAGCAGACCCAACCTGATCCGTGGGAAGAATTTGCTTCTGAATATGAAGTGGGAGATAAAGTTGAAGGAGCAATTACTAAAACTGTTGAATTTGGTGCGTTTATGGAGATTAAGCCTGGTGTAGAGGGTTTAATTCATATTTCGCAATTATCTCATGATCATATAGCTCAAGTAGAGGACGTAGTAGTAGAGAGTGATGAAGTAGAAGCAGAAATCATTAATATTGATCCGGAAGAAAGAAGAGTAGGGCTGAGCATTAAAGAATTGGAAACTCCTCGCCGCCAGCAAAAACAAGCAGAATCCGGTTCATCTTCTGAGCAGAAGACGGAAGATGATAAAGGAACAACAATCGGAGACTTAGTTGGCGATGACCTGGAGGATTTATTCGAATAAATTAATCTCTGCCCTGACATTTGTCAGGGCAGTTTATCGTTATAGGTAATTTATTCAACCTGGTGTTAGCTGCAAGCTAAGTCGCCGTTAGGCGGCTTTTTTGCTTAGCAGAATAAATTGGGCAGCCGCCTTAGGCTGTTTTTATTCCAGCTAAAAAGTTGTAGTTGTTTATTATCCCCCTGGTGAATGCATAAGCTTTTACAATAGGGGGGATGTAAGAATGTTGAATCGAATTTGGCTGAGTATGATTGCCATTGGGATTTTAGTGGCAGCAATTAATGGGCGGTTAGAAGAAGTATCTACTGCTATTTTAAATTCGGCTCAGGATAGTGTAGAGACAGTAATTAAGCTAATCGGCCCTATGTGTTTATGGTTAGGACTAATGGAAGTAGCAGAAAAAGCAAAATTGACTGAATTATTAGCTCGACTTTTTAAGCCGCTGGCAGTTTTTTTATTTCCCAAGGTACCGCGCAATCATCCTGCTTTAGGAGCAATTGTAATGAATTTAGCGGCTAATATGTTAGGATTAGGTAATTCTGCTACGCCCCTAGGAATTAAAGCTATGCACCGACTGCAGGAATTAAACTCTGAACAACGGCGAGCTACTAATGCAATGTGTACTTTTTTGGTCATCAATACTTCGAGTGTAACTTTAATCCCAACTACTGTTTTAGCTCTGCGGAGTGGAGCTGGTTCTCAGGCGCCAACTGAAATCATCGGTACTACTTTATTTGCTACTGGCTGTTCTACAGTAGTAGGGATTATTGTTAATAAGTTGTTTATTAAGTTAGGTGCTGTTGATGATTGAATTAATTAATAATTTATCGCGGTGGGCGGTTCCGGGAATAATAATATTAATTTTAGGTACAGCTTACTGGCGGGGATTGGATGTCTATGATGTATTTACGGAGGGGGCAGTAGAAGGCATTAAGGTAGCCGGTCGGATAGTTCCTTATTTAGTCGCTATGCTGATGGCGATCAGAATTTTTCGGGCTTCGGGGGCGTTAGAAATACTTTTAGATTGGCTAGAATTGCCGTTGAAAAAAATAGGAATTCCCGTAGAATTAGCTCCTTTAAGTTTGATTCGACCTTTATCGGGCACTGCTTCTTTAGCCTTTGTGAAAGATCTGATTACAGAGTACGGACCCGATTCTTTTATAGGGCGGACAGCCTCTACTCTACAGGGAAGTACAGAAACTACTTTTTATGTAGCTACGGTTTATTTTGGAGCGGTAGGAATTAAAAAGCAGCGGCATGCTATTATTGCTGGATTAATAGCGGATTTGGCCGGTTTTTTGGCAGCGGTTTTTATTTGTCAGTTAGTTTTTTAGTTATTAATAGCAGGAATTTAAGCTGGGATATTGAATTGATATACTAAGAACGGGAGGAATGCTGGGATGACTGGTGATAATTATATAGATTTACATTTACATACTACTGCTTCGGACGGTAGTTTTTCGCCAGAGCAAGTGGTGAAAGAAGCAAGTGAGTTAGGATTTAAAGCAATTGCAATTACTGACCATGATACAATTGACGGCTTAGAAGCAGGAAGAAAAGCAGCTCAAACCTATGGAATTGAATTTATTCCGGGCGTGGAATTAAATACTGATTATCAGGATACAGAAGTTCATGTGTTGGGTTATTATATTAATGAGCAGCAGTCAGAATTTGTAGCTGCATTAGAGGAATTAAAAGCAGCTCGCCGCCGCCGAATTAAAAAAATGGTGGCTAAGTTAGACCAGTTAGGGGTTGAAATCAGTTGGTCAGAAATCTTGCATCGTGCTGGTGATTCTGCTTTAGGGCGGGCTCATGTAGCAGAACAAATAGTAGAAAAAGGATATGCAGCTGATTGGGAGACAGCTTTTAAAGAGTATATTGGCCGGTCTGCTCCCGGCTATGTGGCTAGAGAGAAGTTAACCCCCAAGCAGGCAATTGCTGTGATTAAAGATGCGGGGGGGATTCCTATTATTGCTCATCCTGTTTTGATTGGGGATGATAGCTTATTGCCGCAGTTTATTGAGTGGGGAGCAGCCGGATTAGAAGTTTATCATAGTGACCATGCAGCAGAAGATGTAGCCAGATACCGGAAGTTTGTAGAGGATAATAATTTGTTAATGACTGGCGGGTCTGACTGCCACGGCCCTCACCGCAAGCAGGGAGTATTATTGGGCCAGATCAAAGCACCTTATTATTTATTAGACAAAATGAAAAAGAAGTTATAGGGGATTTTAAAGGGAGGCTATAATGATGATCAGTATTTTACAGCAAGGTGGAGTAACTATAATACCTCTACTATTATGTTCAGTGGTAGCGGTAGCAGTTAGTTTGGAGCGGTTAATTTATTTAAAGCGAGCTAAAACTAATAATTATAATCTAATTAAGCAGGTAAATTTAATGTTAAATAAAGGGAAGGTAACAAAAGCCAAAAATTTACTTAAGGAAGAACGAGGCCCGGTAGCCGGAATATTGATGGCAGGTCTGGAGTACCACGGAAAAGATAAAGAGGAAGTAAGAAAGAATTTAGAAGTAGTAGGCCGCAGTGAAATCAAGTTGTTAGAAACAAGAATCAGAATTTTAGAATTTATTGCTAGTGTTGCCCCTTTATTAGGGCTGTTGGGAACGGTACTGGGGATTATTGATAGTTTTAATATTTTACAGGCAGCGCAGGGAATGGCTTCTCCGCAGGCATTAAGTGCTGGTATTGCTGAGGCGTTATTGAGTACAGCCATTGGATTAATTGTAGCTATTCCAACGATGTTTATGTATTCTTATTTGACAAGCCTGGTAGACCGGAGAACTGATGAGTTAAATCGGTGGTTTGTAGATATAGTAGAAGTATTAAGCCGGGGTGAAAGCGATGTTCGAGAGTAATTTAGAGCATGATATTAATATTAGAATCTTACCGTTAATTGATGTAATTTTTTTCTTATTAGTTTTTTTCATGCTGTTTACTACTTTTAAAACTTCGCCGTTAGGAATTAATATTGATTTACCGAAGGCAGAAACAGTTACTGACCAAGAACAAGACAAGCGGATAACAGTTAATATTTCTCGGGAAGGGAAGATAGCTATTGATAAAGATGTAGTTGAACTGGGTAATTTAAGTGGAGAGATAAGTAATATTATTGCTGAAAATTCAACACAGACTTTATTTATTATTAATGCTGATAAACAGGTGGCTTATGAACAGATTATTAAGGTTGTAGATAAAATTCGACGTGCAGGTGGATACCGGTTAGCTCTGGCAGCCGATAGAGAAGAAACAGATTAGGTGTGATAAAGATGAAAAGAAATAAAAGAAGGCAAGGCCACGGCTTAAGTCGCTATTTATTTATTTCAGTGTTTGTGCACGGGATTATATTATTTATCTTGGCGCAGGCGGGGATAGGAACTCAGTCTTTAACTTCTCAATCTCAGAATTATCAAGCAATTAGATTAGTTAATCCGGAGGCAGTACAGTCTACTGCTGAACCGAAAGAAGAAGCAAAAGAGCAGTCGTCTGTCTCTGAGCAAGATCAGGAAACTAATCAGTCAGAACAGGAAACTGGTGATCAGGAAGCAGAAGCTGAAGAAGAAGCAGAGGAACCTGCAGATGTAGAGGAGCAGTCTCAGCTGGAAGAAGAGGAACCAGCTCCAGAAAAGGAAACAGCGGAGGAAACCGAAACTAAGCCGCAAGCAGAGCAGGAATCTACGCAGACCGAAAAGCAGACTGAAGAAAAACAGCCAGCTCAGGAAGAGTCTACTGACGAGAAAGAAACCAAATCGCAAGAATCAGAGCAGTCGGAAGAAATGGTAACTAGCGAACAGAGTGAAGAACAGGTAAAAGTAGCGGAAAAAGAGGAAGAAAAACAAAAGTCGGAGGAAACTGCGGAGGAAGAATCTAGTTCGCAAACAGAAGACCAAGCTAATGAAGAAGAAGCTGCCCAATCAGAACCGGAAACAGAGAAGAAGCAGGCAGAAGACAAGGCAGCCGCAGGAGAAGAAGCCGAAGAACAACCTCCTACGCCGGAGGGATTAATTGCTAAAAGTGTAGTTCCTAAATATCCAAAGGATGCTTCCAATGAAGCTATTGAAGGCCAAGTTAAGTTAGCTGCCCAGGTTACTAAACAGGGAAGCTTGAGGAATTTAGAAGTTGTTGAAGCAGCAGCAGATGAACGACTGACGAATGTTGCCCGCCTAACTATACAGCATGGTTGGGAATTTAAAGCGGCAGCTGCTGATTATAAATTAATTTTACTGGTTAAATTTAGGATGGTTGATCGTAAGCAGCAAGTTAAGGTTGAGTATCTTGATTTATCCTTTGTTAAGGAATGAGGTGTTAAGGAATGGCGAATAAAAAGTCAGTTTGCAGCTTACTTCTTTCTTTAGTTTTACTGCTGGCTGGTTGGGGAGGAGTAGCAGCTGAAGAAGATCAGCCTGGAAATTTAGAATTAGCTAATGAATATATTTCTATTTTTGTTAACCAACAAGAATATAATCAGGGTCGGTTCGCGGTTGATGTAACTGGTGGAGCTCCCATGCGGGATACTGATGATGATAAACCATTAATTTACGGACGCCCTCGCCCGTGGACCTCTTATACTACCCTGCGAATTGATGGTACCAATTATGTTTTCGGCGGGCCAACTAGCAAACGAGCGGGGAAGAATGCTCAGTATGGAGAAGTGATTCAGCCGCCGGAACTTAAAGGCGATAAAATTGTGACTACGACTAAATTTGGTTCTATTATTGTAACTCAAATTTTGAGTTTTATAGAAAGTAGTACTACGGGACTGCCGGATACAGCTAAAATAAAATATCGAGTGATGAATCAAGGGGGGAAGCCCAGTAAGATTGGCCTGCGGGTTATGCTGGATACCTTATTAGGGGCTAATGATGGAGCTCCTTTCCGGATTAAAAATAAGGCCGTAGTAGGTGATGCTTTGTATGTAAAAAAGGAACTTCCTACCTTCTTTCAGGCCTTTGATGATTTGAATGCTCCCCAAGTGACGGCCCAGGGAACTATCAAAGGCCCCGGGATTAGTACGCCGGATAAACTTTACTTTGCTGATTGGGGTAGTTTAGCTGACGGAGCCTGGGATTTTGATTTTAATCCGGGCGAAGAGTTTCTGCGCAAAGGTGAGTTTGAACTGGATAGTGCTATGGCTTTATATTGGAATCCAAGTCCCTTAAAGGCCGGGGAAACGAGGGAATATGTAGCTCACTACGGATTAGGAGGAATTACCATTGTTCCCGGGTTATTATCGTTAGGAATTACTTCGCCGTCGGAAGTAGTGATGGATAGTGTTGATAAAACAGCTCAGGTGGTAGCTTATATTCAGAATACAGCTGATATTAAGGTAAAAGAAGCAGAGGTTGCGCTGGAATTACCGGAAAATTTGGAGTTAGTAACGGGCGAACAAGTGAAAAAGTTAGGTAATTTGGAGCCCAAAGAGACTAGTCAGGTGATGTGGGAAGTAAGGCCGACTAAGCGAGTTAATCATCAACTGGAGTATACGGTTAAGGTTAATGCTAGTAATACAGATGCTAATCAAGTAACTCGCCCATTGAAGGTAGTTGGCCCGCCAAGTTTATCGCTGCAAATAGAGTCGCCACCTAAAATCGAATTAAAAGATAATCACTTAGCAGCTGATTCTTTGCAGGTAGTTAGTAAAATTACTAATCACGGTAATTCTACTGCTTACGGAGTAAATGCTTATCTGGCTTTAGCTCCGGGATTGAATATCAAGCCGGGAGAAAAGCAGCAAAAACAGTTAGGTTCGTTATTGCCGGGAGAGTCAGTAGCAGTTCCTTGGCATATAACACCGCTGGGAATGGTAGACGGCAGTCTGCTTTATTCAATTGGGGTTAGAAGCAGAAATGCAGGGAGCCGAGTACGGGAAAAAGCAGTTGTGGTTCCGCCGCGTCAGCCGCAGGCAACGATAGAGATTAAAGATAAAGAGGATGGGTTTGAAGTGGGGGATTATTTAACTGCGCAGGTAAAAGTAGAAAATATAGCTAGTTTTTATCAAGCTCAGGGCAGCATAAAATATAATTCTGAGGTATTGGAGCCGGTATATGTTTCGCGCGGACAATTATTTGTAATAGATAAAAACTTGCTCAGCTGGAACCCCCCGGTAATTGATACTGACCAAAAATTGATTAAAAAGATATCAGGCAGCCTTGATTCTCATGCTGATGTGCAGGAGGGGGTAGTTGCTAACCTCCACTTTCGGGTTAAGGCGCCCGGGAAAGTTAACTTAAAATTCAATGAGTTTGAAATTGACAGTGGTAAGCGGCCTAATTTGTTTTCTATTCAGTTAAAGGGCAATAACTCATATATTGGAGGGAATTAGTATGCAGCGAAGATTAATTAGTTGGCTGTTGGTCTGTATTTTGGTGCTGGGAAGCAGTTTGCCTGCGTGGGCAGAAGAGGATATTACGGATGTATCTAAAGATCATTGGGCTTACGAAAGTGTTGTCGAGTTAGTAGATAAGGGATATCTATCGCTATATGAAGGAAATAAATTTAAAGGAGAAGAGACAGTTAGCCGCTATCAATTGGCGGAAATAGTGGCTAAATTGCTTGATAGAGCAGCTGACGAGCAGGTAGCATTAGAGAAAGAAGAAATTTTGACTTTAAAAAAGCTGGCGACTGAATTTCGTTCTGAACTGGTGGAAGTGATGAGTAAGAATGATGAATTGAAGCAGGAACTAGACGAGACAACAAAACAACAGGCAATAATGAAAGAAGATTTAGTAGAAACTAATGATCAGCTGAATAAACTCCGCCGAGAATTGAATAATCTGGTTCAGGATTTGAAAAAAGAAGCACTGAAAGTAAAAGAGTTAAAGGAGAGAGTTGCTAAGTTAGAACAGAGAAATGATCATTTAAATAATCGGCTAGAAAAATTAGAAGATAAAGTTAATACTGCGTCGACTAATCAAGAAGTGAACTCTGTTAACCAAGAGGTAGATTCTTTAAAAAAGAAATTTTATTGGGTAACTGCAGGTAGTAGTATCTTATTTCTATTTTTATTAGTTAACAGCGGCAGTTAAAGAAGAATAATTAGAATTAATTTGCAGTTAGGCAAGGAGGGAAAAGTGGTGATTAAGCAGTCGCTTAAAGCAATTAGTTTAGTATTAATCATAATCCTAATACTACCGTTTTTTCAGTCAATATTTATTCCTCAAGGGGGAGTAGTAAAAGCAGCAGAGGTTGATAAAAAAACAGTATATAAAGGTCTGTTAATTACTGGATTTTTAATTGCCACTATTCAGTTATTAACGGATGATTCTACGGCAGAACAGGGAAAGGATGAAACTGGCGAATTAGGAGTTGATGAAGATGAACTTTACTGGCTAGCAAAAGGGGTACATGCTGAAGCCCGTGGAGAGCCATTTCGCGGCCAGGTAGCAGTAGCAGCAGTTATATTAAATCGGGTAGAAAGCAGTCAATTTCCTGATTCCGTCTACCCAGTTATTTTCCAGAAAAATCAGTTTACGTCGGTAAGAGACGGCCAGATTTATTTAGAAGCTAATGATACTGCTTATCGAGCAGCTAAAACTGCTTTGCAGGGGGAAGATCCTTCTCAGGGAGCTTTATATTTTTACAATCCCCAGACTGCCCGGCACCAGAGTTGGTTTCAGACGCGGCAAGTAACAGTTGAAATCGGTAATCATGTGTTTGCTAAGTAATCCCTAGAGTTTATTCTCTAGGGGTTTTTATTTAGCCCACAGTTAAAAATCATTGACATCGATAGGTAAATATGTTATGTTTTAATCAATCAGTACTTTAAAACAGTAAAGTATTAAAGGAGGACGTGAGCGTGGATAAATTACAGCGGCCGGCAGGGACGAAAGATTATCTGCCGGAGCAGGCAGCAAAAAAAAGATATTTAGAGCGGAGATTGAATCAGGTTTTCAGCCGGTGGGGGTATGAAGAAATAATAACTCCTACCTTTGAGTATGAGGAGCTGCTGGCTACAGCTACGGAAGGATTACAGGCTAAGATGTATAAATTTTTTAATCGTCAGGGCGAGACGTTAGCTTTACGGCCCGAAATGACAGCGCCGATTGCTCGGCTAGTAGCAACTGAACTTAAGGAACGGCCTTTACCACTACGGTTAGCTTATCAAAGTAATGTGTTCCGTTATGAGACACCGCGAGCTGGGCGCTACCGCGAATTTTACCAGGCAGGAGTAGAACTTTTTGGGGTAGATACTCCGTTAGGAGATGCAGAAGTGATTGCGGTGGCTGTCCGCAGTTTAGAAGCAGCGGGTTTGCGAAATTTCCAGTTAGATATTGGGGATGTTGATTATTTTACGGGGATTATGGAAACAGCTAATGTAAACAGCCAAGTTCAGAGTAAGATTAGAGCTGCTTTATCCGACCGTAATTTTGTAGAGCTAGAGGAATTACTGTTGGCTGCAGAAATGGATTCTCAGCACCGGACTGCTATTTTAGAGGGCGCTCAATTGCGCGGCGGAGTAGAGATTATTGCTGAAGCACGGGAGCTGATAGATAATAAAGAGTCGCAGCAGGCGTTAAGAAATTTAGAGCTGGTGGTTGAGAATTTACAGCAGTTAGGAGTTGAAGACTACATCTGCCTTGATTTGGGAGTGGTGAGGAGCTTTGATTATTATACTGGAGTTGTATTTGAGGGTTACAGTGAAGATTTAGGGTATACTATCTGCGGCGGAGGCCGGTATGACCAATTAGTGGAACGGTTTGGCTATTCAGTACCGGCTACAGGCTTTGCTGTAGGGACTGATCGGTTACTATTATCGCTGGAGAACCAGGGGTTTAGGTTTCCGCTGCCTGATAAACCTGCTTTAATAGTGGTAAGCGAACAGAATAAATCGGTTGCTTTTGAATTAGCTGCCCAGATTCGCCAGGCGGGAAGCAAAGCAGAACTTGAGTTCTCAGAACGGTCGGTGGCAGAAATCAGTGCTTATGCAGAAAAAGAGGGAATAGCTAGGGTGTTAGTTCCCGGTTCTCAAGAAGTAGATGCTGCTTATGTTAATAAAGAAGTGCAGGGTATAAAAGTGAAGGAAATTGTTTCTGGTGAGGAGGGGTTAGATGAATAAATTGACGGTTGCTTTACCAAAGGGAAGGATGTTTGACCCTAGTGTTGATATTTTTCAAGAAGTTGGACTTGTTAATCGAGAGTTAGATGATGATTCCCGGAAATTGATTTTACCGGATGCTGAAGAGCCGGTAGAGTTTATTCTGTCCAAAGCAGTAGATGTTCAAACCTATGTAGAACATGGGGTAGCAGATTTGGGAGTAGTGGGCAAAGATATTTTACTGGAGTCAGAAGCGGATGTTTATGAGGTGGTTGATTTAAAGTTCGGCGACTGTCGGTTGGTAGTGGCCCTTCCGGAGGCGCGGGGGATTACTTCGCTAGAAGAGCTGCCGCTGACGGAGCGGGTAGCTACTAAGTATACTAATATAGCCCAGAATTTCTTTACTGAGCGCGGATTTCAAGTCGAGTTAGTTAAATTGAATGGTTCGATTGAGTTGGCTCCCTTGATTGGGTTGGCAGATATGATTGTTGATATTTCATCGACAGGAACTACTCTGCGGAAGAATAATTTGGTTGAAATTGCTGAAATAGCTAGCTCTTCCGCTCGCTTAATAGTTAATGAAGTTAGTTATAAGACGCAGCATGAGAAACTGCAGTCGATAATAAAAAGAATAAAACAGGTGGTAGATTAAAAATTAAAAATTGAGAATGTAGAATGTAGAATGGAGAATGGAGAATGGAGAAAAAATGTAAGTAAATCTAAAAAGAGGTGATTAACAAGTGGAAATTTTAAATACTTCAGAACAGGCGGTTGAAGAGAAATTGGCGTCAATTTTAAACCGTTCTTCTTTTGATAGTGAGGAAGAGATGGAGACGGTGCAGGAAATTTGGGAGGATGTACAGGACAGAGGTGATGAAGCAGTATTGGCTTATACAGCTCGGTTTGATGGAGCAGAATTAGAACAGATGGAAGTTACAGAGGAGGAGATAGAAACGGCTTATCAGCAGGTAGAAGATGAATTTTTAGCGGCAATTCAGGAGTCGATTGCTAATGTGGAAACTTTTCATGAACAGCAGTTGCAGGAAGATTGGGTGGATATTCAAGAGGCAGGTAATATTGTAGGTCAGAAGTTTGAACCGCTGGCTAAAGTAGGACTGTATGTGCCGGGAGGGCGGGCAGCTTATCCGTCTTCGGTAGTGATGAATGGAGTGCCGGCTAAAGTAGCTGGCGTAGAAGAGATTTGTATGGTCACTCCCCCAGCAGAAGACGGCAGCCTGAATCCGTATACACTGGCAGCAGCTGCGGAAGTAGGAGTGGATACTATTTATAAAGCAGGTGGAGCTCAGGCAGTAGCTGCTTTAAGTTTAGGCACTGAAGAAGTAACTCAAGTTGATAAGATAGTTGGCCCGGGAAATATTTACGTTACTTTGGCTAAGAAACTAGCTTACGGCTATGTAGATATTGATATGCTGGCGGGGCCTAGTGAGGTACTGGTTTTAGCGGATGAAACTGCTAATCCGGCTTATGCAGCGGCTGACTTGCTGTCTCAGGCTGAACATGATCCGATGGCTTCTTCGGTGCTGGTTACTACGTCCGAAAAGTTGGCCCGGGAGGTTAAAGCAGAATTAGCTAGCCAGATAACTGAGTTAAGCCGACAGAAAATTGCAGAAGAAGCGCTAGCTAATTATGGAGCCTTGATTGTAGCTGCGAATCTGGAAGAAGCGATTTCAGTTACCAATCAGTTTGCCCCTGAACACTTAGAAGTGAAAGTTGAGGATCCCTTTTCCTTATTGGGTAAATTAAAAAATGCAGGTGCTATTTTTCTGGGTGAGTACGCTGCTGAACCAGTAGGAGATTATATAGCAGGTCCTAATCATGTGTTACCTACTGGGGGAACAGCTAAGTTTTATTCACCGCTCAATATAGATGATTTTGTAAAGAAATCTAGTATTGTTTATTATACTAAAGATGGTTTAGCAGAAGTTAAGGATAAAGCAGTAAAGATTGCTGAGGTAGAAGGATTAGATGCTCATGCTAATAGTATCCAGATTAGGTTTAATGAATAATGGAAAATGGAGAATTAGTAAATATATAAAGATTAAGTAAAAAATGAGTGCGGGAGGAATTAAGATGCGGCAGGCTAAGTTAGAGCGTAAAACCAAAGAAACAGAGATTGAATTGGAAATCAATCTGGACGGCCAAGGAGCAACGGAGATTGAAACTCCGCTTCCTTTTTTGAATCATATGCTGGAATTATTTGCTTATCACGGCCGGTTAGATTTCAAATTAACAGCTGAGGGAGATACGGAAGTTGACGGCCACCACTTAACGGAAGATATTGGTATTGTGTTAGGGCAGGCTTTAAAAGAAGCAGTAGCAGAGAAGAAAGGAATCAACCGCTACGGAAATCAATTTGTCCCGATGGATGAAGCATTAGTCCAGACGACTATTGATTTCGGCGGCCGCTTTTATCTTAACTTTTCGGTGGCTGAGTTGGCAGAAAAGATTGGTGATTTTGATACTGAATTAGTAAAGGAATTTTTTCGGGCTGTAGCCTATAATGCAGGAATGAATCTCCATATTAGGCAGTTAGCTGGAGAAAATACCCATCATATTCTAGAAGCAGTTTTTAAATCTTACGGCCGAGCTTTGGCGAAATCAATAACTCAGAAGGATGATGTTAAAGAAGCGATGTCGACTAAAGGAACTCTTGAATAAATTGAGAAT
>CAYFUT010000012.1:43868-55943 GCA_964346395.1 uncultured Halobacteroidaceae bacterium
GAGAATGATAAATGATAAATGATAAATGATAAATGATAAATGATAAATGGAGAATTAAATGTAAAATGAGGAAGATTAATATTTTTGATTTTAGTAAGGGGGAGGAAGATGATTAAAATTATAGATTACGGAATGGGCAATCTTCGTAATGTAGTCCGGGGGTTTGAGCAGGTAGGTTATCAAGCCGAAATTACCCGGGCCAACTCGGAAATAAAGCAGGCTGACGGAGTGGTGCTGCCTGGGGTAGGAGCTTTTGGAGATGCCATGGACAATTTAAAAAAATTTGAATTAGTGTCTCCCATTAAAGAAGTGATAGCCCAGGGGACACCGTTTTTGGGAATCTGTCTCGGCCTGCAGTTGTTGTTTACAGCAAGTGAAGAGTTTGGACCAGTAGCGGGATTAGATGTTATTTCTGGGCAGGTGAAAAGATTTCCGTCGGATTTAGATTATAAGGTGCCCCATATGGGCTGGAATCAACTTAATTTTAAAAAATCAACTCCGCTGTATGAGGGGCTGGAAGAAGAAGTATTTCAGTATTTTGTTCATTCTTATTATGTAGTACCTGAAGATGAATCTGTAATTGCAACTACTACTGATTACGGAATTGAATTTACATCCAGTATTGTTCGGGATAATATTTATGCCTTGCAGTGGCATCCGGAAAAAAGTAGTCGCCATGGCTTGAAAATTCTCGAAAATTTCGGAAAAATAATTGACAAAACTCGAAAAAATGCCTAAAATTAGTGTGAACCAGAGGGGGAAAGAAAGTGGAAATTTTACCGGCAATTGATATAAAAGAAGGCCAGTGTGTCAGATTATATAAAGGCGATTTTGAGCAGGAAACAGTTTATGGAGAGCCAGTAGAAATGGCTAAGTTATGGGCAAAAAAGGGAGCCCAGCGGTTACATATTGTAGATCTTGATGGAGCAAAAGCAGGGGAACCACAGAATTTAGAGCTGATTACCGAGATAAAAGAAACAGTTGACTTGCCTCTGCAGGTAGGAGGCGGAATTAGAAATCGGAAGATGATCAAACAGTATCTGGAGAATGGAGTTGATCGGGTAATCATTGGGACAGCAGCTATTAAGAATCCGGAATTAGTCATTGCCGCTCTAGAAGAATTTGGTGCGGAGCGGATTGTAGTCGGAATTGATGCTAAAAACGGCCAAGTAGCTACCGAAGGTTGGGTAGAAACTGCGGCAACAACTGCTGTAGAATTAGGAAAAAAGATGAAACAGCAGGGAGTTAAGTGGGTAGTCTATACGGATATTAGCCGCGATGGAACATTAACCGGACCTAATATTGAAAGCACGAGGCAGTTAGCTGAAGAGACAGGATTAAATGTGATTGCTTCCGGTGGGGTTTCTAGTTTAGATGATATAAGACAGGTAAAGAAAATAGAATCGGTAGGAGTAAAAGGAGTAATTACGGGTAAAGCTTTATATAGCGGCAGCTTGGACTTAGAGGAAGCGATAGATTTAATTAACAATTGACAATGGAAAATTAACAATTAGGATAAAAAACTAAAAACATATAATTTTTGAATGAACTCTTTATATTTAAGTGGATAATTATTCTGATTTAGATTTTTTTGTTTTTAATTGTCAATTGTAATTTGTAAATTGTTAATTTTAAGGAGCGGGGTGATAAAAGTGTTAGCTAAGCGGATTATTCCTTGTCTTGATGTAGATGAAGGGCGGGTAGTGAAAGGGGTTAATTTTGTTGATATTAGGGATGCTGGGGATCCTGTAGAACTGGCTTCTTTATATGATGAAAAGGGAGCTGATGAGTTAGTATTTCTTGATATTACTGCTTCTAGTGATAAACGGAAGATTATGCTTGATATTGTCCGCCGAACAGCAGAAGAAGTATTTATTCCCTTTACTATCGGCGGCGGAATTCGGAGTACTGAAGATATGCGGGAATTATTAAATGCGGGCGCAGATAAAGTATCTATCAATTCAGCAGCAGTAAAGAATCCAGAGTTAATTCAACAGGGAGCTCGTAAATTCGGCAGCCAGTGTATTGTAGTAGCTATTGATGCTAAGCGAGAAGGAAATTCCTGGACGGTATATATTCACGGCGGCCGTAAGAATACCGGCCGCGATGCTGTTGATTGGGCGCAAGAGGCAGAAGAATTAGGAGCTGGGGAGATACTCCTGACCAGTATGGACGGTGATGGTACCAAAGATGGATATGATTTAGAATTGACTCGAGCTATTGCAGAGGCGGTTAATATTCCGGTGATTGCTTCCGGAGGAGCTGGTAATTTAGAACACATTAAAGAAGCGTTTACAGAAGGAAGAGCTGATGCTGCGCTGGCTGCTTCCATTTTTCACTTTCAAGAATATACAATCCAAGAAGTTAAGGACTATCTAGAAGCTGAGGGGGTTAATGTTAGATGTCGTTAGCAGAGATTGAATTTGATGAAAAGGGACTAGTGCCGGCCATTATTCAAGATGTAGAGACAGACCAGATATTAATGATGGCTTACATGAATCGAGAAGCGCTGGAAAATACAGTTCAATCAGGCCGAACTTGTTTCTGGAGCCGAAGCCGCCAGGAACTATGGTGGAAGGGAGAAACTTCTGGTCATATTCAAGAGGTAGAAGAAATTCGGTATGATTGTGATGGCGATACCTTGCTGATAAAAGTTCATCAGACAGGGTGTGCCTGTCATACTGGACATAAATCTTGTTTTTATCGCCAACTAAATGAGGAAGAAGAGTCAGAATTAGTTTTTGATCCGGAAGAGGTCTATAATGAAAATGATGATGATATTTTAGGTGAATTGCAGCGGGTGATTACAGATAGAAGAAAAAATCCCCGGGAAGACTCCTATACTTCCAGTTTATATCGTAAAGGGCCGAATACTTTTTTAAAGAAGATTGGTGAGGAAGCAACTGAAATAGTAATGGCAGCTAAAGAAGAAAATAAAGAGGAAATAATTTATGAAATAGCTGATTTTATCTATCATTTATTAGTAGTAATGGTGTATTATGGTGTAGAGCTGGAAGAAGTATTTGCGGAACTAAAAAATCGAAGATAACAGCTTCCCTCTTTTCTTAAACTTGAAACTATTTTACTACTTTTGCAGGACTAAGTATTTATATATCGAATAAAATAAGATGAAAAGGCTTATTTAGAAAGGAGGGAATATTATGGTAGATGAAAGTAAACAAATGATAATTTTTGATATAGGAAAGGAAAAGTTCGGCGTAAAAATCACCTGCATTCATGAAATTAACCGGATGACAGAGATAACAGAGTTGCCAGATACATCCCGCTATTTTGCTGGGATCATTAATTTGCGGGGAGATATCATTTCCGTAGTTGACCTGCGGAAGCGATTGGGGCTGGAGAATGTAAAAAATACAGAAGATACGCGGATTATCGTGGTTGAATATGAAGATGATGATGTAGGTTTGATTGTTGATGCTGTCTCAGAAGTGCTTCATATTAATGAAGAAGATATTGAGGACCCACCACAGAGTATGGTAGGAATTAAGAATGATTATTTAACTGGGGTGGTTAAGATTGATGAAAATATCGTTAATATCCTCGATCTTAATAATTTGCTAGCGTCTGATGAAAAAATAGAATTAGAAAAGCAGGAGGTCTAAAGTGAAAGGAGGAATAGGTTGCTATGGATATGGATCAGTTTCAGGATTTATATGCCAGTGAATCCCGGGAACATCTAGATGTGTTGAATGATGCGCTGTTGACTCTGGAAAATAATCCTGATAACCATGAAATGATTAATGAAGCTTTTCGGGCTGCTCATACTTTAAAAGGTATGGCCGGAACAATGGGATTTGATAAGGTTAGTGAGTTGGCCCATGCTATGGAAAATGTATTGGATTTATTTAGAGAAGGAAATTTAGTAGTAACTACAGAAATTGTTAATTTATTATTTCAAGCAGTAGATAATCTGGAATTATTAAGTAATAATCCCGAAGAGGTATCAGAAGCAGAATTAGAGGCGCTGATTAAAGACCTTAAAAATTATTCACAAGAGACAGATGGCGACTTGGGTGTAAGCGAAGAATCAGATAGCTCAACGAGCAGCAGTGAAACGGAATTTGATTTAAGTGATAGAGAATTAGAAATGGTAGAAGAGACTAATGGACAGCCGCTAGTTATTCGGGTACAGTTAGAAGAAGACTGTGTATTCAAATCACTGCGGGCCGATATGGTATTTGATGTTTTAGAAGAAAACGGAGAATTAATTAAGGCTAAGCCAACAATTGATAAAATTCGGGATGAAGAACTGGACCATAATTTTTCTGTTTTATATTTGACTGAAGAGAGTCAAGACGAAATTTCTGAATCATTAAGTGATATTTCGGAAATTGAAACAATAGAAGTAGACTCTATTAGTCTAGAGAAATTATCTGGTGAGATAGAACTGGAAAGCGCTGAAATTACAGATGATAAAGAAGATGGTGGAAAAACTGAAGGGGAAGAACAGTCTAATACTCAGTCACTATCAAAACGGCTGAAGTCAAGTAGTAAAATCCGAGTAGATGTAGATAGATTGGATTCTTTGATGAATCTTGTAGCTGAATTGGTAATTAAACGGACGCAGGTAGAATCTGTGGCTGAACAGTATGATCTTGATGAGCTAAACAAACAGTTAAAACCTTTAAGTAAGGTAACTACCGATTTGCAGGATGCAGTTATGGAAATGCGGATGGTGCCTATTAATTTAGTGTTTAATCGGTTTCCCCGTTTGGTTCGCGATTTAGCTCAAGAGTTAGACAAAGAAATCAATCTGGTAATGGAAGGAGAAGACACCGAATTAGATAGAACCATCATTGATGAAATTGGAGATCCGCTAGTGCATATGATCAGGAATTCTATTGACCACGGGATTGAACCGCCTGAAGAAAGGGAAGAGTTAGGAAAGGATAGAGAAGGAGAAGTTAAAATTTCTGCCTTTCATGAAGGAAATAATGTAGTAGTGCAGGTTAAAGATGATGGTCGGGGAATAGACCCCGATATAATTAGAGAAAAGGCCCTGGAAAAAGAGGTAGTTAGCCAGACGGAAGTTGATGCTATGTCGGATAAAGAGATTATTAATTTAATTTTTGAAGCCGGTTTTTCTACTAATGAAGAAGTCAGTGATGTTTCTGGCCGAGGAGTTGGCATGGATGTAGTAAAAAATACAATTGAATCTTTAAATGGTTCAGTAGACATTTCGTCGGAGGTAGGAAAAGGTTCTACTTTTACTATGAAGCTACCATTAACTTTATCGATTATTCAAGGATTTTTAATTACAGTAGCTGATCAAAAGTATGTAATTCCTTTGGAGTCAATCAAGGAGATTGTAGATGTTAAACCAGAAGAAATTAAAACAGTCCGTCAGGAAGAAGTGATATATCGACGCGGTTCGGTAGTTCCGTTAGTTTCTCTTCGGGATGAGTTAAATAAAGCTCCTCAGGAAGAGGAACAAGAGGAGATATCTACTGTAATTGTAGAAGTAGGAGAGGACTTTTATGGGTTAATAGTAGATTCAATTATTGGTCAACAAGAAGTAGTGATTAAACGTATTAATGATTTGGCGGAAAATATTGAAAAAATTGCCGGGGGAGCTATTTTAGGCGACGGCAGTATAGCTATTATTATTAATGTAGAAGAAATAACTACAGGTTAAAGGGGGAATTACCTTTGGCTAGTGTGCTAATTGTAGATGATGCGGAGTTTATGCGGACAATGTTAAAGAATCTAATTGAAGAAAATGGTTATGAAGTGGCAGGAGAAGCTGTTAATGGAGAAGAAGCAGTAGAGAAATATAAAGATGTGCAGCCTGATTTAGTGACTATGGATATTACTATGCCCAAAATGGATGGTATTGAAGCAATTAAAGAAATTGTGGACGATGACCCTGATGCTGATATTATTGTCTGTAGTGCTATGGGGCAGAAACCGATGGTTATTGAATCACTAGAAGCAGGAGCAAAGGACTTTATTGTAAAACCAATTAAACCCGATAAAGTAAAAGAGGCGTTAAGTAATATAATAGATTAAGTGTGGGGGTGGGGAAGTGACTTCTCAGATTGAAGTATTAGTAGTAGATGATTCAGCTTTTATGCGGAAAGTAGTTAGTGAACTACTGGATGAATACAGCGATATAAAAGTAGTTGATCAAGCGAGGAACGGAGAAGATGCTTTAAAAAAGTTGGAGCAGTACACCCCTGATGTAATTACACTTGATGTAGAGATGCCCCGGATGGATGGATTGGAGTTCTTGCAGCACCTAATGGCAGAACAGCCTCTTCCGGTAGTAATGTTGAGCAGCGTAACTGAAAAAGGCAGTAAAGCTACTATTGAAGCCCTGGAGTTAGGAGCTTTTGATTTTATCCCTAAGCCTTCCGGGGCTATCTCCCTGGATATAAAAAAGGTGAAGACAAGTTTGGTAGAAAAGGTTAGATTAGCTGCTCAGTCAAATGTTAAGCGGAAAATAAAGCAGCAGGATCCGACTAAAAAAGAAAATTTAAAACAACAAAAGCAGACTGAACGGCGAAAAATAAAATCAGTTAACCAGGAACAAGATATTCTATTAGTAATTGGGGCTTCTACCGGAGGGCCAAAGGCTTTAAAAGAAGTATTTAGTAGATTGCCAGGTGATTTAAATGCTGCTGTTCTTGTGGTACAGCATATGCCGGCGGGATTTACTACTTCGCTGGCTGAACGATTAGATAAATTATCAGAGCTGAATGTTAAAGAAGCAGAACGGGGTAATAAATTAGAACCGGGGAAAGTTTTTTTAGCTCCTGGAAACTATCACCTGGTGATTGATAAGGCAGGAATTGATTTAACGCAGGAAGATAAACTGCATAATGTAAGACCTGCTATTGATAAAACTATGGAATCAGTAGTGGAAAATTATGAGGGGCAGATAGTAGGAGTTTTACTAACAGGAATGGGGAAAGATGGAACTCACGGATTAGAATTAATTAAGGAAGTCGGCGGTCAAACTATTGCTCAAGATGAAACTACTTCTGTTGTTTATGGAATGCCCAGAAGTGCTTATGAACGGGGAGCAGTTGATGTAGTGAAGCCTGTTCAGGAAATTGCTGCTGAAATAGTAACTATGATTAATAATTAAATTAATTATGAAAACCCCTGGTCTTATTTTAAAAACCAGGGGTTAAATAATTTATTCAGAAATTGGTAATTTAAAGATTCCAGTTAATTTTTTATCTTCTGCAAGCTGCGCGTACATACCGCCCAGTCGTTTTGTTTCTGTAATCGAAGCAACTTCTTTTTTAATCAATTGATCATCTTCGGTAATAAAAACGATTTTATTGTCCGGAGAAGCAGGCAGAATATTTAACAACTGGTAGTCAGTATTGCTCATTGTTTTCAATCCTCTGCCGTTTCTGGTCTGTAGTTTATACTGTTCTAGCGGACTTGCTTTGCCGCGTCCAGTGTCGGTAAAGGCTAAGATTAATTCTGCTTCAGTAGTAGGGTAGAAACTGATCACTGTATCGTTATCTTTTAAGTCAATTCCTACTCGTCCTTTAGTATTACGACCGGTAGGACTGACTTCTTCTTCCTGGAAGTGGATTATATAACCTTCTTTAGTAGCGAGCATTAAGTTTTGGTTTCCATCAGTTGCTTTAACAGCAACTACTTCATCCTCCGGATTGAGTTTAATTGCTTTTAGCGAGGAAACATTTGTTTTATATTCTTTTCCTTTTGTCTTCTTTACTTGTCCCTGTTTGGTGGCAATAGTGATGTATTCATCCTCAAGTTCCTCGTTAAGGAGCAGAACATCAACTATTTCTTCATCGTATGGAATTTTTAAAAATTCCTCTAAAGAGTCGCCAGTGGACAGCCCGTGGTGTTCAGGAATTTGATGAACAGTTAAGAGATGAACTTGACCGGTTTGAGTGAAAAATAATAATTTGTCATGGCTACGGCCGCTGAGAACATGAGTAATAAAGTCATTTTTACTGGCACGAATATTCGCTTTTTCATCAGTACGTTTGATATTATTCTGATCAGAAAATGAAATGACAGCTTTTTTATCTTTAATTAAATCCTGCTTGTCTAATTTAGCTTGTGATTCATCCGGGATAATTTCACTTTGGCGCTGGTCCTCATATTCTTCTTGGATTTCGATTAATTCTTCTTTGATTAGTTCCTTTAATTTTTTTTCTTTGGCTAAGATTTCTTGATAATAATTAATTTTTTCTTTTATTTCCTTTAATTCCGTTTCTAGCTTTTCAATTTCCAGTCCTACTAACCGCTGTAATTTCATATTTAGAATAGCTTTTGCTTGTCGTTTAGTTACTTCTAGTTTGCGCTGTAAATTGCGGGTTGCTTTTTGGCGTGATTTTGATTGGCGGATAATAGAAATTACTTCCTCCAAATTATCGATTGCTTTTTTAAGGCCGATGAGAATATGTTTGCGATCCTGGGCTTCTTCAAGTTTATGTTTAGTCCGCCGGCTGACGACTTCCTTTCTAAAGTCAATAAAATGCTGTAAAATAGTTTTAAGGTCCATTACCTCCGGCTGTTGGTCAATCAAGGCTAACATGTTAATTCTAACGTTTGATTGGAGGGAGGTATATTTGTATAATCGATTAAGGATGATGTCGGGATCTGCTTTTCGTTTTAAATCGAGTACGATACGTAATCCTTCCCGATCAGATTCATCACGAACATCATTGACGTTTTTGATTTTGTTTTCCTTGACTGTATCAGCAATTTCTTCAATTAGTTTACTTTTGTTTAGTTGATAGGGAATTTCTGTAATTACAATTTTCTTGGTTCCCTGGCTGCCGCTTTCAATTTTACTTTTGCCCCGGAGAGTAATTTTTCCTTTTCCGGTTTTATAAGCTTTTTTGATGCTGTCATTACCGATTATTTGGCCGCCAGTGGGGAAGTCAGGACCGGGGATTGCTTCCATAAGTTGATCTAAATTGATGTCTGGATTGTCTAAAACTTTTATTAGTCCGTTAATAACTTCTTTTAAATTGTGAGGCGGGATGTTGGTACTCATCCCTACTGCAATACCGCTAGAACCGTTGACTAATAAATTGGGAATCCGGGTAGGTAAGACTGTTGGTTCTTCCAGCGATCCGTCAAAGTTATCTACAAAATCAACTGTGTTTTGTTCGATATCTTTTAGCATCTGCAGAGAAATAGGAGCTAACCGAGCTTCTGTATATCGCATAGCTGCTGCACTATCGCCGTCAATAGAGCCGAAATTACCGTGACCGTCGATTAGTTTATAGCGTTGACTGAACTCCTGAGCCATGCGGACCATGGCGTCATAAACGGCTCTATCGCCGTGTGGATGATATTTACCTAATACTTCTCCTACAATACGAGCAGATTTTTTATGGGGTTTGTCCGGAGTTAAACCTAACTTTTTAGTGGCATATAGAATTCGCCTGTGAACTGGTTTTAGGCCGTCCCGAACATCAGGTAGAGCTCGACCAATAATAACACTTAGTGAATAATTGAGATAAGAATTTTTCATTTTATCTTCAATGGCTACGGGACTAATTTGCTGTTCGGAATTCATTTTTATCTCCTTTCTGTAGTAACATATTAATTTAACCATTATTATATTTTCCATTTAGAAATGATTTATCCTTTTTTATGTTGCTGTTTTTCTCTAAATTAATTTTTTCCAATTCAATTGTCTATAGACATCCAACTCTAGAGTGAAGTTATTAACCAACCGTGTGGGAGGGTATTTTACCTTCAATAAAACTTTTTTGTTTATTCCATGCGAGGTAAGCTGAAATAAAAAAGTTTTTTTGCCCAATTTCAGCTTGCCTCGCATTCCATAACCGCAAACAAAAAACTTTTGAAGTCAGGTGAAAATCACCTCCCACACGGTTAGGTTTTAAATAAAACAAATTGTATTTTAGAGTTGAACCACTATATTATCCAGTGGTTCACTAATTGCCTACGTATATAAAATCATATAGAAAACTCTGAATTTCTGCAAGTTATTTTTATAATTTAAATTTTTTCTGTGTATTATAATATCTTAAGCAGGAGGAGAAAACTATATATAATAAGTTAGCTAGGAGACTGATTTTCAATTGAGTATTGTCAATGGTAGTTCTATATGCTATTATAATAGATGTAATATTGCTTTTACAAAAGATGGTAGAAAAAGGGGTGGAGTTGAGATGGCAGTGAATAATGAATACAATGCAGAGCAGATTGAAGTACTAGAGGGATTAGAAGCTGCTCGAAAACGGCCAGGGATGTATATCGGGTCAACAGGAACTAAGGGGTTACATCACCTTGTGTGGGAAGTAGTAGATAATAGTATTGATGAATTCCTGGCTGGGCATGGAGATAAAATTGAAGTAATTTTGCAGCCGGGAGAGGTAGTAACTGTTCGCGATTATGGTCGAGGTATCCCGGTGGATCTTCATTCAGAAAAGGGACTTCCTGCTGCTCAGTTAGTATTAACTACTCTTCATGCGGGTGGAAAATTTGATGGCAGCGGTTATAAAGTCTCCGGGGGGTTACACGGAGTGGGAGTTTCAGTTGTGAATGCTCTTTCAGAATGGCTGGAATTAGAAATATATCGGGAAGGTAATATTTACTATCAAAAATATGAACAAGGTTATCCGGCCACTGAATTTAAAAATAAAGGAAATACTCGGCAGAGAGGAACGAAAATTACTTTTAAACCGGATGCTGAAATTTTTGATGAGCTGAACTTTAAGTTTGAAGTATTGAAAAACAGATTACAGGAATCTGCTTTTTTAAATAAAAATTTGGAAATAGTTTTACAGGATAAGCGAGGTGAAGAAGAAAAAAAGGTTCAGTATTGTTATGATGGAGGACTAGAAGCATTTATTAAACATTTAAATCGGAATAAAGATCCTTTGATTGATGATATTGTTTATATTGAGGAAGAAGTAGAAGATACTTATATAGAAGTCGCTTTTCAGTACAATAAGGGTTATAATGAGCGGATTTATAGTTTTGCCAATAATATTAATACTCACGACGGCGGTTATCATTTGACTGGATTTAAAACTGCTTTGACGAGGGCTTTTAATGATTACGGGAAAGAGAATAATTTGTTGAAAAAAAGAGACCCTAAGCTAACGGGGCGTGATTTAAGAGAAGGTTTAACGGCTATTGTTAGTGTTAAACTAACTGAACCGCAGTTTGAAGGACAGACAAAAACTAAATTAGGAAATAGCGGAATCAGGACTAAAGTAGAACAGACGGTCTATGATCATCTGCGGGTTTATCTGGAACGAAAATCAGACTTAGCAGAAAAAGTAATCGATAAAGCCTTAAAGGCGGTTAAAGCGCGGCAGGCTTCCAAGAAGGCGCGGGAGTTGGCCCGGAAGCGGAAAGGGCCCTTAAGTAATAATTCACTGCCGGGAAAATTAGCTGACTGCAGCAGTCGCAAGCCGGAAAAGTGTGAACTTTATTTAGTGGAAGGAGATTCGGCCGGAGGTTCGGCTAAGCAGGGTAGAAATCGGGAGTTTCAAGCGATTTTACCGTTAAAAGGTAAAATTATGAATGTAGAACGTTACCGTTTAGATCGAATTTTAAAGAATGATGAAATAGCTTCGATAGTAACTGCGTTAGGAGCAGGAATTGGAGAAGAATTCAATTTGAAAAAATTGAGGTATCATAAACTAGTAATCATGACGGATGCTGATGTTGATGGAGCTCATATTTGTACTTTGTTATTGACTTTATTTTACCGCTATATGCCTGATTTAATTGCTAATGATCATGTTTATATTGCTAAACCTCCTTTATATAAGGTTACGTATGGGGGGCAGAGTGAATATTTATATACTAATCAGGAACTGCAGTCTTATTTAGAAGAAAAAAATAACAGCCGAGTAGGTATTCAACGGTATAAGGGATTAGGGGAAATGAATCCTAAGCAACTATGGGAAACCA
This sequence comes from uncultured Halobacteroidaceae bacterium, assembly GCA_964346395.1. GTDB lineage: Bacteria > Bacillota > Halanaerobiia > Halobacteroidales > Halobacteroidaceae > CAYFUT01. The sequence continues at coordinate 55,785 of CAYFUT010000012.1, forward strand.
CAATGGATCCCGAATCACGCAAATTAGAAAAAGTGGAGATTGAAGATGAAATTATGGCGGATGATGTTTTTAATCGATTAATGGGTTCAAAAGCAAGTTTAAGGCGGGAATTTATTATGGAAAATGCAGATTTAGCAGACAATATCGATATATAAATTT
>CAYFUT010000013.1:0-28930 GCA_964346395.1 uncultured Halobacteroidaceae bacterium
CTCTCCTCCCTTCTGTTTCTTTATTATTTTATTTGTTGTGTTTTTTTATATGATATGTTCATAAGTGACTAGGTTAAAAGTGAACTTTGTTTTAAAAAAATTAATCTATATTTAATTGTAATTCTTTTATTTTAGATTCACAGTTCAGCTAAATTTATTTTTTCTTCTTTTAGTTCTTTATCAACTTCCAAAACTACCGGTTTTAACTTTAATTCAAAGCTGTTATTATTAACTGTTATTTTTTCTTTTGTGATCAGGTTAGTATATTCTCCGTCTGGACAATCAATCTTTACCGTTCCATATTTCCGCTCTAAATTAAAAATACCTATTAACCTCTTCTCTTTAGTTTCATAGCTAGCTACTGCCACCCCTTGTTTGCTATTATCATGAATCTGAAACTGTCCGTCAGCAAAAATAGGAGCTCTTTTAAAATCAGCCAACTGCTGTAAGAAACTAATATATTCCTTGTCTATCCGCTTCCAATTGATGGGATCTTTCGTAAATAAACTAGGAGTTTTAGTATTTTTCGTTTCTTGGCCAGCATATAGTAGGGTTAAGCCCTGCTGAAAATAATAAAAAGCTGTCCACATCCATAAATCACTTTTATCAGACAGCCATTTTCTAGCTCGCAGTTGATCGTGATTTTCCAAAAATCTCATTTTTACATAATTAGCGGGATAAATATGTGCCTGCTGGCTAAGTTTATCTAAATACTTCTCTAAGGAACAACCTCCTGCCATATAATCTTTAAAAAACTGAAAAGAATCATAACTATAGGTAACATCAAATGCCTGATATAATTCAGCATCTGAAAACCCTGTAAAGCCTTCCTGGCGCAGCGCCTTAAGAAACACCGGTTCTACACTTTCTGCTAACCAGATAACATTTTCCTTTACCTTTGCTACTTCCTGACGTGCTTGTTTCCAAAATTCCAGCGGCACCAGCGGAGCTACATCACATCTAAACCCATCTACCCCCTGCTTTACCCAATATTTTAATGTTTCTATCTGATAGTCCCATAGTTTCTGGTTGTCATAATCAAGGTCTACTACATCATACCAATCACCAATTTTATTGCCCACATTTCCTCCTTCAGTACGGTAAAACCAGTCCGGATGCTCAGCAAACAACTTAGAATCAGGCGATGTATGATTATAGACTATATCAATCATCACCTTCATGTTTCGTTCGTGAGCTGCAGTTACTAAGCTGCGGAAGTCATCCAGCGTCCCATATTCCGGATTGACTTGTCGATAATTTTGCACTGCATAAGGGCAACCTAATTCTCCCTTTTTATTTTTTTCTCCAATCGGATGAATCGGCATCAGCCACAGAATATCTGTCCCCAGAGATTTAATACGGTCTAAATCTTCTTCCACAGCCTGAAAAGTCCCTGCTTGACTGTGATTCCGGACATATACTTCATAAATAATCTTATTTCTTAAATCAATTGACGTATCAGTAGCCATTGTCTAACCCTCCTTAATTTCTATTAAGATTTTCATCAAAGATACTCGCGTCGCATCATAGATATTAGCTTCACTTTGCTCGCGCCACGGCTAAATCAACATTTTAAGCCCAAAAATTATTAAAATAGTGCCTCCAATATAATCGGCATACTTCTCTACTAAAGCAAACTGTTTAATATAATTTACTATTAAAAAAGAAACAACAGTTAATCCCATAGTGATAATTCCAATAATAATCGACCTACTACTTAACAGCAATAAATTCAAATCATATAATACTGAAAACCCCACACCTAACGCATCTATACTAACACTCATCCCTAAGATAATATACGTCCAAAGACTTAATTCTCTATAAATGCACTCTTCCTTATTTTTATATCCTTCTCTAAACAGTAAAAGCCCCAATAAAAATATAATACTCCCGCTAATATAACCAGTAATACTAAATAAATTGGTATCAATAAAGCCCCCCAATAAAGCCCCTACTAAAGCAAACAAAAACTGAAAAAAGCTGAAAGAAATTACAATAGCTGCTTTTTCAGATATTTTTAATTTCTTTCCACAACCTATTCCCAAGGAAACTCCAAAAGCATCTAAAGCTAGCGCTATTCCGATCAAAAAAATTGGCGGCATTACTTTCACTCCCTAGCCATATTTTTAATTGTTAATATTATTTAATTTAGGTACAGTAAATATTACTTTTTTCCTTTTCCATTATATCTCATTTAAGCTTAAAATCAAATTAATTAAACAAAATATGCCGAACAACTAAGGATAGTTATTGTTATTAAAATTTATCTATGCTATAATATAAAATAAATAATACTAATCAATTAAACTTAAAATAAGAAGGTGGTATCCTATGGCGCAAGAAGAAAAAATAGCTTTATTAACCGACAGTACCTGTGATCTTCCTATGTCCATGTTAGACAAACTCCCTATCCGCATTCTACCATTGAAAATTATTTACTCTGATCAAGAATATCGCGATCGGGTTGAGATTAGTCCTTCGGAAATCTACGAAAAATTCGATCAGGAAATCCCTTCTACCTCTATGCCTGCGCCTCAAACGGCAAAAGAAAAACTGCAGGAACTTAAAGAAGAAGGCTATACTCACGTATTAGCAATTCATATTTCTAGCGGACTGAGTGGAACTTATAATATGGTAAAAATGGTTGCTGACGAAATAAAAGGACTAAAAAGCACTGTTATTGATTCTAAATCATTATCAATCGGCCTAGGGAGAATGGTTCTCAAAGCAGGGGAATTAATTGAACAAGGACTCGACTTCGAGCAAATTGTAGATAAAATTCAAAATCAAGTAACTGAAACAGATCTTTACTTCATAGTTAAAACTCTCAAATATCTTAAAAAAGGTGGGCGCATAGGGAAAGTAAAAGGAACAATCGGAGAACTTTTAAATATTAAACCTGTTATTTCAATTAATGAAGCTGGCGAATACTATACTTTTAAAAAATCTCGCGGACGGAAAAGGTCAATTAATGCCCTTTATAAAATAGCCAAAAAACAGATTAAACAGGGACTTTCAAGAGTAAATATCATGCATGCCGATGCCGAAAGTGAAGCGCGTAACCTTCTTAATAAATTGAATAAACTAGAAAATGTAAAAGATACTTATCTGGGTGAACTTGGCCCCGGCATGGTAGTTCATGCTGGACCAGGATTAATTGGGCTTTTAGTTTCTCCTTTAGAATAAGTCAATCATTAAAACTATAAAAAAAGCAGGCTGAAAATTAATCAGCCTGCTTTTTTTATAGTTTATTTAGAAAATTTTCCATGCGGTTAAGTGCTTCATAAATATCATCCAGTCCCGCAGCATAAGAACACCGAACAAATCCCTCTCCGCTACCTCCAAACACATTTCCAGGAATGACTACTACTCCTTCTTCTTCCAATAACTTTTCAGCAAATTCCTCTGATGATAAGCCAGTGCTTTTTATAGACGGAAAAGCATAAAAAGCTCCCTGGGGTTTTGCACAATCTAATCCAATTTCATTTAGCCCTTTGCTGATAACTCGACGGCGCCTATTATATGATTCAATCATTTCTTTTCTTTCTTGCTTACCGTTACGAAGAGCTTCTATAGCAGCATTCTGACTGACAACTGGTGCGCATAACATAGTATACTGATGAATCTTCATCATTGCTTTAATTACTGGTTCTGGAGCCGCTGCATAGCCAATCCGCCACCCAGTCATAGCATAAGCTTTAGAAAACCCATTCAATAATACAGTTCTCTCCTTCATCTTGGGCAAGCTAGCAAAACTAGTATGGGATTGATCATAGGTTAATTCACTATATATTTCATCAGCTAACACTATTAAATCATACTTGTTTACTACTTCCGCTATTGCCGCCAATTCTTCTTCCGTCATTATTGCTCCGGTAGGATTATTAGGGTAGCATAAAACCAATACTTTACTGTTGTCAGTAATTTTTTTCTCTAACTTCTTCGGCGTTAACTTAAACTTTTCTTTTCTAGTAGTAGGTACTTTGACAGCTTTTCCTCCGCTTAATACAGCAGAAGGCTTATAGGATACATAACTAGGTTCGGGAATTAAAACTTCTTCCCCCGGCGATAATAAAGCCCTTAAAGCTAAATCAACTGCCTCACTAACACCTACTGTCACTAAAACTTCTCCTTCCGGATCATAGTTTACGTTATATTTAGTTAAATAATCAGTAATCTTTTTTCTTAGTTTTAACATTCCATAATTGGAAGTATACATTGTCTGACCTTGTTCTAACGAATAAAAAGAAGATTCAATAATATGCCAGGGAGTTACAAAATCCGGCTCCCCTACTCCCAAGGAAATTACGTCTTCAGCATCAGAAATTAAATCAAAAAACTTTCGGATACCCGAGGAAGGTACCTGCTGAACTTGCGAAGAAATCTTATCTTCCCACTTCATGGCGACACCACTAATCGTTCATCAGATTCATTCTCCCCTTTAAAAATAACCCCATCTTTTTTGTAAGTCTTAAGTAAAAAATGAGTAGTAGTACTCTTAATATGATCAATCGGGGCTAACTTTTCAGCTACAAATAAAGCTACCTGTTTCATTGTTTTTCCCTTTACCTCTACAGCTAAATCATAACCTCCAGAAATCAAATACACAGAACTCACCTCGGGAAAGCCATAAATACGTTTAGCAACTGCATCAAATCCTACTTCTCGTTCCGGCGTCATCTTGACATCAATAAAAGCCGACACAACTTCTTTATCTGTTTTCTCCCAATCAATTAAAGTATGATACTTTACAATTATGTTTTCTTCTTCTAATTGGTTAATTTTTTCTTTTACTTCATCAACCGGCTTATCAAGCATAGTAGCTATTTTCTCTGGTGCTAAAGTACTGTCCTCTTCCAACAGAGCAAGAATTTCTTTGTTCATTTTTATCTCTCCTTCTCTCCTTCTATGATTAATTATAAAGTAAAACTCATTTACTACTCCCTACTTTTTTGCTTAATTATCTAGCTAGAACATACAATCTATCATAACATACTTATAGCCAACAGTAAATATTTATCAAATATTTTCAGCCACACAGGGCTGATTATTTAGAAACAAACGAATTATCAGCAATATAAAATCTCCAGGGCTTATCTGCATACTCACCAGCATAATCTATATTTATTCTGCTGTTTTTCTTTACCGTAAACTCCAATTCTTGCTCCGAATTAATAATATATAGTTCATCTTTTGTAGTCAAATCAACTCCATCAAACTCTTTATTTATCTCCAAAGCCTGGCATAACTTTCCAGGACCATTCGTTAAATCTTCAGGGCGGTCACTTTTAATTGCTCTATTTTGCCTGATTAGCTCCCAACCGCTAACTGGTTGTCCAGCCCTAATTAAAACTGCTTCCGGCTTTTCAGATTTGTTAGTAACTATATTTAAGCAATAGTGTAAACCATAAATCAAATATACATAAACACAGCCTCCCGCCCAAAACATAGTTTCAGTTCTATCTGTTCTTTTATTTTGATAAGCATGACAAGCTTTATCTTTGGGTCCGATATATGCTTCGGTTTCTACTATTTTTAATTTGATTTTTTGTCCGTTGATCTGGCGCACTAACAGCTTACCTAGCAAATCCTCAGCTACTGTTAGGGCATCTTGCTGATAGAATCTTGTGGGTAAAATCATTTATCTATCTCTCCTTCGAGATATATAATAGCTGGTCATAAGTAACTAAATTATTATCTTCAATAATTGCTCTTACTTTGTTAAGATATTCTTTCCCTTCTTCTGAATAGTTAGTTAACCCTGATAATAATTTCAAACTCGTTATCTGTTCTCCCTGCTGTCTGCATTCCCAGCGTAAAGTACGAAACTTTTTATAAGCCGGATGGCTATTTAAATTTAATAAATAACTATTAATTGCCTCCTGAATAGTAGAGAACTTTTCTATCTTATAATCAGCTCCCGCCGGCCTTTCTTTGGGGACTATCCCTTCAGCTTGATTGGAAAAAGTCCATTCTCCGAAGATATTATTAGCCTGCTGAGCAAACCGAGACACTCCCCAGCCTGACTCGCAGGCTGCCTGAGCCATTATAAGAGATAGGGGAACAATATCTATCTTTCGCTTTAACTTTTTAATTTTTTCTTGTTGGTTTTTACCCTGCACTCGATACTTATAGATTTTATCAGCTAGCCAATCTTTTTCCTCTTTATTCAACTGGCCAGAGTTATAGTATTTTTTATCTATTTGTTTTAATTTTACTTTATCCCTTAACAACTGGCAATTAGCATGGTAAGCTCCTACTAAAATTATACTAAGAAAAATACGCTTTTTTTTACTTAAGCTCTCAATTTGGCTCAGATTAGTAGGCAAACTGGTTATTTTCCAGTTTGGAATTTTAATTTCCCCTGTTTTTATCTGATATCCTTCTTGTTGTAATTTAGATTCCCAGGCTTGATAGGTACTACAAGAAACTGCTTTTAACTCCCCAACAGCTATCATCTTCTCCAGTTTTGATTTCTGCCACCAGGGCAGTTTTTCTTTTATTATTTCCCAGTCCACCGGTAAAGAAAAACTAGACAACCCCACAATTAAACTAACCGTCAAAGCTGCAACTGTTAAAATTATATTTTTCTTTGTCAGCATATCTAACTAACCTCACTCATTTTAATTTCCATTAGTTTACAATCATTATAGCATAAATTGCTTCATATATTAAATTTTTTCTTAAATTCTTCAACAGTGGTCAGTGGTTGTTGACAGCTATAATTCTCGCAAATATAAATATTCAGTTGATTGTCATTAAAATTAACTTTATCTGCTAGTTCAGTATTAACTGAACTTAACTCCGATTTAACTTCAGGAGTAATGACAATTGGTTCTATAAATGGAGTAAATTCAGTGGCCAATATATTATTTATTTCTGTTAACTGTTTTTCATTATTAGTAGCAATTACAAGTTGTTGATTATTAATTAATTTTCTGATTACCGCCATTAAAAAATGAAGGTGTCCAGTAGGAGCTTGTCTAATTTGAGAGTAAAAGTATTCTATCTGTTTTTCAGCTTTCTTCCGCCATTCTTCTTGCCCAGTCAAATCAGCTAACCGCAGAAAATTAAGGGTAGCAACTGAATTACCAGCCGGCAATGCCCCATCATAAACCTCCTTAGGCTGAAAAATAAGTTCTTCACTATCAACACCAGATTGATACAGCCCCCCTTCCGCATCATCCCAAAAATAATCAATCAATTCCTGATTCAACTCTACAGCAAGCTGTAAATATTTGGGTTGAAAACTAGTCTCATATAACTCTATTAACCCCCAAATTAAAAAAGCATAATCTTCCGCATAAGCTAAATAAGCTGCTTCTCCTTTTCGATATCGGGCCAATAATCGATCCGGTTCTTTTAATTTAGCAGTAATAAATTCTACTGTTTTTTTAGCTACAGCTTGGTACTTATCAGCATTTAGAATCCGAGCAGCAATTGAAAACGCAGCAATTGCTAATCCATTCCAGCCAGTTAAAATTTTATCATCTTTAAAAGGCCGCGCGCGCTGCTCACGAGCTGTAAACAATATTTCCAATTCTCTAGTATATTTATTCTTGACTTCTACTTTACTAAGCGAACTGCCTATTAAATTAGGAATGTTGTAATCTACGAAATTGCCAGCTGCTGTAATATCAAAATTAGAACAAAATTCTTTTCCCTGTTGAACACCTAATAGTTCCTCTACTTTTTTCTTACTCCAGAGATAAAAAGCACCTTCTCCTTGCTCAGTATCTGCATCTTCAGCCGAATAAAAACCTCCTGTTGGGGATTGCATCTCTCTCATTAAATATTCCAATGTTTCTTCCGCTACTACTGCATAATTTTGATCATTAGTTGCTTGATAAGCTTCTAAATAAACGATAGTCAACAAAGCATTATCATATAACATCTTTTCAAAATGAGGTACTAGCCATTTTTGATCAGTAGAATAACGGGCAAAGCCACCTCCTATCTGATCATAAATTCCACCCCGGTATAAATTATCTAGCGTCTCAGTAACCATTTCTAGCGGCTGTTGATCTCCCATTAACTTGCTGTACCGCAGCAAAAACATTAAATTATGCGGGCGGGGAAATTTAGGAGAAGTCCCAAACCCACCATACTCTTGATCAAAATTATGCTGCAAGGAAGCTACTGTTTCCTTTAGTAATTTCTCTAAATGATCAGTGTTAACTTCCTCTGTTTGCGTAAACTCTTGCGTTCGCTGCACTTGATTTATTATTTTTTGACTATTAGTTACTAATTCATCTCGATTATTTTGCCAGGCTGTTTTAACTTGTTCTAAAATTTGTATCAGCCCAGGCCGCCCTTGAGTAGCCGTTCGGGGAAAGTAAGTTCCGGCAAAGAATGGTTCCTTATTCGGAGTCATAATTATTGTCAACGGCCACCCGCCTTGCCCAGTCAACGCCTGACACACTTTCATATAAACATTATCTATATCCGGACGTTCTTCCCGATCAACTTTAATAGGTACAAAATGATTATTTAGTAAAGACGCAACTGCTTCATCTTCAAAAGATTCTTCTTCCATCACATGACACCAATGACAAGTAGAATATCCAATTGAAAGAAAAACAGGTTTCTCTTCCTGATTAGCTTTCTGAAATGCTTCTTCTCCCCAAGGAAACCAATTAACCGGATTATAAGCATGCTGGAGTAAATAAGGACTTTTTTCGTCAATTAGTCGATTCGGCTGTTGATTAGACATAGTTCCCTCCTTAATAAAATATCAGCTGTACTTTATTTTATCTCCATAATTTATTTTAAATCAATTATAGATTTTTATTCTGCAAAACTTTATTTATTAATTACAGTAATCTTCTAAGGTTAAATTATTATTATAAATTTTCTGTGCATGGCCCACACCTACATATCTAAAATGCCAAGGTTCATATTGATAACCAGTTATCCATTCTTTTCCAACTGGGTAGCGAAGAATAAAGCCAAATTTAAAACTATGTTTTGCTAACCAGCTACCTAAGCTAGTAGTTGCCAACTCTTCACTTAACTGACAGTTTATTTCGGGAGAAGAAATATCAATCGCCAATCCGGTTTGATGTTCGCTGTGGCCAGCTTGAGCACTTATTTTATCTGCTTTTACTTTACCTTTGTTTGTTAATTGAATTTGGTATATTTGCTGCTGGCGATAATAAGAACGGTAGCCAGAAACTCCAATCAACTGCAAATCATGTTGTTGAGCTGCCTGCTGCATTTTTTTTAAAGCAGCAGCTGCCCTCGCTCGTAGTAATTTTTTAGCCGGCGGTGAAGAAGAAAAAAATGAAACAGAAGGTACTTTTAAGTTAGGCGGCAGATAGTTCTCGGACAACCGCTGGGTCTTATTTACTACCGTTAAATAACTTTTGGGATTAGACACGTAATTAATACCAATAATTTGTCCCCCTTTTTTTCACCACTGTTGAAAAACACCTAATTTAGCTAAAAATCCTCTATAATTAATTATACAGTTTATTGATTAAAATTAGTAGGTCTTTTGTATAAGATTTTTGTTTTATTGTATTATGGTCATAAGTGACTAATTAACTATTTACCATGAATAAAAAAAAGAAACTTGAACCAGAAAGAATTCCCAGCTCAAGTTAACTATTTTCCCTACCTACAATAAAATTAGGTAAAGTTACACAGCCAGTAGAGCTGGCAATTACATTCTGCTTATCAGCCCGGGTATAAATTCCGGCTAATTGTTGATTATAAGAAAACAAACCCAAAATATACTTGTATTCTCTAAATTGAGCTTTTCCGCTTGTAAATTCTACTAACTTTTTACTTGGTAATTTTAAAAACTCCTGAACTAAATAGTTATCTCCCTCAATTCCTTTTAACTTTGCTTCCCATTTCTGCTGACTGACATCTGGTCCAATTACTACTCCCGAAGAACCATAATCATCCTTAGGTTTCAGTACAAGTTGTTTACGATTATTTTTTATATAATTTAGCTGTTCCTTATCAGTCGGATCCACCTCTGCTGTCTCAGGAACTGTCTGCTTAATAAACTTTTTTTCTTGTTCGGTTAAAAAATCCACCTTATCTTCATCGTGAAGAATCGCAAAAACTAATTTGTTATGCACAACTTGCGACCGGAAAGAACCTACTACACAGACAGCCTGTTCTCGATAGGCAGTTAAAAAATCACTAATTTCACTATAGTGGTCCATTAAATCAGTAGTTACCGCCCGCCGATAGATCAGATCAATAGCAAAATCTTCAGCATACAATTTCCCCGCCCGATACTCCAAATCACGCGGATCTACTATCTTCACTGCTAACCCCCGGTTCTCCATTTCCTGACGAAATTCCTTAAACTCTCCGTTCATTCCGTAGCCTGTAAAGTCCATAATTGCTATATTAGGAGACTGCTTACTTCCTGCAAATTCTCGATAATTAGCTAACAACTTATCAATCCAACTATTTACCATCTCTAAATAATCAACTTCATATTCAGTTTTCATTTTCTTGACTGCCTCTGCCTGTAGAAAATTTCTTTCTAAAATATTCGTTTTAGCCATTCCCGAAGAGCCATCAGTGTTCAATTCGCAGAATTTAACTCCTTTTTCGGGATAATAAAAAATATCAAAACGAGCCATAGGCAAATTGCAACTGTAACCAGGATCAGTCAAAATTAATTCTTCTAGCGGCTCAGAAAAATTAAAATAATTCCGGAATTCCGGTTCTTCAAGATATCTATCAATTACTTTATCTAAAATACGGTTCAAATTATCTACTAAACTCTGCAAGTTGGCCCATTCTGCCTTGCTGAAGAAAAACGGCTGATATAAAAAGGGAATTACTTCTCCTTGGTAATAGGCATTAGTAGCTCCTAACTTTTCCTTTAAGTACTGATAGTCATCAGCATAATTCTCCTGTTCTATAATCTGCCGGTAGGCAGCAAACGCTTCTTTCATTTTTTTACTCCTTTCTAGTAATAATTTAAGATACAATTCTTGATTGCTTCCCATCGAGAGCCTTGTTCTAGCCGACACTTTAACTTTTCAGCCGGTGTTTGCTCAGTTGTTAATAACTTTTCTAGCGGAATTAAATACTCTCGTTCTTCTTCAGTTAGTCCCTGCTTAGCCCACTTAGTCATTTTATGCGCTACCTTTAACACATCTTTATCGCCAATCTGAGCTGCTAGACCTTGATAAATAACTTTCTCTTGTGCTTTAACTACTTCTTCGGGAGCAAATTGATTACTAAACTGATAGGCCTGATCCAAACTAAACTGATTATAAAATAATCCTTTCCAGAAAGCTATAGCAGCCATCATCAACCTAGGCGGTAAAGAATCAATCATCCGGATTTCAATAAACTGTTTAGCTCGTACATCAGGAAAGACCATAGTTAATAAATGTTCTATTTCTTCTTCCCCTAACTGCTTGTTTTTAAATAACTGCCAAGCCTTTTTATCTCCCGTTGAAATATACTCACCATTAGTCTCTAATAAAATCGGCTGCTTAGTTAAAATATATTCAGCGTAAGTTTGATAATTAAAATCGTTAGCCAGACAATCAGCTACAACTCCGGTGCGGCTAGGATCAGTATTCTGCCAGATTAATCTACGTAGTGCTTGTTGTTGATAAACTTCTCCCTCAAAAATAGGAGCATTATCAAACAAACTGGCTACTACTGGAGCTAAAAAACTAGCTACACAGAATTTTTTCATAAAATCTGTCTCACTCTTATAATCTAAGGCTATCTGTAAAGAAGCAGTACCTTTCATCATATGATGAGCATACTTCCCTTTTTCTTGCAAATATTGAGCCATGATTTGATATCTTTTTTTGGGGTTAAATGGGATCTCTTGCATCTCACTTTTTAACTGATACCCAAGAGTAATTAAATAATAATTTTCCTGTTCTAAAATTGGAATTATATCCTGCAAAAATAAGTCATAAATTTGTTTTAAATGTACTAAATTTGAACACGGAATAGTGCTAATTTCAAGTTGGCCTCCGGGCTCTAATGTGATTATAGCTGAATCAGATTTTAAGCCAATTAAATGATTTCCTTCCCAGGTCGGCTCCCAGTTTTCAGTTTTACTAAGTTGGGATAAAAGATATTCAATTCCGTGCGGCTCTTGATAAGTAATTGTCTCTAAAGTAGTCTGGTCTATTACAAAATGTTCAACTTCAATCCCAATTTGTTGTTGGTCAGTTTCCCCCTTTTTAAAATAATTTATTATTTCTTCTACCTGTTGATTAAATTTCATTTTTTCACCTCAGTCCTTAACTTAAACCAAATTAAGCAAACTTGGTCTTAATAGTAACTGTTAATAAATTATATCATAATATTAAAATAAATAAAGGCTCCTCTACAAGTAATTAACTAAAAACAAAATTACCCCTCCAGCTAGAAACCGGAGGGGCCTTCTATTCTTTAATCAAGTTGAGTAAACTTATGCTGAAAATAATCAGCAGCTGATGCACCGTAAGCAGATATTCGCTTATGATAGTAATTATATCGTCCTAAAACTTTAAATAAATAGTTGTTATACAATTGGTTAGCTTTCTTTACATTGGCACTATCAAAACCTTGATTATAAGAAACTATGATTCGATGCAGGTCATCATATCTCTGGTAAGCTAGCCCCAGATAATAAACTGTAAATCTAATTCCCAGATCAGTCGCATCTAACATTCTCCATTTGTTATAATTTACATTTAATCGTCTGGCAATCCACTTAGCAGTTGTAATCCGCATACTTGAAATCCCAATACTAGCTCCCTCATCATAATCGCTGCGGGACACAAAATTAGTTTCGGTTTCTATAATAGCCATAATTAATAGCGGATCAATATTCACATTCATCTCTCGCGAATAATAATCACTCCAGTAAACAATCTCTTGGGCATATTTTTTCACCCGCTGTTTGCTCAGATCTATACTGGTATTATAAGCAATTTTGTGAATATATTTTATTCGATAGGCAATATAATTTTCTATTTGTTGATGCTCGTACGCTCCAACATTACTAACCATACTTAAAATTAACACTACTGTCACACTTGCAACTAATAGTTTTTGTTTCATGATATCTCCTCCTTGTTCACCGATGTATCTTTATTCCATGTTAATATTAACTTATTATCCATTATTTTTCAAGATGATTTAAATAATACTAACTAAACTACTACTCTAAAGGATTATTAACTAGAATAAAATAGCTATTTTTACTCAATCAAATATAATAATTTAATATAAGGTTTTTCTTTAAATAACAAAATAAAAATACACTGAAAATAAGATTTTACAGTAAGTAAAAAAATATAATGAATATTCAAGAAACAACTATGAGATAATAGGAATAGATTAAAACACCCTATAAAGGAGTGAACCAAATGGATAGACTAGCTCTTATTTTAGTTATAATTGGAGCCTTGAACTGGGGAGCCATCGGTTTATTTGGAGTTGACCTAGTAGCCACCTTATTTGGAGGTGGAGAACAGCTAGCTACCTTTAGCCGAATTATCTATTCCTTAGTAGGATTAGCAGGATTATATTCAATTAGTCTATTATTTAGAGAGCGCGAACAAATTGAATAAATAGAAAAAGGCCTTCATTTAGAAGGCCTTTTTCTATTTATCTAACCACCAGTTAAATTATAAATTTTATTGCCTCCTAATAAATAATCATGATTCTCTAATAAAAAGTTTAATAAAAAATCATTCTGGTGATTGCCTTCTATTAAATCAGTTATATCATATAAGCAAACTAATAGGAGAAGAAATATTAAACAAGGAGATAAACCTTATTATTCCTGCTTAGTTTTTGGACTGTTTTCGGTAATATTCTGCTTTATTCGATTTAATTGTTCAGTAGTTAAGGCTCCCCGATGAATCTTCTTAATTTTTCCCTGAGGAGCAAGAAAATAAGTAGTCGGAATCACTCCTACCTGATACTTACTACTTACTTCTGCCGTCTGATCAAGCAGTATAGGAAACTGATAATCATTATATTGCATAAATTCCTGCACCCGCTGTTTATTATCTCTAATATTAACCGCTACTACTGTGAAGTTTCCATTTTTTTGATGAAATTGGTCTAGATTAGGCATTTCTTGCCGGCAAGGCGGACACCAAGTAGCCCAAAAGTTGAGTACTACATACTGCCCCCTAAAATCAGATAAACTGCTTTGTTCTCCTTCCAAATCAGGCAGTTTAAAATCAGGAGCAATTTTCCCTACTTCCGTCCCCACTTGAGACTGTTCTTCAGCATTAACCAAACTGCCAACTGCTACTAAGCCGCCGATTACCACTAGCAAAATAACAAATTTAAGTTTATTCTCAACCATCAGCAAACCCCTCCTATCAATTAATAAAAAAATCTACTTAACTGTTGAATCTGATTAAAAAACAACAGTCCGCCAAACAGAATCATTATTCCTCCACTAATTTTAGAAATAATCGGAGTATACTTATTAAATTTACTAGAATGCTTAGTAAATCGATTAATAAATAAAGCCGTTAAAACAAACGGAATCCCCAAACCTAATGAATAACTAATCAACAAAATAATCCCTTTTCCTAAAGTAGCTGAGGCTCCTGCATATAATAAAATTGAGCCCAAAACTGTACCTACACAGGGAGTCCAGCCAGCAGCAAAAGCCATCCCCATTAAAATTGAACTAAACCAATTAGTCGCCTGTTTAGGACCTTCAACCCTAGCTTCCCGATATAACAATTTCAACTCCCAAATTCCAGTCATATGCAGCCCAAAAATAATTATCAATATTCCACTTACTCGAGTAAATAACAATTTATACTGCACAAATAACTTACCGATATAGCTGGCAGAGGCCCCCATTAAAACAAAAATAATCGAAAATCCAATTACAAAACCTACTGCTCTAATTACTGTAAATATTCGACTCTTTTTTTGGGTAGTGCTTCCGGTGATATAACTAATATAAGCAGGCACTAGCGGTAAAATACAGGGAGAAATGAATGAAGCAACCCCCGCTAAAAAAGCTACTACCCCTGAAATGTCTTTCATTTTTAACCTCCTTCCAGTTATATTATATTATTAGAATAAATAAATATAATAGGCTTAAAAAAATATCTAGAGCCTGAAGTTGAGAATAATTAATTCCCATAATAGTTAATACTCCAGTAATTGATTCAGCTAAACTCAACCCCAGACTTAATACTTGTCTTAACTTCTAATATTAACCCAACTGCTTAGCCAACTTTAATATTTCAGCAACCACTTCTTCTATAGAAGCTTCTGTAGTATCAATTTTAAGTGCACTAGGAGCCTTTTTAAGAGGAGCCACCTCTCGATTTCGATCTTTCTGATCCCGCTGCTTAATTTTCTGCTTTACAGCCTCTAGACTAGTTTCTGCCTGATCATCCAATTGCTGATACCTTCGCCGAGCTCTTTCTTCTAACGAAGCAGTTAAAAAGATTTTTAAATCAGCCGCAGGTAAAACTACTGTGCCAATATCCCGGCCGTCCATTACTACCCCCCAATTAGCAGCCAAAGCCCGCTGTTGCTCAACCAATTCTTCCCTTACTTGGGGAATGCTAGCCACAGTAGATACCTGTTCACTCACCTGTTCTGAGCGGATCTCTTCCGTTACATCTTCTTTATCTAGCAATACCCGCTCTACACCATTTTGTTTGCGAAAACTAATTTCCGTTTTTTGAGCCAACTGAACCACTTCCTGGTCTGCATCTAAATCTATATCTCTACGCAGCGCTTTTAAAGTCAGGGCTCTATACATTGCTCCGGTATCAATATAAATATATCCTAATTTATCGGCTACAATCTTAGCTACTGTACTTTTTCCTGCTCCCGCAGGACCATCAATAGCTATTACCAAATCATCTACTATCTCATTTAACCGCATACTAGTCAACTCCTTTTAAACCAGAAACTAAGTTATATCTTATTATAGCAAGTTGTTTTTTTGATTGCAAATCTATTACGAAGAAAGATAAGTTTTTAATTTTTTACTCCGTTTAGGATGCCTCAATCGCTGCAGAGCCTTCTTTTCAATCTGTCTAATTCGCTCCCGAGATAAATCATACTTTTCACCAATTTCCCTTAAAGTTCTAGGTCGATCATCAAGTAATCCAAACCTTAACTGCACAATTTTTTTCTCCCGTTCCGATAAGGTATTTAAAACTTGCTCTAATTCCTCCTTTAACATATCATCTTCAGTTAATTCGGAGGGAGTAGCAGTATTAGGATCTTCAATTACATCTCCTAAATAACAGTCTTCATCTTCTCCCACAGGAGTATCAAGTGAAACAGGATCTTGAATCATCTGCTGAATCTTCTTTATTTTATCTTCTGATAAATTCATCTCTTCATTAATTTCTTCTAAAGTAGGTTCTCTCCCTAGTTCTCCCGATAATCTATTAAATACCTTTAAATACTTATTAATTCCTTCCCAAATATGTGCCGGGACGCGTATAGTACGGGATTTGTCTGCCAAAGCTCGGTTGATTCGCTGTTTAATCCACCAGGTAGCATAAGTGCTAAAGCGATATCCTTTCTCATGATCAAATTTTTCAATAGCCTTCATCAATCCTAAATTTCCTTCCTGAATTAAATCTAAAAAATCCAATCCCTGGCCTACATATTTTTTAGCAATGCTAATCACTAGGCGTAAATTAGATTCAATTAACATCTCCTTTGCTTCTTCGTCTCCTTCCTCTATCCGCTCAGCTAATTCTTTCTCTTCTTCTGCTGACAATAGTTCATGAGCAGACTGATTAAGGTATAATTTTATCCCGTCATTAATTTGCACGCCCATATTTATCCTCCTTTTAAATTAACTAAATTATTCTCCAAAATTTACTTTAATTTTAAATCTGCTATCAGCAAATCTTGAGTTATCAATAAAATCCCTTTACTTATAATCATTAATTCTAAAAACAAACGCTATCTCCTGCAAAATATTGCAATAAATATTTAATTTAAATAGGTAAAAATAGAAAAAACCACCGGCAGATTTAAGCTTGCCGATGGTAAATATAACCTATAAACTAGTTAATAGCTGAGCAAACCCAGGAAACGAAACATCAATACAGGCAGCATCCTTAATTTTAATCGCTTCTTCTGTTATTAGGCCGGCTACAGCTAATGACATAGCAACCCGGTGGTCATGATAACTTCTGCATTCTACTCCGCCTGTCAGCTGCTGCGGCCCTTCAATCTCTAATCCATCTTCCCGTTCTGTAACTTCTGCTCCCAATCTTTCCAGCTCCGTTACCATCGCAGTAATCCGATCAGTTTCTTTTACTCGCAGTTCGGCTGCATCCTTAATAACTGTTTTCCCTTCTGCCTGCGTAGCAGCTACCGCTAGAATAGGAATTTCATCAATCAGCAGAGGAATTAACTCTCCTTCAATAGTAGCCCCCGTTAATTGACTAGTTTTGACTTTGATATCCGCAATCGGTTCTCCATTTACTTCTCGTTCATCAATCAACTCTAAATCAGCTTCCATCTTCTTTAAGGCTTCTATCACTCCCGCCCGAGTAGGATTCAACCCTACATCCTGAATAATAAGTTCTGACTTTTCTGTTATCAGCCCAGCAACCATTAAAAAAGAAGCAGACGAAATATCACCAGGAACAACTATTTTTCGCCCCTGTAGTTTCGGCTCCCCTTCAACTTGAACCTGTAGCCCCTCTACAGTAACATCAGCTCCTAAATAGGCCAGCATCCGCTCGGTATGATCGCGCGATTTAGCCGGCTCTATCACTTCCGTAGTCCCTGGGGCATACAATCCAGCCAGTAAAATTGAAGATTTGACCTGGGCACTAGCAACTGGTGATTGATAACTGATCGGGGCTAACTGTTGACCGCCAATCACCGAAATAGGTAACAAATTGGCCCCATCACGGCCAAAATACTTGCCGCCCATCTCTCCTACCGGATCAGTTACCCGCGCCATAGGTCGACTCCGCAGCGAATTATCTCCAGTAACCACCGAATAAAAATCCTGACCGGCTAAAATTCCCAACATTAACCGGGTAGTAGTTCCCGAATTTCCTAGGTCTAAAACATTATCCGGTTCCGTTAACCCGTCTAACCCCCGGCCGTGAACCACCATATTTGTCTTTCCTACCCCTTCAATCTCAACTCCTAAATCTTGAAAAGCCTGTACAGTGCGCAAGCAGTCTTCACCAGTTAGAAAACCTTCTATTTCTGTGCTTCCTTCTGCCACCGAACCAAGCATTACTGCTCGGTGAGAAATAGATTTATCGCCCGGCACTTCTACTTCTCCCGTTAAATTAACTTTTGGTTCAATTGTCAATTCCATCTTATCCCTCCCCCCGGTCTGTTATAACTTTTATTATTTAATCCCGCCTGATCACCTGATAATTATTTTCCTGTAATAATTTATAAGCAGCTTTCTGTTCTTCTTCTTGGCTAAAACTGAGGCGAATTGAACCAACTTCCTCCCTTACCTTGAGCACTTCAATATCTTGAATATTAATCCCAGCTTCTCCTAATAACGTGCCCAGCCTGCCAATTGCATTAGGTTGGTCAGAAAGCGTAAGAATCAGTTCATAATTAGTAGGCAGTAAGCCTTTTTTCTGCATCGGTAATTGATCCCGAGCCGCCTTAATATCTGCTAACTTTTCTTTTAATTTACCGGCTTGTTCGTTCTTAATTAATTCTTGTAACTCCTCTAAATTATTCGTAAAAGTATCAATTGCCGTTAACACCTGTTCTTTATTATTCAGAAAAATATCTTTCCACATTAACGGATTCCCAGCTGCAATCCGGGTAGTATCACGAAAACCTCCGGCTGTTAAAGAAGTAATTAGGTCATCAGCTTCCGCATAATCAGCCATTACCCCCATCAAACTGACTGCTACCACATGCGGTAAATGACTAGTTACTGCTATAATCTGATCGTGCTGCTCAGGAGTTAAAATTAATACCTGAGCCCCCAACTCTTCTATCATTTCCTGTATTTTGTCTAAGGTAGTCTGGTCAGTACTTTTTGTTTTCGTGAGCACATAAATAGCATTCTCAAATAGATACTTATCAGCTCCTGCCGGTCCCGCAATTTCCGAACCAGCCATCGGATGACCGCCGATATAAATTGAGTCCTGAAATTTATTCTCCAGCTTAGTTACTACTTCGGTTTTAGTACTACCTACATCGGTCACGACCGTATCTGAATCAAGATAGGGCTCAATTTTAGCTGCTAAATCACAGATAACTCCTACTGGAACCGCCAAAACAACGAGATCCATCCCTTGTACCCCTGATTTTAACTCTGCTGGCCGATCAATAGCTCCAATATCTTCCGCTTCCTGTAAATGGCGGGAATCTTTATCAATCCCCACCACCTCTTTAATTTGACTTAATTCTTTCAGCCCTAAGCCAAGAGAAGAGCCAATCAATCCCGTTCCGATAATTGCTACTCGTTCAATCATCTTTTCACCTCTTATCTAAAACTTTTTCCCCACTGCTTCAGCTATTGGCTCCATCTCCCCTGTCAACTTCTTAAATTTATCAGGGCGTAAAGACTGCGGTCCATCAGATAAAGCCTCCTGCGGATTAGGATGAACCTCAATTAATAAACCGTCTGCTCCAGCAGCTAAAGCAGCTTTAGAAGCTGATGGTACATATTTCCACTTACCTGTGCTGTGACTAGGGTCAATAATAATTGGTAAGTGAGTTAACTCCCGAAGGACAGGAATAACTGATAAATCAAGGGTATATCTCGTTTCATTTACAAATGTCCTAATTCCCCGCGCACAGAGCATCACATCATAATTACCGCCGGACATAACATATTCAGCTGCCAATAAAAACTCACGGTAAGTAGCACTCATGCCCCGCTTTAATAAGACCGGCGTATCAGTCTGACCTACTTCCTTAAGCAGCGGATAGTTCTGCATGTTGCGAGCTCCAATTTGAAAAATATCAGTATATTCGCCAACCAATTCTACTTCCCGCGGATCCATAACTTCCGTAACTATCTTTAAACCAGTCTTTTCTCTTGCTTCAGCTAATAACTGCAGTCCTTTTTCCTTTAAACCTTGAAAACTATAAGGTGAAGTCCGCGGTTTAAACGCTCCTCCCCGCAGTACTTTAGCTCCGCCAGCTTTAACTGCCTGGGCAGATTCCATTAGCTGTTCTTTACTTTCTACCGAACAAGGGCCAGCCATAAAGGTAAAGTTATCGCCGCCTACCTGTACTCCATCAACATCAACTACTGTCGGCTGCGATTTAAATTCCTTGCCCACTAATTTATAAGGCTTAGTAATTTCTATGACTTCCTCAACCCCAGGAAAAGCTCCAATGGAATTAAGTAATACTTCTCGCTGTCCATCACCAACAACACCTACCACTGTCTGGTGTTCCCCCCGATCAGGATGGGGTTGAAAACCAGCACTTTCTACCTTCTCTGCTACTTGTTCTAATTCTTCCTCTGTTGCCTTAGGTTCCATTACTACTATCATAATTAATCTCCTCCCTACTCTTATAGTATTATAAGTTTAACACTCTTTTTAAAGCCTGAATACAGGCTTGATTCTCTTCCGGCAGACCAACAGTTACCCTAATTTTGCTTTCATAACCAAAAGAATCTAAACTACGAATGATAATCCCCTGCTCCATCATCTCCGCAAATACTTCTTCATTATTTCTAGCTACATCAACCATTATAAAATTAGACTCCGTAGGCAGATACTCCAATCCCCATTCTTCAAACTGCTGGTAAAAATATTCTTTGCCCTGATTATTATAAGCTAGTGTTTTCGTCAAATGCTCTTTTGCTTCCAAAGCTGCCAGCGCAGCCTTCTGGGCCACAGCATCTACATTGAAAGGCTGTTTAACCCGGCCTAAATAATCAATTATCTGCGGACTAGCAATTCCATACCCAATTCTTAAGCCCGCTAATCCATAAGCTTTAGAAAAAGTGCGTAGAATAATTACATTCTCATAGTCATCCAGGTAACTTATAGTTTCCGGATATTGATCACTAGTTACATATTCATAATAAGCTTCATCAAAGACAACTAAAACATCTTCGGGAACCTGTTCTAAAAACTGACTTACCTCTTCTTCAGTAACAATTGTCCCCGTCGGATTATTCGGATTACAGACAAACACCATCTTGGTAGCTTCTGAAATAGATTCTGCCATTGCTGGCAGATCATGTCTGTAATCAGCCAGCGGCACTTGAGTTATCGTCGCCCCCATTAAATTACCAGCAAATCTATATTCACTAAAGGTAGTCCCGCCCATAATCACCTCATCATCAGCAGTTAAAAAGGCCTGGGCCAACATAGCCAGCAGTTCATCAGATCCGTTGCCAAAAATCAACTGTTCTTCAGCAACTCCCAATTCCTCACTCAACCGCTGTCTTAATTTAAAAGCATAACCGTCCGGATAAATATTTACCTCCTTAACTGCTTCCTGCATTGCTGCTATTACCTCAGGAGCCGGACCCAGCGGATTCTCATTGGAAGCCAATTTGATTACCTTCTCTAATCCTAATTCGCGTTTAACCTCCTCAATCGGTTTCCCCGGCACATACGGCTGAATATCCAAAATTGCCTCTCGGACAAAACTATCGTCGACCATTTATTTAATCCCCTCCTTCAACTAGATCAGGTCTTAACTGTTTAGCTCTGCGTAAATAAACATGATTAATGTCTGACTGAGACTGCTCTGTATTATAATGAATTAATACGCGAATACATTGGGACAGGGTTCCTTCTATCTCCAATTCTTGACTATCAAATAAAGGAACTTCTGTCCACCCCAATTCTCGAGCAGCAACCGCCGGAAACTCCTGGTTTAAATCAGAAGTCATGGAAAATATAATAGAAGCTATATTCTCAGGCTGCAGGTTGTTTGCAGCAGCTAATTCCTCTAATAACTCTTTAGTAGCTGTTAAAATTGCTTTCCGGGTATTCTCTTCCACAGTAGTTGCCCCCCGGATTCCCCTTACCTGCATATGATTTCCCTCCCTAACATTAACACTTTTACTTTTTTTGTTCGATTTTCTTTTTTGCTTATGTAATAGCCCTATGCCCTAGGCCAATAGCCATTTCATTTAAGTGTAATAAGCCAATTGCAAAAAAGACGGCTACACTAATATGATCATTCTGGCGGGCAATCCCTATTTTGCCACCTACATTAAATCCAGTTGCTTTCTTATGCACTTGATTCAGTGCTTCCCGGCTGGCTCCCGCCACCGCTCCCAATTCAGCATGGCTGCCGTCAATCACTTCTTCTTTTTCGGCGGCTACTACTGACCGCTCTATAATTTCTTTAATTGAAGAATTGAATTCTCCCCCAAAATCAACAGCTGCTACCTGCATCTGTTCTTGCCGATATTTACTTTTTAGCTCTTCCTCCTCCGGCCGATCACTTAAAGCCATCTTAATAGCGGCACTAGCTACTTCTTTACTGGTTCCATCTTTTTTCTGCTGCATTCTTCCACCTCCCCTAAACTAATAATCTGAATCTATCTCCATTAAATATTAGCTTAACTTATTAAAAAAAGATTATACAACTTTAATTTTAAATTGTTAATTGGCAATTGAACTTTATCTATAATATAACAAAAAAAGCACTCCCCATAGGAGTACTTGCTGCCGACCTAGTTGGCCCGCACTTCACCTCCTACTTTACTACCTTCCTACTGGTGGCAATATTCAATTATATTAGTCCCCTCTGCTAACACCTGCTAATTCCTACCTTGCTAAGCCTACTACTTTCCTACCTTACTACTACCGTTGTCAACAATATTAACATATCTGCCTAAGGATGACAAGTTTAAATTAAAATTTATTCTGTTTAGCTACCTGACCCAACACTTTATACTCATCTTTAATCCATAACTGTTGGCCCGCTTCCAGCGAAGATAAATTAGCCGATAACGACGTTATTTTAAACCACAAACCCTGCTGGCAACCGCGAGCATCAATGGCAATTTTATCACCTGGTTTTAGCTTAACTTCCTGCTGGGGCTGGTTAAAATTAGTTATTACTTCTCCATTAACCAGTAATTTTACCTCTTTTAACGGTAACTTGTTCTGTAAAGTAAGCCGCAGATGGTGGCTATCTGTTCCCGTAGATATTACTTTTTCTGCTGGTTGACCAAACTCACTCTGCCGACCTAAAGTTAAAAGTTTCTGGGTCCACGGAATATTAGTCACTATTTTTTCTTCTAGCTGAGAATTGGTCAAAATAAACTGTACTGCCACTAATAATACTAATCCGACTACTAACAATCTAAGTATTAACCGTTCAATAATTCGCATTAACTTTTTAAAGCGATACCGCCTCATAATAAAAATCCCCCTGCCTCCTTTAAATCTATCTGTGATCATATACATATATATGACAAGGGAGGGGAAAACATACTTAAAATTCTATACCGTCTCTCCGACTACATAACCAGTAGAAAAGGCAGCCTGTAAGTTAAATCCTCCTGTATAGGCATCAATATCTATAACCTCTCCAGCAAAATAAAGCCCAGATACAAGGCGAGATTCCATAGTTGCCGGCTCAATCTCTTCGGTAACTATCCCGCCGGCAGTTACAATTGCCTTTCTAAATCCTTTAGTTCCCGCAATTGTTAATTCTAAATTAGTTAATAAGTCAACTAATTCCTGCCGTTCTTCTTTAGTAATCTGGTTGACAAATTTTCGAGCTGGAATCGAGGCTAACTGAACAATTATTGGTCTTAATTTAGCCGGCAGCAGATCCCCAAGACTATTTTTAAACTGCTTCCGAGAATACTTAGCAAAATCGCGCTGCAACCTATTATCTAACTTAGTAAAAGAAAGAGCCGGCTTTAAATCTATACTCAATTTTAGTTTTTGCTCTAAATGATCTACTACCTGGCGGCTTAAAGTTAATATAATTGGCCCGCTAACTCCAAAATGAGTAAATAATAACTCGCCAAATTCTTCAGCTATTACTTCATTATCCGTTTTTAAAGTAGCTGTAACATTCTTTAATTTCAATCCTTGGGCTTCCTCAGGCCAATCTTCTTTTGTTTCTAGCGGCACCAGCGAAGGTCTAATCTCAGTAACAGTATGTCCTACTTCTTCCGCTAGCTGATACCCATCACCAGCAGAACCAGTACTTGGATAAGCTTGGCCCCCGGTAGCCACTAAAACATTTTCTGCTCTATACTCCCGTCCTTGTTCAGTTTTAACACCCGTAACTCGACCTTTTTCAGTCATAATTTGAGCAACGCTGCGCTGTAATTTCAGCTCTACTCCGGCTTCTAACACAAAATCTCTCACAGCAGCTACTACTTCCCGGGCTGAATCACTAACGGGAAAGACTCTAGCTCCCCGTTCGACTTTGGTTTTTACGCCCAAATCAGCAAAAAACTGTCGTAGTTTCCAGTTTGGAAAAGTATATAACGAACTATATAAAAATTTTCCATTAACTGCAAAATTATTAATTATCTCTTCCACACTACAATCATTAGTTAAATTACAGCGTCCTTTACCAGTAATCAATAGCTTTTTTCCTACCTGAGCATTTTTTTCTACTAACATTATCCGCCGTCCCCGTTCAGCTGCCCGGCCGGCTGCCATCATACCAGCTGGACCTGCTCCAACTACAATTAAATCATACATTCTCCACCCTCCAGTATTTAAGTTTAAACTAAAAACAGAATATAATTTCTTAAACGATAAAAAAAGCAGCCCGCCTAACACGAGCTACTCAAATTTAGCAATTGCTTCTTTAGCTGCTTCCTGTTCAGCTTCTTTTTTACTATTTCCCCGACCAATTCCTACAATTTCATCATTCAATACTACTTCTACTGTAAATTTCTTATTATGATCAGGCCCTTGTTCATCAACTACTTCGTATTCAGGCCGAAAGCTAGTATTCTGCTGCACTAACTCTTGTAATACAGTTTTATAATCGCGAACATAATCGCCGCGCTCTACATTTTTTATATTATCCACTAATAATTCCAAGACAAACTCACGGGCTGCTTCCAAGCCTTGGTCTAAATATATGCTGCCCACTACTGCTTCCAAACAATCAGCCAGAATAGAATCGCGGGTGCGTCCCCCGGTCATTTCTTCTCCTTTGCCTAACCGAATAAAGTTCCCCAACTCTAATTCCTTAGCTTTCTGGGCCAAAATGGGGGCACTGACTACTACCGACCGAGTTTTCGCTAAATTACCCTCAGGATGCTGGGGATAATTGAGAAATAAATAACGGCTGACAATCAAATCAAGTACCGAATCGCCCAAAAATTCCAGCCGTTCATTATCCTTTAACTGCTGCCGGTGATTTTCATTAGCATAAGATTTATGCGTCACTGCCCGCTGCAACAAGCTTTCGTCGTCAAATTCAACTCCTATTTTTGTCTGCAAATCAACCAATTGTCGGCCGCTTCTTTCTGACATACTTTCTCACCCTAAATTATTTATATTTTTTAAATAATGCACAAGCATTATGTCCGCCAAAACCTAACGAATTAGAAATAGCAGCATTGACTTCTACTTCCCGCGCTTCATTAGCTACATAATCCAGATCACACTCTGGGTCTTCATTTTCATAGTTAATAGTCGGCGGCAGCATATTATCACGAATAGCCAAAATAGTAGCTACTGCTTCAATTCCGCCGGCACCTCCTAATAAATGACCGGTCATTGACTTAGTAGAACTAACTGGTAAGTCATAAGCATAGTCACCAAAAAGATTTTTAATAGCCATTGTTTCTAATTTATCATTAGCCGGAGTAGAAGTTCCATGCGCATTAACATAATCAATCTCTTCTGGCTGCAGAGTCGACTTATCTACAGCCATCTCCATTGCCCGCGTTGCTCCTTCTCCTTCCGGCGCAGGAGCAGTAATATGATGAGCATCAGCTGATAACCCATACCCGTCTAACTCAGCATGGATTTCTGCTCCTCTAGCTTGTGCGCTCTCTAAAGTTTCAAGTACTAGTACGCCAGCACCTTCGCTCATTATAAAACCGTCTCGTTCAGCATCAAAAGGACAGCTAGCTGCCTGCGGTTCTTCATTATTAGTAGTCATTGCCTTCATAGCACAAAAGCCGGCAAAAGCAAGTGGAGTAATAGCTGCTTCTGCTCCGCCAGCGATCATTGCTTCTGCATCACCGCGCTTAATCATTTCATAGGCTTCTCCAATCGAATGAGTTCCCGTAGCACAGGCAGTTACAATCGAAGTATTCGGTCCTTTAGCTCCTGTTTGAATAGATACCTGCCCAGAAGCCAAATTAGCAATCATCATCGGAATTAAAAAAGGACTAATGCGATTAGGCCCTCGCTCAAGTAACCGTTCATGCTGGTTTTCTAGTGTCTCAATTCCTCCAATACCAGAGCCCACTAAAACTCCTACCTCATCTTCATTTTCTTCATTGATTTCTAATCCTGAATCTTCAAGTGCCATATTAGAAGCTGCTACTGCAAATTGCGTATATCTATCCATTCGCTTAGCTTCTTTGCGGCTAATTCCAAATTCCTGCGGGGCAAAGTCTTTCACCTCACCGGCTACTTGAGTTTTATATTCTTCAGCTTCAAAGTGACTAATTTCACTAATTCCTGATTCCCCTGCTAACAAAGAAGACCAATAATCTTCTACTCCATTTCCTACCGGAGAAATAACTCCCATTCCGGTAACTACTATTCGTTTATTCATCTTTGTTTTTCCCCCCTAAATATTCTTTAGCTTCTGTCACTAAATTATTAACTATTTCTT
Organism: uncultured Halobacteroidaceae bacterium; assembly: GCA_964346395.1. GTDB lineage: Bacteria > Bacillota > Halanaerobiia > Halobacteroidales > Halobacteroidaceae > CAYFUT01. The sequence continues at coordinate 26,710 of CAYFUT010000013.1, forward strand.
TAACAGGTAAAACATTATCAACCAAATGTGCTCTTTCTCCCGCAAATACTAATCCTTCTCCCATATCTCCTTGCTTTGCCTTCCGTAAAGATTCCATAATACAAAACGACTTCGAACATTTCTTCAGGCAAAGATAAGAACAACTTTCACCAGTAGTTACCTCTTCTTCTTCTAAGCGAGCAGTAAATTTATTCTTTAAAGCCCGCCCCGGCAACCCGACCGGACTATCAATCAAAATTCCCTGCTCCTCATCAGCTTGAATATAGAGTTCTTTAAATTGCTCCTCCACTTCACACTCTTCACTGGCTACAAACCGGGAGCCCATCTGAACCCCATCAGCACCTAACTTAAGCATCTCAGCAATATCTCTGCCTTCCATAATCCCTCCGGCAGCAATTACCGGAATATCAACTTCTCCAATAATATTTTCCAATAATTCTTTTAACGGTCGATCAGTACCTAAATGTCCTCCGGCTTCTTTGCCCTCCACTACAATTGCAGAAGCTCCTAATTTTTCTGAAATTCGAGCCAACCGCAGAGAAGAAACAATGGGCACTATTTCTACATCATGCTCTTTCCCAATTGAAAATAAATCCCGCGAAAAACCGGCTCCAGCTACTATCAAATCAATTTTTTCTTCTACTGCCCCTTTGACTAACTCTTTAAATTTACTAACAGCAACCATTATATTAACTCCAATAATCCCTGAAGACATTTCTCGAGCCCGGCGAATCTCCTGCTTCAATTCTTCTACATCCATCCCCGATCCGCCAATTAATCCAATTCCCCCTTCTTCAGCTACAGCTGCTGATAGCGGCGCAGTAGATACTTTATAGGCCATTCCCCCTTGCACAATCGGCAATTTAGCTACTAAGTTACCAATCTTTAATTTAGGCAAGTTTAATTTTTTCACTCTTAACTCCTCCATTGCTTAAGTTATAAGTTAAATTAATTGGCCAAAAATTTATTTAATCAACACAAAAAAATTATCATTAATATTTATAAATCCAAAAATTAATTATGTACATAAAATAGTAGGGAAAGCCCCGCTTTATTAAATTTAAACGGGGCCTTATTTTTATTACAAATTACAGCAGATCTTCAATATAATCCACTGCATCCTGAACAGTATTAATATTTTCAGCATCTTCATCAGGAATTTCTACTCCAAACTCATCTTCAAAGGCCATCACAATTTCTACAATATCTAGAGAATCAGCTCCCAAGTCATCAAAAGTAGCATCAGCAGTAACTTCTTCCTCATCAAGAGCTAATTCTTCTACAATAATCTCCTTAACTGTTGCAAAAGTATCCATCTTCTCACCCCCTCTGTACATGATAAATATATAGTTGACAGTTATCAGTTAACAGTTAACAGTTAACTTCTAGTTTAGTTTAAACTGTTAACTGCCAACTATCAACTGTTAACTAACTAGGTTACATCGCCATACCGCCGTCAATACGAATTACTTCCCCAGTAATATAACTTGCTTCCTCACTAGCCAAGAATAAAACAGCATTTGCTACATCCTCCGGCTGGCCAAAATCTTCCATCGGGATCTGATCAGTAATCTCTTCTACTACCTGATCAGAAAGCTCATCAGTCATTGCTGTTTCAATGAATCCTGGTGCTACTGCATTGACATTAATCCCCCGCTTAGCAAATTCTTGGGCAGTTGATTTAGTCAATCCTATCAATCCTGCCTTAGAAGCAGAATAGTTAGCTTGGCCAGCATTACCTCTCAAGCCTACTACCGAAGAAATATTAATAATTTTACCGCTTCTCTGCTTCATCATTGTCCGAGTTACAGCTTTAATTACATTAAAAGCACCAGTTAAGTTAACATCTATTACCTGCTGCCAGTCGGTTTCTTTCATTCTCATTATTAGAGTATCGCGAGTAATTCCGGCATTATTAACGACAATATCTATCGTTTCCCAATCTTCTTTTATAGCAGAAATCATGTCTTCTACTGCTTCCTTTTTAGTTACATCTGCCTTAACTGCTTTTGCTTCCTGACCTAACTCTCTAATTTCAGCTACCACTTCTTCAGCATTATCTGCTTCCGCCGCTACTGGATAGTTAACAGCTACCTTAGCTCCTTCAGCAGCCAACTTTAAAGCTATCTGCTTACCGATTCCGCGCGAACTCCCCGTTACCAGTGCTACTTTATCTTTAACTCGCATACTTTACCTCCTCAATATTAGAAATTTACAATTG
>CAYFUT010000013.1:29030-41269 GCA_964346395.1 uncultured Halobacteroidaceae bacterium
ATTGTCAATTAATCTACGTTTACAGCTTTTTCAATGTTTTATCTAAAGACCGCTGGTTTCTAACATTTACTGCTGTAACACTGCGGTCTATCCGCCGCATAAACCCTTTTAACACCCGACCCGGGCCAACTTCCACAAATGACTCGACGCCGTCCTCTATCATCCGTTCAATTGATTCTTCCCAGCGAACTGAGCCGCTCATCTGCTTAATTAAAGCATCTTTTATCTCAGCTGGATCGGTAGTATAATCAGCCTTTGCGTTAGGAACTACCGGCACTTCCGGTTGTTTAAAACTCAAATCAGCTAAATACGCAGCCAACTTCTCTCCAGCCGACTCCATCAAACTAGAATGAAACGGTCCGCTCACATTTAAGGGGACTACCTTTTTGGCTCCAGCTTCTTTAGCCAATGTTTCTGCTGTCTCCACTGCCTTTTGTTCTCCGGAAATGACTATCTGTCCGGGGCAGTTATAATTAGCTACTTCTACAACTCCAGTTTCAGCAGCTTCCTTACAGACAGCATCTATTTCCTCGGCCTTTAGACCAATAACCGCTGCCATTGTTCCTTTTCCTTCGGGATCAGCAGCTGCCATTAATTCGCCCCGTTTTCTTACTAACTGAAGGCCAGTAGCAAAATCCACTACTCCCGCTGCTACCAACGCAGAATATTCACCTAAGCTATGGCCAGCTACTACTTCTGGCTTAATACCTTTTTCTTGCAATAATCTATAATAAGCTATACTGGCAGTTAAAATTGCCGGTTGAGCATGCTCTGTTTTAGTCAACTCTTCTTCCGGCCCCTCAAAACAAAGCTGCTGCAGATCTATATCCAGAACCTGATCTGCTTCCGTAAATGTCTCGGCTACTACTGAAAACTCTTCGGCTAATTCTTTTCCCATTCCGGGCGATTGAGACCCCTGCCCTGGAAAAATAAAAGCTGTTTTAGTCATTATTTACCTCCTCGTTTAAACAATAGAACTGCAATTTGCTTCTAAAATTTCTTCTGTTTCCTGTACCAATGAATTAATAATATCTTCTGCCGCTTCAACTTCTTCTACCAGCCCAGCAATCTGACCAGCCATTATTGACCCCTGATCAGTATCTCCTTTTCTGACAGCTTGCCGCAGCCGTCCGACACCTAACTCTTCTAATTTTTCCTTAGAAGCTCCCTCTTCTTCTAATTTATCCATTTTCCGGGTTAATTTATTCTTTAAATTGCGCACCGGATGCCCCGTAGACCGAGCTGTAACTACTGCATCTCGATCGCGAGCCTTAATAATTGCTTCTTTATAATCATCATGAGCTGTACATTCCTGAGCACAGACAAATCTAGTCCCCATCTGTACTCCCGCTGCTCCTAACGATAACGCAGCAGCTATTCCGCGCCCATCTCCAATTCCGCCGGCTGCTATTACCGGCAAGTCAATAGCATCTTTAACCTGCGGCACTAAAGCCATAGTAGTTAACTGGCCGATATGACCGCCTGCTTCATTTCCTTCCACAATTACTGCATCCAGATCATAGCGAACCAAACGTCGTGCTAATCCGACCGAAGCCACTACGGGAATTACCTTTGCTCCTACTTCTTTTAACTCATCTAAGTATTTAGCTGGATTACCAGCCCCAGTAGTAACTACAGGAACTTCTTCTTCTATAACTACTTCCATTACTTCATCAACGTACGGAGACAAGAGCATTACATTAACCCCAAATGGTTTATCAGTAAGTTCTTTAACTTTATGTATCTCTTCTCTTATTATCTCCGCCGGAGCATTGCCAGCTCCAATAACACCTAAGCCGCCGGACTGCGAAACAGCACCAGCCAATTCACCAGTAGCTACCCAGGCCATACCGCCCTGAATAATTGGATATTCTATATCTAATAATTCGCATAATTCTGTTTTAATCATTAGTATCTCCTCCTTAGTTCCATTCTATAACTGTAGCTCCCCAGGTTAAACCGCCACCGAAACCAACTAAGACAACAATATCCCCAGGAGCTATCTTATTTTCAGCCACTGCTTCATCTAGGGCTAAAGGGATGGAAGCAGCCGAAGTATTGCCGTATTTATCTAAATTAACGTGAATTTGCTCTTTATCTAATTCTAAGCGCTTAGCTGCAGCATCAATGATCCGAATATTAGCTTGATGAGGTACTAAATAATCAATATCATCTTTCTCTAAATCAACTTGCTGCAGGGCTTCCTGAGCAGCTTTGCCTAAAATATTAACTGCAAATTTAAATACTGGCTTTCCTTCCATAGTTACATAATGTTCCCCATTATCAATCACTTGTTGAGAAATTGGTGCTTGCGAACCACCTTCTGGTATTTTTAATACATCACCCTGGGAGCCGTCCGCTCCTAGAACATTAGATAAAATTCCACCTTCCTGCGCTGGAGTTAAAACAGCAGCTCCCGCCCCATCTCCAAATAAAACACAGGTATTTCTATCGTCCCAATCAAGAACTTTAGATAAAACTTCGCTGCCTACCACTAAAATATTATCATAAGCTCCTGTTTCAATATATTGAGTAGCTACTGAAATCCCATAAATAAATCCTGTACAGGCGGCTGACAGATCAAAGGCAGGAATATCAGTAATCCCCAGCTTATCTTGCAGCACGCAGGCAGTAGCCGGAAATCCAATATAATCCTGAGTTGAAGTAGCTACTAAAATCAAATCTAACTCCTCAGCAGCCAAATCTGTCTTAGCTAAGGCGTTGTTCGCTGCTTGATAAGCCAAATCAGAAGTAGCTGTATCTTCGGCAGCAATTCGCCGTTCTTTAATTCCGGTTCGTTTAGTAATCCATTCGTCATTTGTATCAACCATTTTTTCCAAATCATGATTGGTTAACACCTTTTCCGGTGCATACGAACCAATCCCCGCAATTCTGGCCTTTCTACCTCCTGCTCCCATGCTATTTATCAGTCCTTTCCTTAATTTTCTGTTCAATTAAATCAACTAATTCTACTTGGATTGAATCCTGGGCTGTTTTAATTGCATTTACAATAGCTCGGCTATCAGAACTTCCGTGAGCAATAATGGTAGTGCCCTTGACGCCAAGCAGAGGGGCTCCTCCATATTCTTTATAGTCCATCCGCTTAGCAACTCGCTGCAGAGCTGGTTTCAATAACAAACCGCCCAGCTTACTCCGTAAATTAGCTCCGATTTCTTCCTTGATAATCTTCATCAGCGCGGAAGCTACTCCTTCAGTAGTTTTTAAGACTACATTACCTACGAAGCCATCAGTTACCACTACATCATATTCCCCAGTGAAGATATCTCTTCCTTCTACATTACCAACAAAATTTATACTTTCTTCCTCTTCTAAACGCGGATAAACTTCTTTAGTTAATTGATTTCCCTTTTTCTTTTCTTCCCCAATACTTAATAGTCCCACTTTCGGATTAGATATATGCAAAATTTCGCTAGCATAAATTTGACCCATCACTGTCTGCTGCACTAAATGTTCCGGCTTACTGTCTACATTAGCTCCAATATCTAGAACTAATGTTTCTCCTTTTAACGCAGGAAATACAGAAGCAATTGCCGGTCGTTTAACTCCCGTAATACGGCCGATTTTCAGCGTTCCGGCTGCCATAACTGCTCCCGTATTACCCGCCGAAACAAAAGCATCAGCTTGGCCATTTGCAACTAACTCAGCGCCCACTACAATTGAAGAATCTTTCTTTTTCTTTAAAGCTCGAGCCGGCGAATCCTCCATGCCAATTACCTCAGAAGCTGACTCAATCGTAATATAACTCCCATCATAAGAACATTTCTCTAATTCAGACTTTATCTTCTGCTCGGGGCCAACTAGTATAATTTCTGCTTCCACTTCGGAAACAGCTTCTACAGCTCCCTGGACTACTGCTTCTGGAGCATCATCCCCTCCCATTGCATCAACTACAATCCGCACTGTTTATCCCTCCTCTGCAGACTCATCAATAAAAGCAAATATCACAAATTCTCCGGCAAAAACTTCTTCTTCTTTGACTTTACTAACTACTTCTACTTCAAATTTATTTTCTTCTTGCCCTATTACTTCCGCTTGAGCAATTAATCTTTCTCCTACTGTAACCGGCCGTTCATACCTGATATTCGTCGACCCAGTCAAAGCCAATTCAGTATCAATCACAGCTACCGCCAGTGAATTTGCCTGAGCAAAAATGTGATGGCCGCGCACTATTTCGGCTTCTGCTAACGCCATTTCGGAAGTAGTCTCTAAAATTGATAATCCTTCCTGATTAAGTTCTATATTAATTAATTCTCCAATTATTTCACTACTTTCTACTGATTTAACCTTTGAATAAGCATTCCTAGCCACTGATTTAACCCGCTGTCTAAATTCCGGAATTCCTAATTCTTTTCGGTCTAATCTAATTGTCTGGACACTAACTCCAAATAAATCAGCCAATTCTCTATCTACTAAAAACGGGTCTGCCTCCAACTTTTCCTGTAATTTTTCCTGTCTTTCCTCTTTACCTAAGTTTTTCATCTTTCATCACCTATTTAGCAGCTTGTATTAAGACCAGGTACTAAATTAAGACCATTATTATTATAATATAAACCCACCCCTAAATGCAAGTTGAAAAATAAAAAAACCGCCTGACGACGACTTAGCTTAAGGCTGAGATTAAGTTTGAGCAACCCACAGAATCAAATCCGTAAAAGTTATTTACAGTATCTAAAAAATATAAACTCTTTTCAAATAAAAAAGATTCTAACACCAAAAAAATGCTCAAAAAAAGAAAAAGAGCCAAGTAATTACCTGGCTCTTTTAACTGAATATTTACTTTACTTTCCGCCCATTATAGTAACCACATTCAGGACAAACGCGATGCGGCAATTTAGGTTCGTGACACTGTTCGCACTCCACTAAATTAGGGGCCGTTAAGCTTTTATTCGCTCTCCGCTTTCGCTTTCTTGCTTTCGAAGTTTTCTGCTTTGGTACTGCCATTCTTCCCCACCTCCTTATCCCTAGTTATTTATCTTCGTCTTCTAATAATTGACCTAACTTAGCCATTCTGGGATCTACTTCATGGTCATAACAGTCACAATCTTCATAATTCAAGTTAGTTCCACAAGTCGGACATAATCCCTGACAGTCCTCACTACATACCGTCTGCATCGGTAAGGCAACTCTGATATGCTCCCAGAGGGAGTGTTCTAAATCAAGCTCATTATTTTCTACCGCTTCTTTAGCAATCTCCTCTTGGAACTTAAATTCTAATGACTTAGTGAATAGTTCCAAACACCGCGTACAAGGCAATTCCAATTTTAACTGCCCCTCGCCGCTGACTACATACTCATCTTCCGAATTAATAACCATTAAATCTAACTTACAGGGAGCAATAAAATTAATTTCTTGACCGTGGATAGTTGTAGTTTCTAACTCCACGCTCCGATTAATATTCATCGTCGCCCCTAAAGTATCTTTAATTGCTTCAATATTAATTTTCATCATCATCACCTCTAAATTAAAACTTCGCTGAGGGGCAAAACAACACTTACACATTATAATACATCTGCTCAAGGTCTGTCAAGAATTATATTCAATTCCAACTTACTCTACTAATTTTTTAGTATCCCGCGCAATTACTAACTCTTCATTAGTAGGAATTACATAAACACTTACTTCCGATTTTTCACTGCTAATTTCCTGGATTTCACCGCGGACATCATTTTTATCCGGATCAATTTCAATTCCCAAATACTCCAGATCTTTACATATCTCCTGGCGCATTTGCTTGGCATTTTCACCAATTCCGGCTGTAAATACAACCGCATCAGCTCCATTTAAAACTGCCATATAAGAGCCAATATACTTCTTCACCCGATAATTAAACATATCTAAAGCCAATTGAGCCCGTGAATTACCTTCTTCAGCTGCATCTTCTATGTCTCTTGTATCACTACTAATTCCAGAAACTCCCAACAAGCCGCTGTCGTTATTCAGCATAGAATCCATCTCTTCGGCCGATAAATCCTCTTTTTCCATAATAAATGGTATCGCCGCCGGATCAATATCTCCACAACGAGTACCCATAACCAGTCCTTCCAGTGGAGTCAAGCCCATGCTTGTATCTACTGATTCTCCTTTTTCTACTACTGCTACACTAGCTCCATTACCTAAATGACAGCTAATTACATCTATCTCTTCTACTTCCTTGCCCATTACTTCCGCTACCTTTTTCGCTACAAATTTATGGGAAGTTCCGTGGAATCCATACCGGCGCACCCCATGCTTTTCATATTGTTCATAAGGTAAAGCATACATATAAGCCACTTCGGGAATAGTCTGGTGAAAAGCAGTATCAAAAGTAGCTACCTGCGGAGTTTCGGGCATTAATTCTTCACAAACTTCAATTCCCATTAAATTAGGAGGGTTATGTAAGGGCGCTAACTTAGCACAATCATCAATTTTTTTCTTTACTTCTTGATCAATAATTACCGAATCAGAAAAATACTCTCCACCGTGCACTACCCGATGGCCCACAGCAGAAATTTCATCTACATCAGCAATTATCCCCTTCTCTTCATCAGTCAAAGCCTGAATAACTAATTCCATTCCTACTCCGTGATCTTCAATCTCCTGTTCAATTTCTACTTCCTTTCCTTCAGTTACTTCCTGTTCCAGCCGAGACCCTTCAATTCCAATCCGTTCTACTAGTCCTTTAGCCAATACTACTTCCTGTTCCATATTAAACAACTGATACTTAATAGAAGAACTACCGCTATTAATAACCAACACTTTCATTTTAATTCCCCCCTCTAGTCTAAACTTGATAGTGCTTTTACAGCAAATTTTTAACTAACTTTAACTTAATCGCTAAAATTAACTGTTGTCTGCTTGTACAACAGTAATAGCTGCTACATTTACAATATCCTGTACACTGCAGCCGCGAGACAGATCATTTACTGGTTGCGCTATCCCCTGTAAAATAGGTCCAAAGGCTTCGGCTCCTGCTAACCGCTGCACTAACTTATACCCAATATTTCCCGCCTGTAAATCAGGGAAGATTAATACATTAGCATCGCCCTCAACTTCACTGTCAGGACACTTTTTCTCGCTAACTTCCGGCACTAACGCAGCATCCCCCTGTAACTCTCCGTCAATTGTCACCTCAGGCGCCAGTTCTTTTGCTTTTTCAGTGGCAGTTCTTACCTTATCAACTAGTTCATGTTGGGCACTACCTTTAGTAGAGAACGACAACATTCCTACCTTAGGCTCTTCGCCTACTAAATTTTCGAAGGTTTGGGCTGAAGAAACAGCAATTTCCCCCAGCTGATCAGCATCAGGATTAGGATTAACTCCTGAATCAGCAAATAATAATACACCCTCTGCCCCAAATTTCTCATCAGACACAATCATGATAAAAGAACCAGAAATTACAGAAATACCTTCCTCAGTGCCTACAATTCGAATGGCCGCTCCTAATACATCAGCGGTAGCATTAACTGAGCCAGCCACTTTTCCATCTGCATCTCCCTGTCTGACCATCATCGAACCAAAATAAAGCGGATCCTTCACTTGTTCGTAAGCTTCCTGTTCGCTAATTCCTTTATGCTTCCGCAATTGATAGTACTCAGCTCCATACTCATCTAATTTATTACAAGTCTCCGGATTGATAATTTCTACATCTGCAGGAAGTTCTACCTCTGCTTCGGCTGCTCTATTTTTAATTTCTTCTTCTACTCCTAATAATACAATATCAGCAATTTCTTTCTCCCTAATAACTGGTACTGCTTTTAAGATTCGTGGTTCTGTTCCTTCCGGCAGCACCACTTTTTTATTTTTTTCCCTGGCCTGCTGCTGAATGCTTTCAATAAAATCCATTATATCCCCCCATTATATTTTTTTACTTGTTATTATTAAATTACGAGATAAAACCTAGATTATCCTTGTTTTTTTTCTTAATCATAAAATTAATAATTATCTGAAATTTATTTACTGATTATAATTGATATTTAGCTATCTGGAAATTATAATGTACAAAAAGGAGGACAAATATGAAAATTGTCGGCATGATTACTGAATATAATCCTTTTCACAACGGCCATCAACTACATCTTAAAGAGTCTCTCGCTCAAACTGAGTCCGAAGCTGCTATCTGTATTATGAGCGGATATTTTTTACAGCGGGGAACCCCGGCTTTAATTAGTCCCCAAGCGCGGACTAAAATGGCCTTACAAGCAGGAGTTGATCTCGTCCTTCAACTACCAGTTAGTTACTCGGCCCGCAGTGCTGAATATTTTGCTTACGGGGCAGTAAAATTACTGTCAGCTACTAATATAGTTGATTTTCTCTCTTTCGGCAGCGAAAGCGGTTCTCTTCAGCCGCTTAAAACTATCGCCCGCTTACTAGCGAAAGAACCACCTGAATTAAGCGCTTTGCTTAAGGAAGAACTTAAGCAGGGAGTTTCTTACCCGCAGGCCCGAACTAAAGCTGTAGTGAAATACCTTGCTGACCGTAATTCAGAATTAGATGAATCACAGGTGAAAGCAACACTTGCTCAAGCTAATAATATTTTAGGAGTCGAATATATTAAAGCATTAACCAGACTCAACAGTTCAATTACTCCCGTCACTATACCTCGGGTGGGCCCGGGCTATCATTCATCTCAAATAGAAAAAATAGCCAGCGGATCTGCTATCCGCCAGCAAGTAAAACAACAACAAGTTAATAATCAACCGCTATTATCAAATAAAATCAAAACAGCTCTTCCTTCTTTTAGCCGCCGAATTTTAGCTGACGCCTTCCAGCAAGGAACAGGGCCAACTTTTTATTCGGATTTTACAGACCAAATTTTAACTTTACTCCGCCGCATTTCTGCCCAGGAGTTAACCAATTACGAAGGCGTCACCGGCGGGCTAGAAAACAGAATTAAAGAATCAGCTCGAAAAGCGGCCTCGGCAGCAGAAATCATCGACCTAATCAATACCAAACGATTTGCCGCCACCAGAATTCAACGAATCCTAATCCACTTATTGCTCAACTTAAGAAAAAAGGAACTTACTAAGTTTGACAATCAGAGCGGCCCTCAATACTTTAGAGTATTAGGCTTTAATCAACAAGGACGTAAACTAATCAAGTTAATCAAGTCTAATTCCCATTTACCTATAATTACTAAATTAGCTAATCACTTCCACAGTTCACAACAGCCGCGCAATCTGAAACAAAAAATGTTGTCCTACGATATTCTGGCTAGTAACCTCTATGCCTTAGCTCACACCAACTCACAATACCGCCGCGGCGGAGCTGATTTCAAGCAATTTCCTATTCTAAGCGATCAAGATAATTAATTATATCTTGAAACTCTGCGACCGGTACCAGTTTAACCTTTACCTCCTCTAGTTCTTTAGCTTCTGCAAAATTGTCCTGCGGCACAAAGAAAACTTGGACTCCACTCTTTTGAGCAGCTACAATTTTCTGCTTAACCCCATCAATTTCACCTACCTGCCCAGTTAAATCAATAGTTCCTGTGCCGGCTATTTTCTGTCCTTTAGTTAGGTCCTCTTCTGTTAACCGGTTATAAATTTCTAACGCAAACATACTACCGGCGGAAGGACCGCCAATTTTCCCGGCATCAATCTCTATTTTAAACGGAAAATCATATTTTCGCTGATAAGAAGTAATCAATACCCCGATTGAAGGCTTGCCTGTATCCTCTTTAATTGCTTTGGTCTGGATAGTATAAGTCTTTTGCTGGTCATTTCTTGCAACTGTAACTTCTACCTTATCTCCAATTTTTCGATCGCGAACCTTATCAATTACTTCTGTCAATAACTCAACTGGTTCCCCATCTACAGCTACAATTACATCTCCTGCTTGCAATTTTCCCTGCGCATTACTTTCCGCCAGTACTTTTCTTATCTTTGCCCCTTGACCAGTTATTTTTGCCTCATAACCAGCCGCCTGCAAAGCTACTGCTTTGGCTTTCATCTGGCTTTCCTGCATTACCTTCTGCATCAAATCAAAATACTCCTGCATACTCATTCCGGGCGGTAACATATCCTTCGACTGTAAATCAACCAGATCCGGTCTGATAATCTGAACATATAAATATTCCAGTAGACTAGCATTCTTCATCGATACTGCCGTTAACATAATTTCACCTGTCTGCGGATAAGTCTTACTTTCCACTTCAATCATCGGAGCTAACGATTTAGCCATCCCGGGCGAAATAATATAATAATTGCTGGGAAATAAGGCTAAGATTCCTATAATTACTAGTAAAGCTATAACTTTAAATAAAAACTTATGCTGTTGCTGCGGAAAGTCTTCCGCTTTATCTGTCATTTGGTTCACTCCTTCCTAGCACTTAACTAGTTGCCAACTGCTGCTGTTTGATTAACTCTTTGATGGCAGGAATTTTATCTTCTGCTGCTTGATAGCCGAGCTCTATCGTTTCTTGAGCTCTATCTAATCCCCGGGGAGAAATATGACCTAGCTTAGGAACCACTAATATATCAGCATCAAGCTTCTTATGATGAGCAATTTCTTGCTGCATAATATCAATGGAATTTATAATCACTTCAAAAATATTATTCACTTGCTCATGAGTTTTGATATCGTGGCTGACATCCACCCCAATAATTACATCTGCTCCCATACTTTTAATTACACTGATGGGAACTCGATTTAATACTGCTCCATCAACTAATTTTCTCCCTTCCAAACGATACGGCACATAAACTCCGGGAATTGACATACTGGCTCGCAGTGCATCAGCCACTAATCCTTCTTCTAAAACTACTTCTTTCCCCGCTTCTACATCAGCTGCTACCGCAGCAAAGGGGACATCTAAATCAGCAAATTCTTGCTGCTTGGTTAATAATTTAAAGAACTCTTTTAATTTATTGCCCGCAATCAATCCCATTCTAGAAACTGTTAAATCAGTTAAGTGTTCCCAATCTAAATGAACCGCTAACCGCTCCAGCATATGTAAGTTTACTCCCGCCGCATAAAAACCACCGATAATACTGCCGATACTAGTTCCAGCTAAATAATCAATAGGAATCTCTTCTTCTTCAAATGCCCGTAAAACCCCAATATGAGCCAAACCTTTGGCTGCTCCAGCCCCTAAAGCTACCCCGATTTTAGGTTCCATAACCAGTAATCCCCCCAACAATTATTATTCCCTGTTATCACTTTATATATTATTCCCCAAATATTAAAATTATCCTGCTCTTTGACGAACTAACGGACAAAAAAATAAAAGACCCCAGGTAATCCCCGAGGCCTTTGTTAATAAATGTTAATTATTCCTCAATTGCATCTACCGGACAAGCGTCAGCACACTGTCCACAGTCAATGCAATCATCAGCTGCAATTTCATACTTATCGTCTCCTTCTGAAATTGCATCCACTGGACAGGTATCCTCACAGACACCACAAGAAATACAAGCATCAGTAATTGTATAAGCCATTTGCTTCACCCCCAGGATATAATTATGTACTTCTTTAGATAGAATAACATAGGTTATATAACTTTGTCAAAATTTATAAGGGTTTTTTTTAGGTTATTTATTCCAGGCTATCCAACAAAATTAAATTAGCAGTACCTAGATTAGTAGCCAGCGGTACTTTATGTACATCACAGACCCGCAGTAAAGCACTTACATCCGGTTCGTGGGGCTGCGCAGTTAACGGATCACGTAAGAAAATAACAGCAGCCACCTCCCCACTGGCTATTTCAGCTCCAATCTGTTGGTCTCCGCCCAGGGGGCCCGATTCTTTTCTCTCAACTTCCAAATTTGTCTCTTGATTCAACCGTTGTCCGGTAGTTCCGGTAGCAATTAAGTTATACTTTTTTAATACCTCCTCATTCTGCTGGGCAAACTGAACCAGATCATCTTTCTTTTCATCGTGAGCAATTAAAGCTATTTTGCGGTTCATATTATCTCATCCCCCCTTCGAAACTTTATTATGCCTTATTATTTATCATTTATTTACTTTTATTCTTCGTATAAGGGGGAACTTCCTGTATTAATTTTAATTTAAAAAGCCCAAGTTAAATTCCCCGAAAACTCAAACCCGCTGAAATTTATTGCATTATGTCCTCCATACTCAGCTTCTAAATCAGTTTGTATATCAGCTAACTGATACATTAAACAGCCAGGAAAAATTAAATTACTCATTAACTTTTATTTTGCTTCTACTCCCAGGGCCAACTTATGCTGTAAATTACTTTCTTATCTATTTTTCCTAAAACACGATTTCTATGCTGCTTG